>JAUHYW010000096.1 GCA_030426085.1 bacterium | reverse complement strand
CACCCCGCGTTCTACGCCCCGACGGGGTCTGGCCGGACACCCCCACCCCGCGTTCTACGCCCCGAGCGGGTCTGGCCGGACACCCGCCCCCGCGTTCTACGCCCCGACGGGGTCTGGCCGGACACCCCCACCCCGCGTTCTACGCTCCGAGGGGGTCTGGCCGGACACGCCCCCCCGCGTTCTACGCCCCGACGGGGTCTGGCCGCACACCCCGCCCCGCGTTCTACGCCCCGAGCGGGTCTGGCCGGACACCCGCCCCCGCGTTCTCCGAGACCCGCCGGTGTCCGCGCACGGATCGGCCGCCGCTCTCCCCGGCGGGGCCGTCTCGCCGCACACCCGGGTCATCGCTCCGGTGGACCGGCGGGTCTGCGCAGAGACCTCGGCGGCCGTTCGCGGCGGGGGGCCGGCCTCGTCGAGCGGGTGGGGCCGCGAACCGGCGGCGGGTCGACGCCCGAGTGGACATCGGCGGGCGCGTCCGCCGGCGGCGTGATGTCCGCGAGCGACCCCCTCCGCGGGCCGCGGTCGACGCCCGTATCGAGCCTCGGCCCCGCGGTCGGCCGCTCCCGTCGACCGGCCCGGCGCCGCCCCGCGGCCCGAGGTCGTCGCGCCGGCCACCGGCCGATGCGGGTTTGTCACAAGATTTATTCTCGTTGTGTTCCGGCCGTTTGGCGTGTTTCTGACGCAGCGCGGCCCCTCCCTGATTTGACGTTTCGGTCATCGCCCGCTATCCATTGATGCCACGGGATTCGCCGTATCATCGGGCACGGCCCGACACGTAAATTCAGCCCTCTCTGGAGGTCCACATGGTCATCAAGGGCTACACGTCATCCGTCAACCTGCGCGCTCAGCCACCGGGCCGGGCCAAGCAGTCACTCATCGGCACCCACGCGGCCGCCCTCGCGCAGCGCGACGACGAGCTGATCGCCATCTGCGAGTACGGTCTGGAGTGGGTCGACGCCTACATCGCCCGCCGGGCCCGCCGACGCCTGCAGCGGGTCGCCCGCTCCGACGGCGAGGCGAAGCGGCTCGATCGGGCGGTCGACAACTTCCTCGGCGACATCCACCGGGCGCTGGAGCGGGCCCCCGGCCGCTACCCCCACCACCCCGAGCGCCACGCGTGGGCCGCGCAGCTCAAGGCGACCTACTTCCCCGACGGGGCCTACGCCATCACCAGCCTGCCCTACGAGGAGGAGCTGGTCGTCGCCGAGTACATCCACCACCACCTGACCACCGAGCACGCCGCGTGGTGCCGGGCCCTGCGCATCGCCGGGCTGCTGGAGGATCTGGGCGAGGTCCTGCCGGCCTACCGGGTGGCGCTCACCCCCGACGATCTGATCACCATCGACGAGGTCAACGAGGCGTTCGGCCGCATGCAGCACGCGCTGTGCGCGGCGGTGGCCCACGTGCTCGGCCGCTACTGGCGGCTGGAGGACGTCGAGAAGCGGGACGGTCTGCTGCGGGCGATCCGCGATCAGGATCAGCGCATGGCCGATCTGCTCGCCGGGCGCCGCCGGGGCGACGGGGTGAGCCTGGACGACGGGCCGGGGGACGCCGAGGGCGCGCCGGACGGCGCCGGGGATGATCCGGGCGATGTCGGCGAGGCGATCGACGGGCTGGACGCCGACGGGGGCGAGGCGGCGGCCGACCCCGCCGGAGCGGCCGAGCAGGCCCCGGGCGAGGGCGCCGCCGAGTCGCCGGCGCCCCGGCCCCTGCGGCCGCTGCCCCGCAGCGAGGAGGGCTGACGGCTCCGGCGGTTGCCGGACACCCCCCGTCATCGGCGTGAAGCGGTGACCCATCAATGCGATCGATGACGGTTGAGTTCCCGGGCGGCCCGTGGTGAGGTTGACTCGATGAACGCACCGGCAGGGCAGCATTGAGCGCCGTCTTCGAGCCCGGCCGGGTGGTCGGCGGTCGATTCGAAGTCCTGCACCTGCTGGGGCGCGGGGGCTTCGGCTCGGTCTACGCGGCGAACCAGAAGCCGCTCGATCGACTCGTCGCGCTCAAGATCCTCGCCCGGGAGCACATCGATCGGCCGGACGCGCGGGATCGCTTCCTGCGCGAGGCCCGAGCCGCCGCCCGGCTCAACCACCCCCTGGTCGTCGGGGTGATCGACTACGGCGTCGATCCCGACGGCACCACCTACATCGCGCTGGAGTACATCGACGGCGTCGAGCTGGCGCAGATCATCCGCGACCGGGCCCCGCTCTCGATCGAGCACACCGCCCGCATCGCGCGGGACATCCTGCGCGCGCTGCAAGCGGCCCATCAGCTCGGCATCATGCACCGCGATCTCAAGCCGTCCAACGTGATGGCGACCGACTCCCCCCTCGGCGGGCGGCTCTACAAGCTGCTCGACTTCGGGCTCGCCCGGGCGATCGACGACGAGGGCGTCGACTTCAAGACCCGCAGCGGGGTGCTCACCGGCACGCCGTATTACATGTCGCCCGAGCAGGCGGTGGCCCGGGGGGTGGGGCCGGCCACCGATCAGTATGCGCTGGGCGTGATGCTCTTCCAGATGCTGACCGGGCGGCTGCCGTTCATCGGGCGGACGAGCTTCGAGGTGCTGGCAGCCCACCACGCGACCCCGGCGCCGCGGGTGTCCGCGTTCCGCCCGGTGCCCCCCGCGCTCGACGCGCTCGTCGCGCGCGCGCTGAACAAGGCGCCCGAGGATCGCTTCCCCGACGTCGAGGCCATGCTGGCCGCTCTGGAGGGCGCCGTCGCGCCGGGAGCTGCCGATGACGGGGGCCTGCCGCCGACACCCGAGGCGGCCGTCGAGGCGCCCCCACCACCGGCCCCGAGCCGCTCTTCGGTCGTCGACCCCGCTTCGACTCTCATCACGCCGACCCCGGTCGATGTGCCGGATGTGCCCCGGGTGCCCGCGCCCGAGGCGGCGCCGTTCGTGCAGCACCTGCCACCCCGACGGACCCGGCCGGTCCAGGTCGCTGCGCGCTCGACCTCGAGTGACGACCCCCCGCCCGCGCCATCCGGCGACTCGCTGGAAGCCGCGGCCGGCGTCGTCGATGGCCGGGCGCTCCCCGCCGCGTCCACGAGCCGGCGGCGGTCCAGCCGGATCCCGGCGCTCATCGGCATCCTGGCGACCTTCGTCCTCCTGCTCGTCGCGCTCACCTCGGCACCTCTGGGCGGCGACCCGTCGGACGCCGCGGCGGTGGACGGAGACAACGTCGAGCCGACCGCAGTGCAGACCGTTGCATCCGACGTCGCTCTCGAGATCCCCGACGCTGGCCCCACCGGCGCGCACTCGCCACCGGACGCCACCCCGATCCCGCCGGATGCCGAAGCGCCCTCCGAGCCCGAAGCCAAGCCGAAGCCCGCGGTGGCCGCCGAGCCCCCCCGCCCGGCGGCGCCTGCGACACGGCGCGGGCGCTCGGCACGGACCCCGAAGCCGACGCGATCGGGCCGGGCCGGGCCCCGCCGAAAGCCCACCGCGCAGCCGACGGCGAGGTTCCCCGCGAAGCCCCCGCCGGAGACGCCGAAGGCCGAGCCCACCGAGACGGCAGGCTCGACCACCATCCTGCTCGACGAGGCGCCCGGCCGAGCGCGCGACGAGCCCGCCCCGTCGATGCCGCTGCTCGACGAGGCGCCGGGCAAGGGACGATAGACGATGCGAGCCGCCGGGAGTCATATGGCATCCGAGACGATGGAACCCCCCCGTACGCCGTGGCGCCGCTGCGTGCCGTTGCTGCTGGCCCTGATGCTGCCGGCGCCCGTCGGCGCCCAGACGCCGGCCGAGCGAGCCGAGTCCGAGCGATTGATCGCGCAAGCGGTGGTGCACTACCGCGCGGGGCGGGTCGCAGAGGCGCTGGCGAAGTTCCGCGCGGGCGAGCCCCACGCCGCCGATCGGGCCGGCGTGCGCTACAACATCGGTCGCTGCCTGCAAGCGCTCGAGCGCCCGAAGTCGGCGTTGGAGGTCTTCGAGTCGATCCGCGACATGGCGGGTGTGCGACCCGATCTGCTGGCCCGCGTCGACCAGCGGATCGCCGAGGTCGAGGAGCGCTGGTTCGGCGCCCTCGCGGTGTCGTGCGACGGGGCCGGCGCCGAGGTGCGCGTCACGTCGATGCCGGGTCGGACGTGGCCCTGCCCGGCGACCGTGACCCGGGTCGCGGCCGGTCTGCTCACGGTGAGCGGGGTCACCGTGGACGGCCGGACCGCGCGGCGCTCGGTGCGACTGGCGCCCGGTGAGGTGGCCCCGATCGAGCTGGCGTTCCCCCCTCCGCCATCGAGCGCCAGGGTGAATCCCCCCGAAAGGGCCGAGCGGCCACCGGACGGCGGCCCGGGGATCGCCGGGTACATCGAGCCGACGTCGCCATCCGCTGCGCCGCTGGTCATGATGATCGCCGGGGGGCTCGTGGCGGTCGGCGGGGGCATCTCGTTGGGCATCGCGAGCGCGCAGTTCGACGACGCCTCCGCGCTGCACACCGACTATGAAGCGGCCACCGCGCCGGGCGACGCCGAGCGGCTGCGGGGGCAGGCCGAGGACGCGCTGGACTCCGGCGAGACCGCTCGAGTGCTGGGCTACGGACTGATCGGGGTCGGCGGCGCGGCCCTCATCGCGGGCGTGATCTGGGCTGCGGGCCAGCCGAGCACCGACACCGCCGTGCGGTGGGTGCCCGCGGGCAACGGGGTCGCGCTGCGCGGCGCGTGGTAGGGTCGCCCGGGCATGAGGGAGCGTGATCGTTCATCGGGCGAGCGCCGTGAGCGCCAGCCCCGGCGCATGGCGGCCCACGACCTGCGGCGGGTCGCGGTGGCGCACTTGCAGCGCTTCCCGTGCTCGGTGGCCCACCTGCGGCGGGTGATGCGGCGCAAGATCCGGCGCTCGGCGCGGCACTACGGCGACGACAAGGGGCCGCTGCTCGACGCCGCCGAGGCGGTCATCGCCGCGCTGGACGGGGGGCCGCTGCTCGACGATCGGCGGTACGCCCGGGCGCTGGCCGAGAGCCTGCACCGGCGGGGGCAGTCCCAGCGGGGCATCCGGCAGAAGCTGCGGCAGAGAGGGGTCGGCGACGACGACACCGCCGCGGCGCTGGCGGCCGTGGCCGAGGCGGCGGGTGATCCCGATCTGGAGGCGGCGGTGCGCTACGCCCGGCGGCGGCGGCTGGGGCCTTTTCAGCGCAGCGCCGAGCGGCGGGCCGAGCGGCGGGAGAAGGATCTGGCGGCGCTCGGCCGGCGGGGCTTCTCGTATGGCGTCGCCCGGCGGGTCATCGACGCCGACGATCCCGAGGCGCTCGGGGTCGAGTGATCAGTCGACGAGGCGCAGGTCGTCGATGGCGACGCGGCCCTTCGGATCACGGTCGTGCACCTTCACCACCACCGCCGCGCCCCGCGCGGCCGCCACGTCCAGCGACACCCGCTTCATCTTCGCCCGCCGGCCGCCCCGGGGCCGGTGGCGGGCGATGACCCGCCCCGCCTGCTCGACGGTCACCTCGACTCTGCCCTGCCCGGCGACCAGCAGCGTCAGGCGGTCGGCGGTGACGGTGAACGGGATCGAGGTCAGCGCGCCGGTCCCCTCCCGGCTGGACCACGCCGCCGCCCGCCCCTGCCGGCCCTGGAGCCCGCGGGTCGAGGGGGCCGCGCCGAACGCGTCGCCCCCGACCTGCCAGCCGAGCCATGTCCGGCCCTCGAAGTTGGCGGTCAGCCCCTCGGCGAGGCGCCGCTCGGTGGGATCCTGGGCCAGCCACAGCACGCCCGGCCGCACCAGGAAGCCGGTCTTGGTCTTCAGCGCGTCGCCCGCGTAGCGGAAGCGCTCGCCGACGTAGTAGCTGCGGGCCAGCCCCGGCACCCGGTTGCGCTCGTCGACGACCACCGCGGCCCAGGTCTTCGCCCGCAGCCGCGGGCTCAGGTCGCGCACGCCGCCCATGAACGCGACGTCCTGGATCCCCATCTGGTGGGTGTGCACCCGGCCGTCGCGGTGCCAGCTGTAGAGCGGGTGCGCGGGGAAGAAGATCGGGCCCTCGACCTGCGCCAGCCGGGCGTCGAGCCGGGCGAGGGCCGCCTCGTCGGCCGCGCTGGGGGCCTGGGCGATAGGATCGTAGATCCAGGCGACGAGCTGCACGAGGACGGCCATCGGCACCAGCGCGGCGAAGCGCGGGCGCCAGCCTTCGCGGTGGGTCATCAGGTCGCGCGCGGCGAGCGGGATGAGGCACGCGGCGAACAGGGCGATGGGCATGAGGCTGTTGCTGTAGGCCCACTGGGTGGAGTGATTCAGCCCGCTCGACCCGGCGCCGGCGACGAACATCAGCAGCCAGAAGCCATGGGTCGGGGGTGACATCGGGCCCCGGTTGGCCAGCCGGAAGGCGCCGAGCAGCAGCGCGATGAGCGCCGGGGGCACGAAGAAGAGCCAGCGGGGTTCGAGGTACCACAGGTCGCGGTAGTACATGTGGGGGAAGTCGCCGAAGCCGCTGGCCCGGAAGACGAAGGCGTAGGTCCACCACCCGGCGAGGGCGACGCTCAGGATGCGCACCGGCACCTTGCCCCCGAACCACAGCAGCGGCAGCAGCAGCACCAGCGGCGCGACGAAGAGCACGTCCCGCCAGTACTCGAGCAGGATGTTCTTCCAGTAGAACAGGTGCCCCTGGTGGCCTTCGAAGATGTAGGTCCACATCCAGCCGTCGGTCATCTGCACCCCGATCCAGACCCCCAGCGCGGCCAGCCCGAAGGCCGCGCCGCCGAAGATCAGGGCGTGGCGCCAGTCGCGCCACAGCAGGTACAGACCCACCGCGGGCACGAAGACGCTGGTCGTCTGCTTGGTCAGAAAGCCCACCGCGAAGATGGCGCCGGCGAAGAGCGCGCCGCGCCATGTGCGGTGGTAGTACGCGACGTAGGTCGCCGCGGCGACGAGCGCGATGAAGAGCGCGTCGGGGCGGGCGAGGTCGTAGAAGGCGCCGGTGACGCGGAACATGCCGGCGTAGAGGCCCATCGCCAGCAGCCCCCAGCGCCAGCCGGCCTCCCGCTGGCCGACCCGGAAGAGGAAGCCGAAGGTCAGCAGCGTGGCCCCGATAGAGACCGCCCGGCCGAGGGTCAGGGTCAGCCCGCCGAGGATCGAGGCCAGCCCGGCGAGGGTCAGCGGGTAGCCCGGGGTGTAGAAGAAGGGCACGAAGTCGGCCCCGGGCGGGGCGTAGATCGGCTGGCCGTCGAGCAGCCGGGCGGCGTGGGAGACCATGCCGCCCTCCATCCACTCCAGCTCGAAGCCGTAGGGGGCCCGGACGAGGGCGAGCACCACGAAGAGCACCGCGTAGGCGACCCCGCCGGCGATGGCCGCGTCGAGCAGCAGGCGGGTGGTGCGGGACTCGATGGCCGGGCTCACCGTTCCTCCGGGGCGAGGGCAGCGCACAGTACAAGGGGCGGAGGGGCGAGCGCCACCGTGTCGGGCGGCCACCGTGTCGGGCGCGCCGGGAGGCCTCGGGGTGCGGCTCCAGCGGCCCGATGACGCGGCTCGGGGTACGCTGTCGTCACCCCATCCTCCGGAGGCCCCGATGCCATTCAGATCCCTGCCCCTGCTCACCCTCGCCGCCCTCGTCGCCTGCGCCGCGCCGGCGATGGCCAAAGACCCCGCCCTCGGCGACACCGGATTCGTCGTCTTCGAAGCGTGGCTCAGCCCGGCTCAGGAGCCGGCCGACGAGTCGGAGATGCCCGGCTTCGCCGCCAAGGCCGGCCTGGCCAATACGAAGCCGTCGACCCCCCGGGCGCAGCGCGAGAGCCGCGGCTGGGGCCAGCTCCGCTTCACCCGCAACATGGGGCGGGTCGAGGTGGAGGTCCGCATGACCGGCGTCGATCCGGCCGAGATCGTGATGTTCCACATCCACTGCGGCCGGCCGGGCGTGCTGGGTCCGATCCTGGTCGACCTCGGCGCGCACGGCGGGGGGCACGGCGACCACGCGATGGACTGGACGAAGGCGGTGAAGGACGGCGTGTTCCGCAAGACCCTGACCAACGCCGACATCAAGACCCTCGACGGGCTGCCGAAGGGGCTGGCGCCGCGGCCGCCCGAGGCGTGCCCCATCGGCTCGGGGCCGCCCTCGCTGGTCAAGACCGTCGCCGGCATGCATCACATCGCCCGGCGGGGGCTGCTCTACTTCAACCTGCACACCAAGGCCCATACCTTCTATGGCGAGATGCGGGGCCAGATCTACCCGGCGGAGTGACGCCCGTCGCCGGCGATGCTCTTCCAACGGCAGCTCGAGCGCCGGGGTGCCCGGCTCGGCGTCGGGGTCGGATGGACAACGGGCTGCCCGCCAGTCCCTCCGGGGCCGGCGGGGCGGGCGCCACCGTGTCGAGTGATATCACTTATCACTCGCCGGAGCCTGCCGAAATGGCTCGAAATGGCTTGCAATCACTCTGAAATGCGCCTGAAACGGCGGATGACACCCGGTTTCTCATAGTCTCCTGGTGTCCCGACGGGCGGGACCCACACCACAGGGAGACACGACCCATGAGCCACCCCCGCATGTGCCATCACGGCGCCACCCGCACCCGCGGCTGCACCCACCTCGCGGTGTCCCGCTTCTGCAAGCTCTTCGACCTGCCCGGGCTGCCGGTCAGCGAGGCCACGGCCGAGCGCCTCGGCGGCCCCGGCGGCCTGATGCACGACTTCGATGATCTGTCGGGCGACTGCGCGATCCCGGCGGGCTACATCTTCTTCGCGCAGTTCATCGACCACGACATCACCCTCGACGGCACCAGCGAGCTGCGCGGCGAGCCGCTCGACCCGGACGGGATCGCCGCGCTGCCCAACGTGCGCTCGGTCAGCCTCGACCTCGACTGCGTGTACGGCTTCGGGCCCGAGGCGAGCCCCCACCTCTACGACGCCGAGCGCCCGGGGCGGCTGGCCGTGGGGCCCGAGGGCCACGATCTGGCTCGGGCGCCGGGCGGGGGCGCGCTCATCGGCGACCCGCGCAACGACGAGAACCTGTTCGTCTCGCAGCTCCAGCTCCTCTTCCACCGGTTCCACAACCGGCTGTACGACGAGCGGGTGGTGCCGAACGGCGGGGCCCACGACGCCCGCTTCGAACTGGCCCAGCGCGAGACCCGGTTCCACTACCAGTGGCTGGTGCTCTTCGATCTGCTCAAGCGGCTGTGCGACCGCGAGGTCTTCGCCTTCGCCGCCGCGAAGCTGGTCGCCGGCGATGCGGCCTTCCCGTTCTTCCACCGACCGGACCCGTGCAAGGGGCTGTGCATGCCGGTCGAGTTCTCGGTGGCCGCCTTCCGGGTGGGGCACACGCTCGTGCGCTCGACCTACGCCGTCAACCGGGATCACCTCGACCTCGAGCTGTTCGACCCGGCCTTCGGGCTGCGCGGCTTCGATCGGATCCCGGCCGAGCTGGCCGTCGACTGGCGCTACCTGCTGCCGGTGGCCCGCTGCGTCGAGCCCCGGCGCTGCAAGGCGGTCGATCCGCTGCTGGCCGACGAGCTTCAGGATCTGCCGGTGGTCGACAGCCGCAACCCGGTCAATCGGGCGCTGGCCTTCCGCAACGTGCTGCGGGGCAACGCGCTGAGCCTGCCGTCGGGGCAGGCGGTGGCGGCGGCGCTGGCCGGGGTCTACCCCGCGATCGATCCCGGCTTCGCCCCGGACATCGGGGTGCCCGGGCTGGAGGGGCTGGAGAAGGAGACGCCGCTGTTCTACTACATCCTGCGCGAGTCGGAGCGGCGCGCGGGCGGGCAGCGGCTGGGCCCGGTGGGGTCGGCCATCCTCATGGAGGTCTTCGGGGCCATGCTGCGCTTCTGCGAGACGAGCTTCATCCACGCGCCGAAGTGGAGCCCCGATCCGTGCGTCGCCGGCCTCGCCGACGGGGTCGTGCTCGACCGCGACGCCCTGGCGACCGACGACGCCTTCCCCTTCGAGCTGGCCGACGTGGTGCGCTTCGTCGAGCGCGGCTGACGGCGCCTACTCCTCGAGCGGCAGCTCGAGCGCCGGGGTGCCCAACTCGGCGTAGGGGTCGATGATCTGCGGCTCGCCGCCCTCGACCCACGGCTCGATGAAGGCCCGCGCCTGGTACTGGGCTTCGAGCGACAGCGGCATGTTGGCGTGCTCGCTCAGCTCGAGGACGTCGTTGTTGGTCACCCGGTCGAACTGGGTGTAGCCAGCGGTGCTCTCCCCGTCCCAGGCGTTGCCCGCGGCCGGCGCCTCGGCCCACGGCAGCAGGTCGTCGGCGAAGATCACCGCGCCGATGTGATTCAGGCGCAGCGCCCGGGCCAGATAGACCCCGGTCGGGGGCGGCACCACGTTGTCCCCGGTCGAGCAGGCCACGAGCAGGTCGAGCGGGCCCCCGCCCCCGAGGCGATCGCGCATGACGTTCAGGGCCCAGGTGGCCGGATCGGCGGGGTCGATGGCCGCCTGGAGCAGCGGCAGCATCCGGTAGAAGCGATCCTCACCGCCGACGAGCGCCGACAGCGCCGGCAGGAAGCCCTCCACCTCTTCGCTGGCGGTGATGAAGGTCGAGAGGTGACCCCCGGGCACCTGCCACACGGCCATGTCGAGGTGGGGGTCGAGCGCGGCGAGCCCCGGGCCGAGCAGGCCGCCGAGGCTGACCCCGTAGTAGCCGATGCGCCCGACGTCGAGGTCGATGGTGCCGTCCCCGTCGACGTCCGGGTTCTGGCGGATGAGCCGCAGGCCCTGCAAGCGATCGACGACGGTCTGGTTGAAGTTGCCCACGAGCTGGCGCCCGTTGGCGTTGAGCCCCGACAGGTTCAGCCCGAGGAAGCTCAGCGCGGTGTCCGAGCCGTCGCCGCCCGCCGAGAGCGGGTGATCGCCGTGGCGCATGGCGTCCATCGCCACGATGGCGTAGCCGTCCTCGGTCCACAGATCGGCGAGCTGGCCCGCCTGCCCCCGGCCCGATCCCAGGCCGTGGCCCACGAAGAGGGTCGGCACCGGCCCCGCCGGATCGAGGGGCAGCCAGATCGAGACCTTCAGCGTCCACGGGGCCTTGGGGGTGGGGGTCGTCGCCGCCAGATCGTCGCGGTAGTCCCACGCCTCGAAGCTGCCCTCGCACTTGCGCCAGCGCTCGGTGACCTCGCAATCGGCCGGGCCGTCCCAGGCGTAGTCCCGCGCCAGGATGTCGTCGAGGATGTCGACGTAGAGGTCCATCTCGCGGTGGGTCGTGAAGACCGTCGCCGCGCTCACCGCGCCGGCCTCGACCCCCGCCGCCGACAGCAGCGCGGCGTAGCCCGGGCGCACCCGCTCCAGCCGGGGGTCGAGCGCGGCGTCGCCCAGGATGCCCTTGAGCGTCTCGCTGGGCGCCACGCAGTCGCCATCGGCCGCCGGGTGGTCGTTGGTGATGATCAACCCGTGGCGGGTGCCGGCCCGCATGGGGTGCATCGGCTGCACGATGGCGGTGGCTCCGGCGTCGCCGTAGGTCACCGTGTACGGGATGCGGGTGGGTGGCTCGGCGTCGAGGTCGAAGAGCATCACCGCCTCGCTGCTCATCGAGGCCTCGTACCCGTCGGGCAGGGGCTCGACCGGCGCGGTGAAGCGCACGATGATCGCTCCGTTGAGCCCGAAGCCCGAGAGCTGGCTCATGTCGGTCACGCTGTCGCCGAACAGCCGGGGGATGTTGCCGACCCACGGCACCCGCTCGGGGTCCAGGTCGAGCCGCAGGCCGGTGGGGCTGTCGGCGTCCTCGCGGGTGAGCGCGTCGTCGGGGAAGAGGTCCACCTCGGTGCTGACGAACGGATCGTACATCTGAGCGGTGGCGCCCTCGCACCAGACGGACGCTTCGGGCGCGGCGTCGGGATCGGGCTCCGGCTCGCCGCCGTCGGCCTCGGGCATCAGCGGCGTCAGGTCGTCGGGGTTGCTGTCGCTGCCGTCGTCGCAGGCGGCGAGGGCGAATGGCAGGAGCAGGAGCGACAAGGAGCGGATCCGGGCCATCGAACACTTCCTCCAGGCAGGCGGCGCCATCTTCTGGGCCTGACCGGTTCGGTTCAAGTCCCGTACACGGATGGCCCGTGGATCCCCCCCCCGGCCGATGGGCATCATGGGGCGCTCCACCGACTCGAGGCCCGCATGCGAACCGCGCGACCCCTGCCCGACCACACCCGCCGGCTGATCCGGCTCTCTCTCGCCTGCGCCCTGGCGCTCGGGGCGCTCGGCTGCGACGACGAGCCGGCGCCGGGCGATCCGAACGACGCCCGGCTCCCCGACATGGCGGGCCTGGGCGGCAGCGGCGGCGTGGGTGGTGGGGGTGGCATGGGCGGCAGCGGTGGGGTGGGCGGCGGCATGGACGACCTGCCCGTCGAAGAGCGCTCCATCGCCGAGCATGTCGCCCGCACCTGCTTCATCGAGGGCGACGACACCCCGCCCGAGCTGCTCGAGGGCCTCTCGGATCAGCTCGCCGACGCCATCGACTGCGTGCGGCCGGGCACCCTCAGCGACCTGCCCGACGGCAACTGGAGCCCGTGGGATCCCATCCGCCCCATCCGGGTCGACGCCCGGGGGATCGACGATCTGCTCGCCGCCGCGGCCGACGGCGACCGCTCGATGGTGATCAAGTGGGCCTACCGCGATGTGGCGGTGCAGCACCTGTTCTATCTGTGGACCCTCGAGAGCTGCGACTTCGCCGCCCCGCCGGGCCTGTCGAACCACCAGAACGGGCTGAGCGTCGACGTCGTCGAGCCGGAGTACTGGTCACCGCTGATGCGGGCCCGGGGTTGGGAAGACAACCTGCCCACCGACCGCCCGCACTTCGACTACGTGCTCGCCGAGGACGAGGGGCTGGCCCGGCTGTCGCTGTTCGCCTTCCAGGCGCTGCACAACCGCAACCGACCGGACGACGCCATCCCGCTGACCGGGGAGTTCGACGCCGCCACCGAGCGCGCGCTGAGCGACGCCCCGCTGGTGGGCTACCCCGAGGGCCTGTGCGACGGGGGGCTGGCCCCGCCCGAGCCGCCGGCCTTCGCCGGCCCGACCGTGGCCCAGTCGGCGTGGCGGGGCTGCGCGGCGCCCATCCCGCTCATCGAGGGGCTGTCGGCCGAGCTGGCGGCGACGATGGCCTGCGCCGACCCCGCGCGGGTGACTCTGATCGAGCCGTGCGGCGACGCCGGCTGCCTGGCCATCGCCGGGCCGCCCAAGCCGGAGTGGCTGGAGGCGTCGACCCACGCCGCGCTGGTCGGGGTGTCGACCGCCGTCGACCGCCCGCTGGGCGTCGAGTGGGCCGGGCGCGACGTCGCGCTGACGTGGTTCCTCTACAGCGCCCGGCGCAACCTCACCTGCCCCGACGCGGTCCCCTTCCCTTCGGCGGCGCCGTTCCCCAGCGGCCGGGCGGTGACCCTGGTCGCGGCCGACGCCCTGGATCCCACCGTGCAGGACGCCATGGCCGCCGCCGGCTTCGAGCCGGGGTCCGGCCCGGGCGAGTGGGTGTATCCCATGGGCGATGACTTGCGGGCGCTGGGGGTCTATGCCTTCCAGACGCTGTGGAATACCCACCGCGCGGCCGAGCCGCTGCCCGCCGACGGCCGGCTGGACGCCCTGACGCTCGACGCGATCGACCGGGCGCCCATCGGCGGGTTCGGCGGCCCCGAGTGCGACGGGCTGATGCCGCCCGATCCGCCTGTAGGCGGCGACGTGCAGTGCGTCGAGGGGTGCGCCAACCAGAGCTGCCCCGGCGCCTACGACTTCTGCGCCGCCGACTTCGGCGAGTGCGCCGAGGTGCCCTGCGCCGACGACCTCGAGTGCGCCGGCCTCGTGGCGTGCGACGACCCCGGGCGGGGCTCGTCGCCGTTCTTCTACTGCGACGCCGGGCGCTGCCGCCGGCAGTGATCGCTCACCGGGGGTTGCCTTCGAGCGCCTCGTGCAGCACCCGCCCCTCGGCCATCGCCGGGGGCTGGATGCCCAGCACGAACGACAGCGTCATCGCCAGATCGACGATCTGCGCCGGCTGCCCGTAGACCCCGGCCCGGAACGGCGCGCCCATCAGCACGAGCGGCACCAGCCGGTCGTAGGCGTAGCCCGTCAGGTGGCTCGCCGGCGCGTGGGCGTAGATGTGATACGGCTTCAGGATGACCATCACATCGCCGCTGCGGATGGGATCGAATTGATGCCTCACCCGCCGGTCGAGCGGCGGCGGCGGCAGGCGCCCGGCCTGGATGTCTTCCCGGGTGAGCGCGAATCGCACCGGGGCCATCGCCCGCAGCACCTCGGCCGCCGCCGCCCGGTGCTCGGCGCCCGCGCCGGGCCGCAAGAAGAGGTTCAGCTCGCGGAAGCCGGCGACCCACTTGCCCCCGGGCGCCGCGCCGAAGCGGTGGCTCAGGGCTTTCTCGACCTGATCGGGCACCGCGTCGAAGTCCAGCCGCCCGGTCTTCAGCCGGTGGCGGGCGCCGTATTCGGGGCGGGGCGCGACGCCGTGGTCGCCGGTCAGCGCGACCGCGATGGCGTCCCGCCCGCCGGGCACCGCCGCGGCCAGCCCGTCGAGCAGCCGGGCCACCTCGCCGTCGATCGCGGCCAGCATCGCCTCCATGCGGCGGTGGTTCGGCCCGTGGGCGTGCCCCGCCTTGTCGAAGCCGGAGAAGCTGATCCACAGGATGTCGGGCGTCTCGTCGGCGCCCAGGCGGTGCCCCCGGGCGGCGGCCAGCGCGGCGTCCACCAGCGCAGGCGGCGAGAACGGGGTGCCCAGGGACTTCGATCCCAAGGCGTAGGTCTCGGCCCAGCCGTCGGTCCCCTCGTCGCTCGGCCCCTGCGCCGCGCCCTTCGCCCGCCAGACGAATGACTCACCCAGGCGCCGGCCCAGCCCGGCGTTGACCGGCGCGAGCCACGGCAGCAGCCCGCCGCGGGCGCGGTAGAAGTCGCTGGAGACCCATTGCAGGCGCTCGCTGTCGAGCCAGATCACGTCGTCGGCCCGGTGCCCGCCCATCAAGATGGCCGCCCGATCCTTGATCGCGATCGAGACCACCCGGCTCGGCTGCCCGCTGTTCTTGAGCGCGTCGCCCAGCGTCGGCGCCCGCAGGTTGGCCGGGCTCGTGCCGGCGTGATCCCAGGTGCTCGGCGCGCCGACGAGCCGATGGCTCGGATCCTCGACGCAATACGCCTTGTCGGCCGCGCCCCGGTCGACCCAGTAGTTGAGCACGATGCCGTGGTGCGCCGGCCAGGCGCCGGTCGAGATGGTGGCGTGCCCTGGCCCGGTCATCGCTTGGATGATGTCGTACTCGCCGTACGGGTAGTACGCGCCCCGGGTCAGCAGCTCGCCCAGCCCGTCGTCGCCGAGCATCGCCCGGAACCGCCCGAAGTAATCCGCCCGGAGCTGGTCGACGACGATCACCACCACCAGCCGGGGCGGCGCCTCGGAGCCGAACCGGGCCGGCGGCGGCGCGGCGGCGGCGGTCGCGGCGAGCAGCAGGGCGAGCGGGGCGAGCAGGCGGGTCATGGCGTCTCCGGCGCAAGCGTCGGGCGCATTGTGGAGAGGCGCCTGCGCGCGATCCACCGCGGCGGGGTGACGATGTGGTGACGAGGCCGGCGGCTCGACGGGCACACGACGGGCGCACCCCCGCGATCCGATGGCCGACGGCCTGCTACAGTCACCGCATGCGCACCCCCCGCCCCACGGCGCTCGCCCTCGCCGCCCTGCTGCTCGGCGCCTGCGGCGGTGCTCCGGCGGTGCTGCGCGGGGTCGACGGCCTGAGCGACGACGACCGGGCGCGCATCACCGACTTCGACACCACCCTCGACGCCGAGCACATCGCCGCGCTGGTGCCCGACGACGCGCCGCAGCGGTTCGACCTGCGGCCGGGCAGCCTCGTCGAGTCGGGGCTGGGGCGCTATCTGCCCATCCTGGCGGCCGATCTGGCGGCGGCGATGCGCGACTTCGAGGCAGAGAGCGGCGTACCCGCGCTGGAGGCGTTCGACCGGCTGCTGTTCTGGTCGGCGGCGCCCACGGTCGACGAGATGACCCGGGCCCGGGCCGAAGTGCTCGTCGCCCTCGACGGCGAGACGCTGGTCGAGCTGATCGCGTGGATGGAGCGCACCCCCACCTCGAAGCCGGCCGAAGACGAGGGAGACGACGACCCCCACACCGGGGCCATGTTCGTGGCCGCGTTCACCGCGCTCGATCCGGGGCAGCTCGCGACCGTGCGCCGGGTGATGGAGGACGACCCCCAGCGGGTGCGCTCCTACGCGCTCGGCTCGGAGACCCGGCTGGTGACGGCCCGGGGCGGCGCGCCGCCCGAGGCGTGGACGATGTGGGCCTTCTCGTGGCCCGGGGGGTTCATGGCCGAGCGGGGGATCACCGGTGATCTGGCCGACCCGCCGACCGCGCTCCGGCGGCTGGCGGGGCACCTGCGGCGGGTCGAGGCGGCGGCGCAGGCCAGGCCCCGGGCGCAGCCGGCCGACCGGGTGCTGACCGCCCGGGTCCAGAGCCCGGAGCCGATCGAGCTCGAGCTCGACATGGGCGAGCGGGTCGGCCTCCAGCTCGCGGCGCCGACGGCGCTGTTCGACCTGCGGATGCCGCCGGCGATGCTGGCCGCCGCGTGGCCGATGATGCGGCAGCGCATGGTCGGGGCCTTCGAGCGAGGTCTGCCCGGGGCGGCGGCCGGCTTCGGGCCGCTGCTCGCCGGCGCGCTGCGGGTGTCGGAGCTGCGGGTGGACGTCGACCGGTTCGTCCTGTCGACGACCCTGCCCCGGCGCGCGTTCGAGGCGCTGCTGCCGATGCTCTGACGCCGCCGCCCGCCGCTCAGGCCCAGCGGAAGGCGTCCATCGTCTTCGACTCGTCGTACTCCGGGGCGAAGCCGGTCGCCGCGCGGAAGGCGGCGTCGTCGACGACGATCGGGTACTTGACGTGGTTGATCGAGGCGCTGGGCATCCGGGGGAAGCCGAGGCGGCCCAGCACCCGGGGGAAGACCGGGCCGGGCAGCGGCACCGCGGTCCGGCCCGTCGCCCGGCAGAGGAACGACAGCGGGACCGGCTGGGGGCCGGCGACGTTGAACATGCCGTGGGCCTGATGCTCGAGCGCGGCGACGATGGCCGAGATGGCGTCGTGCTCGTGCATGAACTGGAACAGCGGGTCATAGCCCAGCACCATCGGCACCCGGGCCCCGCCGAGGTAGCTGGCCAGGGTGCCCCGGCGCGACGGGCCGAGGGTGTAGACCATGCGCAGCACCGCGGTGCGCACGTCGGGGGAGCGCCACAGCGCGTTGCCGGCCCACAGGTCGGCGGCGACCAGATCGGCGAGATCGGGGAAGGTCGTGCCGGCCAGCAGCGGCTCGTCCTCGGTGCGGTAGAGCGGCGCGTCGGGCGCGGCGCCGTAGACCGTGTGGCGCCCGATGAACAGCGCCTGCTTCACCCCATACCGCGCGCAGTGATGCCACACCGCCTGGGTCCCACCGAGGTTGATGCGGGTCCGCTCGTCGCGGCGGGCGGTGAAGTAGGTCACCGTCGCCATGTGCACCACCGCGTCGGGGCGGTGGGTCCGGAAGACATCCTCCGCCGGGCGCTTGCGCACGTCGACCCGGAACACGTCGATGCCGCGGGGGGCGTCGGGCCATGGGCGACGGTCGATGCCGATCACGGTGTGCCCCGCCGACGCCAGGCGGGTGGCCAGCCCCCGGGCGAGGCTGCCGCTGATCCCGGTGATGAGCACCTTCATCGGGCGGCCTCCCACGCGGCGCGGCCTTCCTCGGTGAGCGCGGCGATGCGATCACGCACCTGCTTCACGTAGCCATCGATGACATCGTCCGGCTCGGTACCATCCCCCTCGAACCGCATGGCTTCGCCGTAATGGATGCGGCAGGGCACCGGCAACGGCAGCGGCAGCCCGTAGGGCGTGACCGGGAAGTACGGCGCCCGGAACACCTTGGCCAGCAGGTCGAAGTGATACACCACCGGCAGCGCCTCGCCCCCGCCGATGAAGGCGAACGGCACGATGGGGGTGCCGGTCTGCAGCGCGATGCGCACGAAGCCGGTGCCGAAGCGCACCAGCGTGTAGCGATCTTTGTAGAGCTTGGCGGTGCCCCGGGCCCCCTCGGGGAAGACCATCAGCACCCGCTCGCGCTCCAGCATGCGCACCGCGTGCTCGGGCAGGCCGGTGAGCTGGCCCACCCGGCTGAACCACTCGCTGAGGAAGGGCAGGTTGTTGGCGAACTTCTCGACCATGCCGTGCACCAGCCGAGGCGGCTCGTGGTCGAGGAAGAGCGACGCCATCACCATGCCGCCGTCCACCGGCAGCCCCCCGGAGTGGTTGCCCACGACCATCGCCCGCCCGGCGGACGGGACGTGCTCGATGCCCACCGCGGTGACCCGGAAGTAGCGCCGATACAGCAGCTCGAGGCCCGAGAGGAACGGCCCCAGGTGGCGCCGGCTGATGCCGAGCGGGTCGAGCCCGAGGCGGTTGAACGGCACGTCGATGCGCTCGAGGCGCTCGGCGACCGTGGGGCTGACGAGACGGTTCAGCATGACCTCGCTCCGGGGGGCGCGCGTCGGGGCACCGCCGCAGCTTGGACCGGGCGCCCGGTCGACGCAACCGTTGCGCGCCGCGACCCCCCTGCCCCACCCTCGGGGCCATGAGCCGCTCCGACCGATCAACGCCCGGCGCGCCCCACCCCGACGACCGGGTGGCCGGCTGGCAGGCGCCCGACGCCCCGGACCGGGCGATCGACGCGCCGGCAGACGTGCCGGGGGCGCTGGGCGGCAGCCGGCTCTTCGAGCAGCCGCAATACCGGGCCGAGGCGGCGCGCTTCGCGGCGTTCATCGCGGGGCCGGGCCCGGTGGCGGTCGAGGTGGGGTTCGATCACGGGCGGCGGCTGCTGTCGCTGGCCGAGCAGGCGGCCGATCTGCGCTGGGTGGGGCTGGAGGTCAGGCGGGCGCGGGCGCTGGATCTGGCGGCGCGGGTCGAAGAGCGGGGGCTGACCAACCTGCTGGCGTGGCGGGCCGACGCCCGGACCGTGTTCCGCCGGCTGATGCCGCCCGGCCGCCTCGCCCGGGTCGACGTGCTCTTCCCCACCCCGTGGTGGCATCCGGGCCGGCGCGCCCGGCGGATGCTGCTCGAGCCGGGGTTCGTGGCCGACGTCCGGCGGTCGCTGGCGCCCGAGGGCGTGCTGCACATCGCCACCGACGTCGGGCCCTACTTCGAGCACGTCCGGGGGCTCATGGCCGACTGGCGGCCGGCGGACGACCCCCCGCCGGCCCCGACCCCGTCCCGCCGGGAGCGGACCTGCGCCCGGGCGGGCATCCCGGTGCATCGGGGGACCTGGCGCCCCTGACCTCTGGCCCATCCGCCCGTCCCAGAATGCCGCGGTCGGGTACCCGGGGTGGGGCGGATCGTTCAGGGGAGCTGCTCCTGCTCCCGGGGCTCGGGCGCGGCCCGGCCGACCGCGGCGATGACCCCCAGGCCGACCAGCGCGGTGGCGATCATGCCGACCCACCGCACCGAGAGCCCGACCTCGACCAGAGCCAGCGACCCCGCGCCGACGCACACCAGGAGCCCTGCCATGGAGACTGCAAAGTTCATGGAGATCCTCCGTTTTGATTCGGTCGTGACGCTCCATTTGCAAACCACAGGCCTATACGTCTATCGCGGCGGCCAGTGTCGATATCCGAATTAGGCACTGGACATGCGTTCCGGTCGGGCGCATGATCCGCCGCATGGAGCCCTTCAAGAACCGCGTCGGCCCCGACGCCATCCAACAGATCTCTGCGGCCGTGTCCCGCGCCTGGCCCGCCGAGGGCGTCGCCTTCGCCGCCGATGACTTCCGGCGGGCGGCGCTCGCCGGCCTCGACGCGCTCGAGCTCAAGGCCCGGGTGGTGCACGTCGCCGACACGCTCGCCGCCCACCTGCCCCCGTTCGAGCGCGCGATCCCGATCCTGCTGGCCACGCTCGGCGAGCCGGCCGACCCCGAAGCCCCCGACGCCGCGCATGACGGCGGCGGCCTGCGGGGGTTCGCCGCGTGGCCCCTCCTGCGCTACGTCGCTCGCCATGGCATCGACGACCCATCCCGGGCGCTGCCCGCCCTGGGCGAGATGACCGGGCGCATGTCGGCCGAGTTCGCGGTGCGGCCCTTCCTGCTGACCCACCCCGAGATCGCGTGGCAGGCGGTCGATGGCTGGTCGACCCACGCCGACGTGCACCGCCGCCGGCTGGCGAGCGAGGGCACCCGGCCTCGCCTGCCGTGGGGCGTGCGCCTGACCCCGTCGGTGGCCGATCCCACCCGCGGGCTCCAGGTCATCGAGCGGCTGGTGGACGACCCCCAACTCTACGTGCGGCGCTCGGTGGCCAACCACCTCAACGACGTCAGCAAGGATCACCCCGACCGGGCGCTGACCGTGGCCGAGCGGTGGTCCGCGGGGGTCTCACCCGATCGGGCGTGGGTCGTGCGCCACGCCCTGCGCACCCGGCTGAAGGCGGCCGACCCCCGGGCGCTGACGATCATCGGCCGGCCGCCGGCCGACGTCGCGGTCGAGGGGCTGACCGCCGACGGCGCCGTGGCCCGGGGCGACAAGCTGCCGTTTGCGTTCGACCTGCACAACCGCCAGCAGACGCCGGCGCCGCTGCGGGTCGACTACCTGCTGCACCGGGTGCTCAAGAGCGGGAAGCGCTCGGCGAAGGCGTACAGCGTCGGTGACATGACCCTGGCTCCGGGCGAGCGACGGGCGGTGGCCCGCAGCCATGACTTCCGCCGGGTGAGCACCCGCACGCTGTACCCGGGGACCCACCGCATCGAGATCCGGGTCAACGGCGTGGCCGGCGATGGCTTCGACTTCGAGCTGACCTGACCCCAGGGGCGCGGCGTCAGGCAGACACGCCGTCGAAGAACGCCGCGTGGTCGGCGGCGAAGCGGGCGAAGCCATCGAGCACCTGCTGCCGATGCAGCGCGGCATCGGCGTCGGGCCCGAGGTAGGCGAACGCCCGCCGCACGCCCTCGACGGCCCACTCGAAGTGCATCTCTTCGACCGCGCCGCCGTGCCCGCTGTGCACCCGCAGCCAATGCCACGCGTTGTGGGTCTGGCCTCCGATCGGGTGGCTGTATGCCTTGAGGTGCTTCACCAGCGCCGGGCGCTTCTCGCTCAGCGCGTGATCGATGACCGAGAACTCGGCGTCGGCGAGCACCTCGCTGCCCAGGTGGTAGCCCATCGCGGTGAAGATCGACGCCGCGTCGTCCGGCGCGCCGGCGCCGTAGCCCCGGGCGACCCGGGCCTCGACGTCGAGGAGCCACTCGGGGGCGGCCAGCGCGCGGTTGGTCTCTGCGGGATCGACCAGCCTTCCATCGGCCCGCACATGGGCCAGGACGCCGGCGACCATGGCCTGCGCCAGGCAGCGGTGGGTGTCCCGGTGGCCGGTGGACCCATCGTCGAACTCGTCTCGGGCGGCGTCGAAGAAGTAGCTGGCGACGAAGACGCTGCGGTCGGCCAGGGTGTGCACCGGCTCGTCGGGGTCGACGAACAGGTGCCGGCTGCGGGCGATCTTGCCGGCCAGCGTCGCCACCCCGGCGCCGAAGTAGCCGTTCCACGACGCGTAATGGCTCAAGAAGCGCAGCAGCGCGACCGGCTCGTCGGCCGCCGCGTCGACGATGGAGGCCACCCGGGCCTCGGTGGCGTCGAAGTCGTGGGCCGCCTTCAGGGTCGACAGGGTGAGGTTCGGGTCGTAGGTCTTCATGGCATCATCCCATGGCTCGGATGGCATCGCGCGCAGGCGGACAGCCGCCGACGGCCGGCGTCACTCCCGGGTGCGGCGGCGGCTGCGCCCCCGGCTGCGGCCGGCCTTCTCGGCGCTGGCCCGGGCCCGATCGAGGCCGCTGGGCTCCGCCCGCTCGCGCTCCCGCCGGGACAGCAGCAGCGGCCCCAGATCGGCGTCCACCTCGAGGTCGATCTCCTCCTCGAGCCGCATGCGGTCGATGGCGCTGCGCACGTCTTCGCCGAGGCTGTTGGCGTTGGGGTTGCGGATGACCCGCTGATAGATCTCCTCGAACTGATCGGCGAGGGTCATCATCGCGGTGTCGACCGCCGTCGCCCGGCTCCACAGGCTCTTCTTGCGATCGAGCAGGGCCATCAGCTCGGCCCGGGCCTTGAGCAGGTGCTTGCGGTCGACGTCCGAGGTCATCTCTTCGAGCGAGTCCTCGATCTCGGCGATGCGCGGCTTCAGCGCGTCCTCGTCGATCTCCTCCCACCGCTCCCACATGGTGAGCGCGGCGAGCCACAGGCCGAGGAAGTCCACCGTCGAGTCGTCGAGGCTCTCGACGTTGCGCTGGTTGAGCCGGGTCGAGGCGCTGCGGGCCACCGACTCCAGCGAGGCGACCCGCTCCCGCATGCGGTTGTAGGTCGACCAGTGGGGCGCGTGCACGTCGACCCGGGCCAGCAGCTCTTCGGTCAGGTGGGCCCGCACCGCGCCTCGGCGCTCGGCCCGGCGGCGGGCGTCGACCTTGTCCCGGAAGGCGGGCGAGCCGGGCACGAACATCGAGGCGATGGCCGCCCCCGCGGCGTAGACCACCAGCGGCACCGCGCCCAGCCCCAGGCCGAACGGGATCGACAGGATCGCGCCCAGCCCCAGCGCCCCGATCGCGCCGAACTTGCTCGGCGGGGTCTTGAGCATCTCGACGAGGTAGCTCGGCTCCTCCGGCTCGTCGTGGATCCAGCGATGTTCGCGCTCGGCCATGTGGCCCGTCCTCGGATCTCGGCTCGGTCTGGAGGCTACACGCTCACCCGCAGGTGACCGTGGCCGCTGCCCCCGTGCAGCGTCTTGAGGATCGACTCTTCGAGGCGCTGGGCCTCGGTCGAGCGATGCCACGTCGTCGAGCGGGGGCGCGGTTCGGAGATGGTGAAGTCGGCCGCCACCTGCGCCGGGCGGGTCGAGAGCACCACCACCCGGTCGCCGAGGGTCAGCGCCTCGGTGATGTCGTGGGTCACGAAGACCACCAGGCAGGGGTGGGTCTGGTGCAGGTCGTGCAGCAGCCGCTGCATCTCGTCCCGGGTCTGGGCGTCGAGCGCGCCGAACGGCTCGTCCATCAGCAGGTAGCGCGGCCGCAGCACCAGCGACCGGGCCAGGGCCACCCGCTGATTCTGGCCGCCCGAGAGCTGGGACGGGCGCAGCTTCGCCTTGTCGGCCAGCCCCACCGCCTCGAGCATCTCGTCGACCCGGCGGTCGATCTCGGACGGGTCGACCCGGTCGCGCCACAGCTTGAAGCGGAACGGATAGGCGACGTTCTCCCGCACCGTCAGATCGGGCCGGTTGCCGTAGCGCTGGAAGACCATCACCACGTCGTCGTGGGCCCCCTCGCACGGCTGACCGCCGACGAGCACGACCCCCTCGGTCGGCGAGGGCACGTCGAACGGCCGCACCCCGCCCATCATGTACAAGAGCGTCGACTTGCCGCAGCCCGACGGCCCGAGCAGCATCACGATGCCCGGCCCCCGGGCCTCGAGATCCAGCCCGTCGATGACGGTGATCTCGCCGTCGTGATCGGGCGCGGGGAACCGCTGCACGACCCCTTGCAGCGACAAGTGCAGGCCGGCGTCGGGGGCGTGGGCCGCCTCGGCGGCCGGGGCCTCGGGGATCTCGTCGGCCATCACTCGGCCTCCCACGGGTACAGCGCGCGCTTGAGGGCCCGCATCGCCTGATAGGTCACCAGCGCCAGGGCCACGATGACGAAGATGCCGACGAAGACCTGATCCATCGCCGAGAAGCGGCGGGCGTTCTGGATGAGCTGACCCAGGCCCTTCTCGGCGTTGTAGTACTCGGCGACCGTGATGTAGGTCCACATGATCGAGACCGAGACGATCATGGCGTCGGCGATGCGGGGCATGGCCATCGGGATGACCCCGTGGCGCACCGCCTCCCAGGGGGTCGCGCCCAGGTCGCGGGCGCTGATCCAGTAGGTGCGGGGCACCGCCTGGATGGCATCTCTGACCATCGGGATGAGGTAGACCACCGCGCCCATGAACAAGAACACGATCTTGGTCAGCTCGCCGATGCCGAACCACATCACCAGCACCGGCACGACCGCCACGATCGGCGCCGAGCGGAATGGATCCACCAGCGGCGAGATCGCGGCGTTGATGCGGGGCGAGGCGCCCATCAAGATGCCGATGGGCGTGCCCACCACGATGACGAGCACCCCGGCGACGAAGACCCGCAGGAACGACCACTTGGTGGCCACGAACAGCAGGCTGTCGCCGCTCTGATCGGGCATCGCCAGCCGCCCGAAGGCCGAGGCGACCCCCCACGGGGTGGGCAGCTTGGCCGGCGAGACCCAGCCCGCGCCCGAGACGAGCGCCCAGGCCCCGAGCACCAGCGCCACCGCGCCCGCGCCGAGCAGACGCCGCTGGAGCGCCGGGATCCGGCGGTAGGGGTTCCACATGGTGCGACTCAGCGGGAGAAGATGGCGAGGCGGGTCTGGCGGTTCATCGCCCGGCACGCCTCGAGATCCACGCCCTCTTCGGCGGGGTTCTTCTCGTCGCAGATGGGCCGGTCGGGGCCGTAGCCCACCACCTTGAAGCGCGTCCGGGGGAACTCCCACTGCTTGACGAGGTAGTCGAGCACGCTCTCCGCGCGCGCCTGCGACAGCCGCATGTTCGTGCGCCGGCTGCCGGTGGAGTCGGTGTTGCCCGAGATCTCGAAGTAGGCCGAGCCATTGTTCTCGATCATCGGCACCATCTCCTCGTCGATGGTGCGCTGCGAGCGCTTGTTGAGCTCGGCCGAGCCGGTCTCGAAGTTGACCGTCACCGGCTTGGTCAGCGCCGCCTCCTTCTTGCTCACCTCTTCCCGCTCCTGCTCGGTGAAGGTGAACTCGGGCTTCTTGGCCTCTTCCTGAGCCTTCTGGTCGGCCTCGACCAGCTTGCGGATGAAGCGATAATCGAACGAATCCGCGGGGTTGATGACCGGCGAGTTGGGGTTGGCCAGCGCGCCCGCCGCCCGGTAGATCACGTCGAAGCGCTTGTAGACCCGCTCGTACTGGTTGGTGCCGCCCGACATGCCCAGGATGCGGGCGTTCTCGGCGAGGCCGGTCCACACCAGGTTGGCGAAGAGCCCCTTGACGAAGTCGCGGCCCTCCTCCTTGGCGAGCAGCGAGAAGAACTCCTGGGTCTCGACCAGCGCCGAGACCGCGTTGTCGGGGTCCTTCTTCGCCGCCTCGACGCCCGCCATCCAGCCGGCCACGAAGCCCTGGAGGGTCTTCTCGTTGGCCGGATCGTCGAGCACCCGCTTGTCGCAGACCATCACGTCGTAGATGAGGTTGGTGGCGGTCTTCGTCGAGTAGACGACGTGGGCCCCCTGCACCTTCTCGAGCGCCAGCGACAGGTCGGGATCCCACAGCGCGGCGGCGTCGACGTGGCCCCCTTCGAGGGCCGCCCGGACCCCGGCGGTGCCCTCGTCGACGTTGATGTAGACCAGCTTGACCGACTTCTTCTTGCGGGCCGAGAGGCTGCTGTTCTCGATCGCGTCGATCATCATGCCGTGGGACGGGGTGAACTGGAGCAGGGCGACCTTCTTGCCGACCAGATCCTCGATGCGGCGGATGTTCGGGTCGCGGGCGATGACCGCGTCGGCGCCCTGGGTGTTGTCGACGACCACCACCGCCTTGGCGTCCATGCCCGCGTTGCGCAGGTTGGGGTGCTCCTGGGCCCAGAAGTCGCTGGTGCGCCACGCGCAGTGGGCCGCCTTGCTGGTGAAGACCGTGGCCAGCGTCGGGATGTCATCCTGGATGACGAACTCGATGTTGACGCCCTGCCTGGCGAAGATCGACCCCGGCTTCGTCTTCAGCGCGTTGCCGTTGGCCACCAGCGCCGGCGCGTAGCCGTGGAAGCTGACGATCGACACCTTCAGCGGGTTGCCGGCGCTGCCCAGCGCGCCGCTGGGGGGCACATCGGGCACGGTGCCGGTGCGCTCCCCGGCCACCGGGGCCTCGCCCGGCTCACCGCTCGGGGCCTCACCGGTGGGGGTCTCGCCGGCCGGCGGATCCTCAGCGTCGCCGGCGATCATGTCGCCCAGGCCCAGGTGCCACACCGCGGCCGCGGTGACGGCCAGGATCGTGATCGTGACGAGCCCCTTGCCCGCCGGAGTCAGCTTCGCCATCTCGCTCGCTCCTCAGTTGCTGCTTGTCTCGCCGAACGTGCGCCGCAGCAGGGCCAGCCGCTCCATCTCGGCGGCGAAGCGGGCCGTCTCGCGGGCGACGGCGCCGCGGGTGGACGCGAGCTGCTGCTTGATCTCTTCCCGGCGGGTCGTCGCGTCGGCGACCACCTGGGCCATCGTCTGCTCGAGCTCGGCGATGCTGCGCCGGATCTCCTCGACCGCCGCCGCCTGCTCCTCGTCCTGGGCCTGGATGTCGACCTCGGCCCGGGCCTCGGCGTCCTTCAGGGTGCGGCTCAACGCGGCCTGGGCCCCGTGCAGCGCGCGGGCCTTGCGGTCGGCGTCGAGCAGCGGATCATCGATGGTCCACGCGTCGTCGGCGCTGTCCATCGCCAGGACCGCCGCCTTGCGGGTCGCCGGATCCATCGCCGCGAGGCCGTCGAGCACCCGCAGCATCTTCTCGGCGGGGAACGGCGACTCGCCGATGGTCGCCTCGGCGTAGATCGCCTCGAAGGGCCGCCCCTCCTGCACCGCGGACGGGCCCTCGCCGCCGGGAGCGTCGTCGGCCGGGGCCGGGGCGTCGGCGATCGGCCCCGTCTCGGGCATCGCGCGCTCGAACGGCTCCGCCTCGTCGTCGGGCCCGTCGCGGCCGAGCAGCTCGAGCAGCTCATCGTCGTCCAGCTCGGACTCGGGCGGGGCGGCGGGGCGCCCGACGTCGTCCATCTCGACGAGACCCATCTTCGACAGCGCACGCAGGAATCGGCTCATGCCCCGTAGTTAGCGCCTTTGCGCCCGGCTGACAACCTTCGCGCCCGCCCGCTCGACCCGACCCCTCACCGCGGCCGGCAGACCACCGCCGCCGGCTCCCGGCCGGTGACCGGCTCGGGCCCCTTCTGCCCGCCCCACGGCGGCGCGCGTCCGTAGACCTCGCGGTGCAGCTTGCACTTGCGCTCGGGGGCGTACGACTCGCCCACCGACAGCCACGCGTTCTCGGCGTCGCCCACCGCCAGCCACACGTCGCCCGGCACCCGCCCGTAGCGCGGCTCGCCCGCGGGCCCGTCGGGGCACAGATCGGCCCGGGTCGCCAGCGTCAGCCCCCGGGCGGCGCAATAGCCCTCCGCGTCGCGCCATGTCACCGTGCGCATGGCCGGCCGCCCGAGCCCCAGGGGCAGCCGGGTGTAGTCCACGCAGCGCAGGGCCGCCGGCTGGCCGGTGACCGGCTCCGGCCCCCGATCGGTGCCCCAGGCGGGGGCCGCGCCGTGGGCGTGGCGGTGGAATTTGCAGCGGCGCTCGGTGTACGCGGTGCCGACCGAGATCCAGGCGTTGGGCATGTCGCCGACCGCCATCCACACGTCGCCCTCGGGCCGGCCGTAGCGCGGCGCGGACTCGGGGCCGTCGGGGCATACGTCGGCCCGGTTCGCCAGCCGCTTGCCCTGCGCCGCGCAGTGATCGACCGCGGCCTGCCAGCTCATCGACGCCTCCTGGCTCAGCGGCACCCGGGTGTACCCCGCGGGCTTGCCGTCTGCCTTCTCCCACAGCTTCACGTAGCCCTCCGCCGAGCGGAACAGCGGCGCCAGATCGCGTTCGGTCAGCCCGATGGCTTTGAGATCCTGCACCCAGTCGGGGAAGAGCCCCACGTTGGCCAGCCCGTCGACGTTGTAGTCATACAGCTTGTGACCGGTGCGGAGCTGGCCGAAGGTCCCCTTCTGCCCGTGCGCGGGGAACGGATACTCGACCCGCTTCCGGGGGTTGGCCGGGGTCGACTGCCCATGGCACGCGCGCTCGCCGAAGCGGGGCGCCGGCTGGCTGATCATGCCATTGAGATCAGACCCCAGCGGCACCGCCGCGACGTCCGGGCCGCCCATCGCGTCGACCGCGTACAGGTAGTTCTGGGCCCACGAGGTGGTCGAGCCGGCGCAGGCGTGAGGGATCCGCTCGCCGAAGGGCTTCACCTCGTCGAGGGTGTGCCCGCTGTGCAGAATCGGCGAGACGAGGCCGCCCAGCCTCCTGAAGCGGGTGATGTCCCGGTGGGCCATGTGGGCCTCGGACGGCACCCGGATACGCTCGACGAGGCCGGCGTGCCCCGAGACCAGCGGGTAGCCCCGGGCCTCGGCGATGGCCAGGATGCCCTCCAGGGCCCGGGCGCTGGTGTGATCGGTGTCGATGATCATGCCCCGATCCATCAGCATGTTGACGAGCTGCTCGCCGCGGGGGGTCAGGCCGCGGGCGTTGCAGTGGCGGTCCACCCCGGGGGGCACCGTGCCCGGCGGCGGCCGGCCGCGGCAGATCTGCCCCAGCTCGGGGCCGGCCCCGGGCACCTTGTCCAGCACGTCGCACACCGGGCCCAGATCGGTCCACTCCATGCGGGCCTTCAAGGTGGCGTCATCGCACTCGGTGATCGAGAAGGGCTGCCCGTTCTCGAGCACGTTGGCCGCCACGAACATCGGGTTGTACTGCGCCGCGCCGCCGAAGGCGTTGTCCAGGACATGGATCGGATACACATGGCGCACCCCCAGGGCGTGCATCTCGTCGAGCTGCCGCTCGACCTCGGCCATGTCACACGGCCCGGTGGCGGTGCAGCCGAAGAGGGTGTCCACCTCGACCCCCAGCACCACCGCCATCTTGCCCTGCTCGATGATGCGCCGGGCCTCGACCGGGCTGTAGGCGATGCGATACCAGCCCTCGCCCGGCCCCCCGCTGCGCTGGTCGATGTAGGCCTCGAGCGCCTTGGCCGCCGCGACCTGCCGCTTCATCGACGCCATGTCATCGCAGCTCGCGGTCAGATCGGGCGGCGGCGGCGGGTGGATGCCGACGATGGCGGTGCTCGCCATCATGGCATAGGCCGCCGCGGCGGTGATCTTGCTGGCATGGCACAGCAGCTTGTTGTTCACCGCCAGCATCACCTGCAACCGCATGCCGCCGCGCCACGCGCGCTCCATCCACGCGTGATACATCTGCTGATGGTTGACGTTGGCGTGGGTCGGCCAGCCATCCATGTTCGGGTAGCCGCCGTTGGCGTGCTGCTCGTGGTTGACCGCCAGCCCGATCAGATCGGTCGCCGAGTCGGGCCCGTGGGTGAAGTGACACTGATGCAGCGCCCCGTGCACCCCCAGCGCGTCGAACGCCGACCCGTGCAGCGTCGTGCCGCCGAAGGCCAGGTCGCTGAACGGGTGGGCGTGGGTGTCGGCCACCCCGAACAGCGGCCCGCCGCGGGGCGCGGGCGTGACGTCGGTGGCGATGTCGGGCTCGGCCATCGAGGAGCACGGGCAGCCATCGGTGGCCTCGAAGTGCCATCGCTCCCACGCGTCGAACGCGCCCTTGGTGGTCACCACCCCGGCCAGCACCTTGTCCGCCGACAGCCAGCCGCCGTGGGCGACGTTGGTCAGGCCCCAGGTGCCGCCGGGCCCCTGCGCGAAGCGCCAGCGCTCCCACTCGCCGGGCACCCAGGCCTTCTGCACGACGCCCCCGCCGCGGGCCGACAGGTACTTGCCGTCCTCCCCCTGGATCAAGTGGGTGCCTTCGGGGGTGCCGACGACGCAGAAGCGCTCCCAGGGCCCCAGGTCGGTGCGGTTGGCGAAGTAGCCCGGCACGACCGGCCCCCCGTGGGACATGAGCTGCCCGGTCGAGTCGGCCCGCATGGCATAGCAGCCATCGGGCGGGGCCGCGCGGGCCGGCAAGGCGCAGCACAGGGCGCACGCGGCGAGGGCGACGAGGGCGTATCTCATGGGTTCCTCCGATGAAGCGGCGCGCTCCGGGGCGAGCACACCCAGCGTAGGATCGAGGCCCCGCCGCCGATATCGACGCCGTTCGAGATCCACCTCGACAAAGTTCGAGGCGCCGGCCGGGCGGGCGACCCCGTGCTACGCTCGCGGCGAGGGGGGACACTCATGGCCCGGAGCCCGGGGCGACGACCGCTGGCGCAGTGGCTGGTGACGGGGGCCGGCCCGTGGGTGGTCGGCGACATCGACACGCAGCCGGGCGACGTCGAGGCGTTCCGCCGGGAGAACGAGCGCGCCGGCCTCGTGCGCATCCGCCGGCTGGCGGTCCTGCTGATGCTGCTCAACGGCGCCGCCTGGCTGACCGACCCCTGGCTGCTCGACCCCCTGCCCGGGGTGCAGCCCGCGATGGCCGAAGGCCGCTTCGCGATGACGATCTTCGGCGTGGGGGTGCTCGGCGCGTCCTACCTGCCGCCGAGCGCCGCCGTGGCGCTGGCGTGGCTCTCCGGCGCCACGCTGTGCGGGGGCGTCGCCTACACGATGGGTCGCATCGGCGGGCCGAGCACCTCGTGGTTCCACTCGACCTACCCCTTCCTCTTCGTGGCGCTGCTCGGCTGGGCCGCGCCGCTGCACCGGGCGGCCATCGTCACGGCGTTCACCGGGTGCGTGCTCGCGGCCTACTTCGGCCCCCACCCGGCCTACCTCGCCGACCCGATGGCCGGCTCGGCGATCGTGCACCTGCTCCTGACCGCCGCGCTGGTGCTGGCGGTGGGCCTCGGCCTCGACCGGGCCCGGCTGCGGCTCTTCCTCTACGGCCGGGCCGCGGGGCGCGCGTCGGCCCGGCTCGAGGCCCGGGTCGCCGAGCAGACGCAACACATCCAGGCGCTGCTCGACCGGGCCGAGACCGCCCGGGAGGACGAGCGGCGCGAGCTGGCGGCCGAGCTGCACGACGAGACGGGGCAGGTGCTGACCGGCATGCGGCTGGTGCTGCGCGCCGCCCGGGCCCGGGCCGAGCGCGCCGGCAGCCCGCTGGCGCCGGTCCTGGCCCAGATCGCCGAGATGATGCAGGAGCTCGGCTGGACCGTGCGCAACCTGCTCGTGCGCCTGCGGCCGCGGGTGCTCGACGACCTGGGCTTCGTGGCCGCCGCCGAGTGGCTCGCGCAGCGCACCGACGCCCTGCCCGGCCTGACGTGCGCGTTCGAGGCGCGGGCCGACGACGCCGGGCTGAGCGCCGCCCGGGCGACGGCGGCCTTCCGGGTGCTGCAAGAGGCCCTGACCAACGCCGTGCGCCACGCCGAGGCGAGCCGGATCACCGTCACCTGGGACAGCGCGAGCGAGAGCCGGGTGCTGACCGTGGCCGACGACGGGCGGGGCTTCGACCCCGCGAGCCCCACCGCCGGCCTGGGGCTGGCCGGCATGATCGAGCGGGCCCGGATGTGCGGCGGCGCGCTGGACGTGCGCGCCGCGCCGGGCCGGGGGGCGACGATCGAGCTGACGCTGCCGATCGAGACCGAAGAGGCGACCGAAGACGCCCGAGGAGGCGCGCCGTGATCCGGGTATTCCTGGCCGACGACCACCCCATCGTGCGCACCGGCCTGCGGGCGCTGCTGAGCATGGCCGACGACATCGAGGTGGTCGGCGAGGCCGTCGACGGGCGCAAGGTGCTGCTCGCCGCCGAGCGCGCCGACTGGGCGGTCGACGTGCTCGTGCTCGACATCTCGCTGCCCCAGGTCAACGGCATCGAGGTGCTGCGCCGGCTGGCGACCCTGCGCCCGGCGCTGCCGGTGCTGATGCTGTCGATGTACGCCGAGGACCAGTACGCCCGCCGGCTCATCGATCTGGGCGCGGCGGGCTATGTCTCCAAGGACCGCTCGGAGGACGAGCTGATCGCGGCCATCCGAACCGTGGCCCGGGGCGGGCTCTACGTCAGCCGGCAGGCGGCCCGGGGCGGGGGCGCCCCGCAGACGTCGGGGCTCACCCCGCGGCAGCATCAGATCTTCACCCTGCTCGTCGAGGGGCAGAGCGTCACCGACATCGCCGCCCAGCTCGACCTGACCCGCAGCACGGTCAGCACCCACGTCGGGCACATCAAGCGCGCGTTCGGCGTGCGCACCATCGGCGAGATCGTCGCCTACGCCCACCGGATGCAGCTCACCGAGTGAGGCGGTCGGCGGCGTCGATCGGCAAAGCTCTGCCCGCAGGGGCCCGGCGGCGGCGTCGATCGGCAAAGCTCTGCCCCCAGGGGCCGGTCGGTGGCGCCGGCGGTCATCTGTCTGCTCTCGGGGCCCGGGCGTGGGGCCGGCCGGGCAGACCAA
>JAUHYW010000095.1 GCA_030426085.1 bacterium | reverse complement strand
ACGAGCAAGGGTCAGCAGTTGACCGCCGCCCTCACCGCGGCCCGCAAGGCCACGGTCAAGCAGCTACTGCGCGAGGCCGCGTAGAAATCACCGCGCGGCGCGAGGAAATCCCGATGTAGTAGAACAGAGCGACCGAAGCGTGGGTCGCCGGCCTGCGATCAGCCGTGATGGCCGCCGGTCGAATGGCCGGAATACGGGTATCTACCGCCGAATCAGACATCACCATCGTGATAGCTTCCCGGCGCGAGACTCAGCGGAGGCGGCCCGCGGCGCGCGTCGGAGGCGACATGAACCCTGACCCCCGGATCCTCGTTCGACCCCGGCACATGGCGCTGGCGGCGGTCGTCGTGGCGGTCGGCCTGCTGATCGTCGGCGCGGTCGACGCGGACGCGGCCCCCGCCGTCGAGCACGCGCGCTCGTCGCTGCCTTCGCCGATGCTGATCCTCCCGGTGATGCTCGCCTTCGCCCTGCGCACCCGGGACTGAGTCCCCGCCTCAGACCGCCGACGCCGACCCGGGGTGCGGCCGGCGACGCGGCCGCCAGTGCGGGTCCGGATGAACCGCCGACGACCATCGCCTTGAGCCCGTCGGCGGGCGGCGGTATGACGGCTCGATGCATCGCCTGCCCCCCGACGATCCCCGCCGACTCATCCTGCGCCTGCTCGCCGAGCACGATCCGGCCGACGCCGCCGAGGCGGCCGATGTGCGCTTCGTGAGCGACTTCGTCGCCACCCACCCGCGGTGCTTCGGAAAGGCCGATCCGGTGGGGCACATCACCGCGTCGGCCTTCGTGCTCGACCCCGATCACCGGCTGCTGATGACCCTGCATCGCAAGCTGGAGCGGTGGCTCCAGGTGGGCGGGCACAGCGACCCCGGCGAGTTCGACCCGGCCAATACCGCGCTGCGCGAGGCCCGGGAAGAGAGCGGGCTGCCCGACCTGCGCTTCCACCCGGCGATCGGTCGGCGGCCGCTGGATGTCGACGTGCATCGCATCCCGGCCCGCAAGCGCGACGCGGCCCACGACCACCTCGACATCCGCTACGCGCTGCTGACCGAGCGCCCCGACGCCCTGGCGATCACCGACGAGAGCGACGACCTGCGGTGGTTCGCGCTCGACGCGGTCGAGGCCCTGGGCATCGATCCGGCGGTGCGGCGGGTGCTCGGCAAGCTGCGCCGCCGCGTCGTGGCCCCCAGCCGGTGATCGGGCTCGCCCTCGTGCTCGGGCTGATGGGCTGGCCCGCGCCCGTACAGGCCCGGCAGGCCGCCCGGCAGGTCGTCGCCGACGAGGCGCTCCAGCCGGAGATGCCCGAGGACGCCGAGGCCCGGGCGCCGTCTCCGATGGATCTTCGCAGTCGCCCACGCACCCGTCGATCGAGCGGATCGGCGGCGCCGCCCCCGTCGCGGGGCCACGGTCTGGGCGAGCTCGTGCTGTGGGTGGTCGGCGGCCTGCTCGCGCTGGGCCTCGTCGCGGTCTTCCTGCGGGAGCGCATGGGCCCCGCGGCGCCGACGACGACCGCGGCCGCTCGCCCGACGACGCCGCCGCCCCCGCCCGACAAGGCCATCGTGGACGAGGCCGACGCGCTCGCCGCCGCCGGGCGCTTCGCCGAGGCGGTGCACGCGCTGCTGCTGCGCACGATTCAGGCGCTCGGGCGGCACATGCCGGTGCCCCGGGCGCTGACCAGCCGGGAGATCGAGCAGCGGGCGGGTCTGCCCGACGAAGCCCGGGCGGCCTTCGGCGATCTGGTGCAGGCGGTGGAGCTGACCCGCTTCGGGGGCCGGCCGGCCGGCGCCGAGGATTACGCCCGCTGCGTGGCGTGCTTCGAGCGCATCCGCGCCGCGCTGGGGGCGACGTGAAGCCCGCCGAGCACGCCCCCACCGCCGACGCCCGGCGCAGCCGGCGGCTCATCCTGGCGCTGGCCGTCTTCGGCGCGCTGTCGTTCGTCGGCGGCATCCTGCTGGCGGTGCTCGATCCGGGCGAGACCGCGGTCGCGTCCTATGAAGCCGACACCTTCAGCCGCTCGGCCATCGGGCACCGGGGGCTGGTCCGCTGGCTGCGCGCGCTGGACGTCCCGGTCGTGGTCAGCCGGGCCGGCTCGGCGCGCAAGGCCCGCGAGGGCACGGTGCTGGCGATCTTCGAGCCCCCGTTCGAGGACGAGACCGGCCGCCTGACCCGTTTGATCGAAGAGGCGTCGGCCGACGCGGTGATCCTCGCGCTGCCCAAGTGGACCGGGCGCGAGCATCGGGAGACCGACGGCTGGATCGCGCGCTTGCAGCCCGTCTCGCACGACGAGCGCGACCGCATCCTCGACCGCCTGGGGCTCGACCTGCGCAGCGTCGACGCGGGCGAGGGCGCCTGGGACTGGCAGGGCGATACGCCGCCGGGCGAGGTCGCGCTGCGGGCGCCGGTGGGCGTCACCGGGGCCATCGAGCCGCTGCTGAGCCGGGGCGAGGCGGTCGTCATCGGGCGGGTCCAGCGGGACGGCACGCCGCTCTACGTGGTGGCCGATCCCGACCTGCTGGGCAACGCCGGCCTCGTCACCCACGCGCCGCTGTTGGTCGAGGTCCTGCGCCCGCTGCTCGCCGAGCCGCCCCGGGCGCTGGTGGTCGACGAGACGCTGCATGGCTATCTGTCCACCGCGAGCCTCGCCCGCCAGCTCTTCGAGTTCCCGCTCGCGGCGCTGACCGCTCAGGCGGCGGCGATGCTCATCCTGGCGCTGCTGGCCGGCATGCGCCGCTTCGGCGCCCCCCAGCCACGTCCGCCCGCCCGCGGCGGACGGCGGGTGCTCATCGAGAACACCGCCGCCCTCGGGCGCTACGCGGGGCACGACGCCCCGGCGCTCGAGCGGTATTGGCAGACCACGCTGACCGGCGTGCGCAAGGCGCTGCACGCCCCGGGCGCGCTCGATCGGGCGGGGCTGTATCGCTGGCTGACCCGCATCGGCGAGGGGCGGGGGGTCGAAGACGGCCCCATCGCCCTGGCCCACGCCGCCGAGAGCGTCGGGCCCGCCGAGCGGGTGGCCACCGCTCGCCGGATCCATCGATGGCGGCGGGCGATGCTCGCCAGGCCCGCTTCGAAGACCGACAGGAGGAGCCGATGACCCCCGACGTGACCGCCGTGCACGCCACCGCCGACGCCCTGCGCCGGCAGGTCGAGCAGGTCATCATGGGCCACACCGAGGCCGTCGAGCTGCTGCTCGTCGCTCTGCTCGCCCGGGGCCATGTGCTCATCGAGGGGGTGCCCGGCACCGGCAAGACGCTGCTGGCCCAGGCGTTCGCCCGGGGGCTGGCGCTGGCCTTCCGCCGCATCCAGTTCACCCCCGATCTGATGCCGGGTGACATCACGGGCACCCACCTCTTCGACTTCAACACCAACCGCTTCGTGCTGCGCAAAGGCCCGGTCTTCACCCAGTTCCTGCTGGCCGACGAGATCAACCGCACCCCGCCCAAGACCCAGGCGGCGCTGCTCGAGGCGATGCAGGAGCGGGTGGTGACCATCGACGGCGAGGCCCACCCGCTCGGCGAGGCGTTCATGGTCGTCGCCACCCAGAACCCGCTCGAGCAGGAGGGCACCTACCCGCTGCCCGAGGCCCAGCTCGACCGGTTCCTGCTCAAGATCACCGTCGACTACCCGACGCTCGAGCAGGAGCGGGCGATGGTGCGGATCCACGGGCACCAGTCGGCGATGCCCGGGCTCGACGCCTTCGGGCTGAAGCCGGTGGCCGGGCTGGACTTCCTGGCCGGCGCCCGGCGCATCGTGGCCGGGCTGCGGCTGGCCGACGAGATGATCGACTACATCGTCGGCCTCGTCCGGGCGACCCGCAGCCACCCGGCGCTGCTGTGCGGCGCCTCGCCCCGGGCGTGCAACATGCTGGCGACGGCTGCCCGGGCCCGGGCCGCGCTGAACGGGCGGGACTTCGTGATCCCCGACGACGTCAAGCAGCTCGCGGTGCCGGTGCTCGCCCACCGGGTCGACCTGTCGCCGGCCGCCGAGATCGAAGGCCAGAGCCCGGCCGCGGTGCTGGCCGAGGTCGTCGAGCGGGTGCCCGCGCCCCGCTGAGCCCGGCCGCCCGCCGCGAAAGGAGATCCCACCGCCGTGCAGCCCACCGTCCGATCGGCGCTGCTCTTCGCCGCCGGCCTGCCCGTCGCGCTGCTGCCGGCGGTGGTCGACGCGCGCCTGTGGACCGCGTGGCTGGCGGTCTTCGCCGCGTCGGTGGTGGCGGTGTTCGTCGACGCGCTCGCCGGCATGCCTCGGCGGCGCATGGGCCTCGAGATCGACCTGCCCGAGACGCTGTACATCGGCGATCGGGATCCGCTGCCCATCCACCTGATCCCTCACGGCCGGCGGCGGGCGCTGACGGTCGAGCTGATCGTCGATCTGGACCCGCTGTTGACCCCCCAGCCGCCGGTGACCACGACCCTGCCCCCCGGAGGCGGCGTCGTCGAGGTCACCCTCGAGCCCCGGCGGCGGGGCACGGCGACGGTCGAGGCGGTCTGGCTGCGGTGGACCGGCCCCCTCGGCCTGTGGCGCCGCACGCTGCGCCACCCGGTGAGTGCGTCGCTGGCGGTGGTGCCCGACATCCGGGCGGTGCGCGAGGCGGCGTTGCGGCTGGTCAAGTCGCGGGACTTCATCGTGGGCGTGCGCCGCCGTAAGTTCATCGGTGACGGCTCGTCTTTCGATCGACTCGAGGAGTACCGCCCGGGGCTCGATCACAAAGCGATGGACTACAAAGCCTCCGCCCGCCACCGCAAGCTCATCGTCCGCCGGTTCGAGGCCGAGCGGAACCACCAGATCATCCTCGCCTTCGACACCGGGCGGCTGATGGGCGAGCCGCTCGACGGCGTGCCCCGCATCGACCGGGCCATCAACGCCGGCCTGCTGCTGGCCTACCTCGGCCTGCGGGCCGGCGACCGGGTGGGGCTCTTCGCCTTCGACTCGGCGGTGCGCCTCTTCACCGAGCCCACCGGCGGCGTGGGCACCCTCGGCGTCCTCCAGCGGCGGGCGGCCGAGCTGGCCTACGCCGACCACGAGACCAACTACACCCTCGGGCTCAACCACCTCGTCACCCGCCTGCGCCGGCGCTCGCTGGTCGTCGTGCTCACCGACTTCGTCGACCCGATCACCGCCGAGCTGATGGTGGAGAACGTCGTGCACCTCGCCCGGCGGCACGTCGTCGTCTTCGTGGCCCTGCGCGACCCCGAGCTGGACGCGCTGCTGACCGCCCGGCCGTCCGAGATGCTCGACGTGCACCGGGCGGTGGCGGCCCACGACCTGATCCTCGACCGGGAGACCGTGCTCGAGCGCCTGCGCCGGTCGGGCGTATTCTGCATCGACGCCGCCCCTGACGCCGTCTCGGCGGCGATGATCAACCGCTACCTCGAGATCAGCCGCCGGGAGCTGGTGTGATGGCCGGCGAGCCGCGCAGCGTCGCCTTCCGCCGCAGCCGGGAAGCCACCTGGCGCCGGCTCGAAGCGCTGGTCGAGCGGGTCGAGCAGCGCGGCCCCGAGGCGCTCGACGCCGACGACGCCCGGGCCCTGCCGCGCCTCTACCGGGCCACCGCCAGCGCGCTCAGCGTCGCCCGGGCCATCGCCCTCGACCGCAACCTGCTCGACTACCTCGAGTCGCTCACCGCCCGGGCGTGGCTGTGCGTCTACGGGCCCAAGCGCCGGGTGGGGGAGAGCCTCGCCCGCTTCGCCCGCTGGTGGCCGGCCGCGGTGCGTCGGCTCGGCGGCCCCATCGGGCTGGCCGCCCTCGCGCTCGTCGCCGGGGCCATCGCCGGCTTCGCGCTCACCGTCGGCGACATCGACCTGTTCTACGCCTTCGTCGCCGAGGGCTACGCCCAGGGCCGCGACCCGACCACGCCCACCGCGGAGCTGCGCGACGGCCTCTACGGCGAGCACGACGGGCGGGACATGCTGCTCACGTTCGCCTCGTTCCTCTTCGGCCACAACGCGCGCATCGGCATCGCCGCCTTCGGCCTCGGCGCGCTCTTCGGCCTGCCGACGCTGTACCTGATGCTCTCCAACGGCCTGCTGCTCGGGGCCTTCGCCGGCCTGTACCACGTCCGCGGGCTGTCCCTCGACCTGTGGGGCTGGCTGCTGCCCCACGGCGTCACCGAGCTGGGGGCCGTCGTCATCTGCGGCGGGGCCGGCGTCGCGCTCGCCCGGGCGGTGCTCTACCCCGGCCGGCGCACCCGGTGGGACGCGCTGGTGCACGCCGGGCGCACCGCCGCGGGGGTCGTCATGGGCGCGGTGGTGATGCTCTTCGTCGCGGGGTTGATCGAGGGTCTGTTCCGCCAGCTCGTGCAGGACATCGTGGTCCGCTACGCCGTCGCCGGAGCCACCGCGATCGGCTGGGCGGCCTACATCGTGCTCGTCGGGCGCGAGACCGACGGCGCGGGCGAGGGCGACCCGTGAAGCGCGAATACAGCATCACCACCCCCGAAGGCATCGCGCTCGGCTTCCGCCGGGCCAACCTCGGCGACCGCTTCGCGGCGTTTCTCGTCGACATGGGGATCATCTCGCTGGTCGTGATCGCCGCCTTCCTGCCGGCCGTCTGGATCGGCGGCGGCGACCTCGCCATCGCCCTCGCGCTGCTGGTGGGCTTTCTGGCCCGCACCTTCTACTTCACGCTGTTCGAATGGCGCCGGCGGGGCCGCACCCCGGGCAAGAAGCGGCTCGGCCTGCGGGTCGTCGACGCCCGGGGCGGCGTGCTGAGCCCGGGGGCCATCGTCGCCCGCAACCTCACCCGCGAGCTGGAGACCTTCATCCCGCTCGTCGCCGCCTTCGAGCCCGAGATGCTCATCGACGGCGGCACCGCGCTCACCCGCTGGATCACCCTCGCCTGGCTCATCGTCTTCGGCCTGCTGCCGGTGATCACCCGCGAGCGGCTGCGGCTGGGCGACATCGTCGCCGGCACCCGGGTCGTCGCGCTGCCCGAGGTGGCGCTGCTGCCCGATCTCGCCGCCGCGCCGATCACCGAGCGGGACGCGCTGTACGCCTTCACCCCGGCCCAGCTCGGCCACTACGGCAACCGTGAGCTGCACGTCCTCGAAGACGTGCTGCGGCGGCCGTATGTCGAGCCGGCGACGCTGCGGGTGATCAGCGAGAAGATCCGCCGCCGCATCGGCTGGCCCGACGACAGCCCGGTCGAGCCCCGCCGGTTCCTCGAAGACTTCTACGCCGCCCAGCGGGCGGGCCTCGAGCGGGGCCTGCTCTTCGGGCGGCGCCACGCCGACAAGGCCGCCGCCCGCGCCGCCCGGAGCCCCGGAGACCGATCATGAAGCACCTCGCGCTCGCGCTCGCCCTGACGCTGTCCGCATGCAGCTTCACCAACGAGCCCGACCCGGGCGGCTTCGCCGAGTCGAAGGACGGCGGGGCGGGTCAGCCGGACCTCGGCGGCGTGGACGCTTTCGCGGCCGAGGACTACGCGCTGCCCCCGCCGGTCGACGCGGCGATGGAGCCCGACGCGGGCGCCGCCGACGCGTTCCCCGACGACCCGCCCGACATGGGCGAGCTGCCCGACGGCGCCGCCGACGCCGCGATGGATGGAGACCTGCCCGACGGAGACCTGCCCGACGGAGACCTGCCCGACGGAGACCTGCCCGACGGTGCGCCGGACACGGGCCTCGACGGCGGGTTCGAACCCGACCTCGGGCCGGTCGCCCCCGAGGATCTCTGCGACCGGGCCTGTGAGGCGATCACCGCCTGCGGCCCGGGCCCCGACCCCGCCGAGTGCCGCCGGGAGTGCCTCGCCGAAGACGACGACCACCCGGGCGCCGCCGCCCGCCTCGACGACTGCGTCGCGGCCCACATCGCCGACGGCCGGTGCGATGTGCCCGCGCTGCAAACGTGCATGAGCGACGAGCCGCTGCCGCTCGACCCCCACTGCGTCGTCGCCTGCGACGCGCTGTCGGGCTGCGAGGACCTGCCCGCGCGCCCCGACTGCGCCGAGACCTGCACCGACGAGCCCGGCCCCGATCGCCAGCGGCTCGCCCGCTGCGTCGACGAGCACGTCGCCGGGGGCCGGTGCGACGGCCTCGGCTTCCTGACCTGCGGCAGCGCGCCCCCGACCCCCGCCGACCGGTGCGCCTTCGTCTGCGACAGCCTCGCCGCCTGCGATCTCGACGACGCCGACTGCCGCGCCGACTGCCCGGGCTATGACGACGCCGCCCGGGCGGCGGCGATCGACTGCGCGGCCATCCACCTCGACCGCGACCGCTGCGCGGTCGACGCCCACCGGGCCTGCCGCGGAGAGTAGACCCCGGCGCGATGCGACCCCGTGCCGGTTCGTGCCATCGACATCGGGCAGCCCCGTGTGCTAACCCGGCCAACGACACTCAAAAGGAGCCCCGCCCATGACCTTCACCGGATTGCTCATCCGCATCGGCATCGCGCTTGTCTTCCTCATCGGCGGATGGTGGGCCGCCCGGCTCGGCGAGAGCCTGATCGAGCGGTCGCTCAACCGGCTCAAGGTCGACGCGATGCTCGTGCGCTTCGCGTCCAGCCTCGCCCGGTGGGGCATCCTCACGCTGATCATCGTCAGCGCCCTCGGCGCGATCGGCATCACGACCTACAGCTTCGCCGCCGTGCTCGGCGCCGCCGGCCTGGCCATCGGCCTCTCGTTGCAGGGCATCCTGCAGAGCCTCGCCGCGGGGGTGCTCATCCTCGTGCAGCGGCCGTTCAAGGTCGGCGACTTCGTGCGGGCCGGCGGTGAGACCGGCACCGTGGTCGAGGTCGGCATGTTCACCACGCTGCTCAACACCCCCGACAACCGGCGCATCATCGTGCAGAACAAGACGGTGTTCGGGGGCAACATCGAGAACCTGACCTTCCACCCTCGCCGGCGGGCCGACATCGCCGTGGGCGTCAGCTACGACGCCGACATCGACGAGACCCGGGCCACGCTCATCGAGGCCGCCGCCGCCGTCGCCGCCATGGAGGGCGCCCTCGAAGACCCGGCCCCGATGGTCGTGCTCGACGGCTTCGGCGACTCCTCGGTGAACTGGCAGGTCCGGGTCTGGGCCAACACCGCCGACCTGCTCGGCGTCAAGCAGGCCCTCGTGCGCCAGATCAAGATCGCGCTCGACGCCAAGGCCATCGGCATCCCGTACCCCCAGATGGACGTGCACCTGCCGGCCAAGGTCGTCGAGGGCGACGAGGCCGCGTAACGCTCGGGGGCGACCCCCGTAGGTCGAGGCACATCCCACTGCCGACTGCGTGGGGCGTCCGCGAGTTCCGCATGACGATTCCACGGCCCTTTCGCCCCGCTCGGCGTTGGTTCTCCTCGACGTGCCCTTGGCACGCCGTCGTCGGCCCGCCTTGATCGGGGTCGAAATGACTCGGGGACTCATCACGCGGACTTCGCGTCCGCTCCACTCGGAGGACGACATGCCCCGCGCGCTCATCAGCCTCATCGCCCTGCTCGCCTTCGGCTGCCAGACCAGCGCCAACGGCGCCCCCGGCAGCCAGCCCGCCGCCCCCACCGCCGCCGAGGGCAGCCCCCTCGAGTCGGACACGCCCCCGCCGGGCAAGGCCATCGCGACCTTCGCCGGCGGCTGCTTCTGGTGCATGGAGAGCCCCTTCGACACGCTGCCCGGGGTCGAGGCCACCATCAGCGGCTACACCGACGGCGACGTGCCCCACGCCACCTACAAGCAGGTCAGCCGGGGCGGCACCGGCCACACCGAGGCTCTGCGCATCGTCTACGACCCCAGGCAGATCAGCTACGAAGAGCTGCTGTATGTCTTCTGGCGCAACATCGATCCCACCCAGAAGGACCGCCAGTTCTGTGATCGCGGCGACCAGTATCGCAGCGGGATCTACTACCACGACGAGACCCAGAAGGCGCTGGCCGAGAAGACCCGGGATGCCATCGCGAAGAGCGGCCGCCTGCCGGGCCCGATCGTGACCGAGGTCGACCCGGCGACGCCGTTCTACCGGGCCGAAGAGTATCACCAGGACTTCTACAAGAAGCAGCCGCAGCATTATTATCGCTACCGCCTCGGCTGTGGGCGGGACCAGCGATTGACCGATCTCTGGGGTGACGAGGCGGGCGGCAAGAAGAGGCCCTGAGCGCGCCTTCGGTCCCCCGACTGCCCGCCCGTGATGACACCCCGCATGACATCGATGGTTCTGTGATGCCGACCTGCGGGCGGCGGGCGATCACTCGAGGGCGAACCCCCGCTCGAGGCAGTCGAGCGCGTCCTCACCCATCTGGGTGAGATCCTCGACCCCCCCGGTCGTGAACCAGTGGCGCATCGTGGCCCGGATGACGCCGATACAGGCCCCGGCGATGACCCGGGCCCGCACCGCCGCCGCCCGCTCGGTGCCGGTGCGCGCCATGATGGCCCGGGCCATGACCGCCTCCCAGTCGCGATCGATCTCCGCCTCGCGGGCCCGCAGGCTCGGGGTGCGGGCGATGAGCGCCTGCTGGGCGACGAGCTGCGCCCGGTGGGCCATGTACTCCGGCCCGAACTGCCGGGTCGCCCGGCGCAGCGTATCGAATGGGTTCTCGTCGGCCGGGGCGTCGGTGAGCACCTGCACGAAGCGCTCGAGGCGCTCGGCCCGGTTGGGGAAGACCAGATCTTCCTTGGACTTGAAGTAGCGGAAGAACGTGCGGCGCGAGATGCCGACCTCGGCGCAGATGTCGTCGAGGGTCGTCGCGTCGAAGCCGTCCTCGTGGAATCGGCGGTGGGCGACCGTCACCAGGGCCGCGTACGTCGCCCGTTTGCGGGCCTCTCGTCGCCCGATGCGCTTGCCCTCGTCGCCGCTCGACCGCTCGACCACTTCTTCTTCACTCAATCGTGGCATTGCACCTGCCCGACAGAGTATACCGTCGGGCCTCGAACAGGAAATGTCACTCGGTGGCACTTCGAGGTGGAATGACCGGCTCTCCCCCGACCGCACCCGGCCCCGCGCCGGCGTACACCGCCGACGCCCTGATGCAGGCCCTCGCCCCGCGGGCGCCGATGGTCGTCGTGCGCGGGCCCGACGGCCGCCCGGGCCTCGCCCGCCCCGACGCCCCGCTGCCGGCCGGCGTCGAGGCCACCGCCCACCTGCCGCCGATGTACCCCGAGTGGCTCGGCGACCGGGGCTTCGGCGAGGTGCACGGCTGCCGCTTCCCGTACGTGACCGGGGCCATGGCCAACGGCATCGCCACCGTCGAGCTGGTCTGCGCCGCCGCCCGCGCCGGCTGCCTGGGCTTCTTCGGCGCAGCGGGCCTGAGCCCCGAGCGCATCGCCGCGGCGCTCGATCGCCTCGAAGCCGAGCTGGGGCCCGAGGGCCTGCCGTGGGGCAGCAACCTCATCCACAACCCGCAGGAGCCCGACCAGGAGATGGCGGTCGCCGATCTCTACATCCGCCGCGGCGTGCGGCGGGTCTCGGCGGCGGCCTACATGGCGCTGACCCCGGCCCTGGTGCGCTACGCCGCCAGCGGCCTGCGGTCCGGGCCTTCGGGGATCGAGCGGCGGCACCACGTCTTCGCCAAGATCTCCCACCCCGACGTCGCCCGGCACTTCATCGAGCCGGCGCCGGCGGCCATGCTCGACGGGCTGGTGCACAAGGGGCTGCTCACCGCCGACGAGGCCCGGCTCGCCCGGCAGGTGCCGGTGGCCGAGGACATCACCTGCGAGGCCGACTCCGGCGGACACACGGACAACCGCCCGCTCTCGGCCCTGCTGCCGGCGGTGGCCGCGGTGCGCGACGCCGTCCTGCGCGAGCGGGGCGAGCTGCGCCCGATCCGGATCGGCGCCGCCGGGGGCCTGGGCACGCCGTCGGCGGTCGCCGCGGCCTTCGGGCTGGGCGCGGCCTACGTGCTCACCGGCAGCGTCAACCAGGCGTGCGTCGAGTCGGGGCTGGCCGCCGACGGCCGGGCGATGCTGGCCCGGGCCGATCTGGGGGACGTGGTCATGGCCCCCGCCGCCGACATGTTCGAGATGGGGGTCGAGGTGCAGGTCCTCAAGCGGGGCACGCTCTTCGCGATGCGGGCCCGCAAGCTCTTCGAGCTGTACCGGGCCCACCCGTCGCTCGACGCCATCCCTCCCGACCAGCGGGCCCGGGTCGAGGCGCAGATCCTGCGGGCGGGCTTCGACGAGGCCTGGGCCGCCACCCGGGCCTTCTGGCAGGGCCGCGACCCGCGCGAGGTCACCCGGGCCGAGCGCGACCCGCGGCATCGCATGGCGCTCGTCTTCCGCTCGTATCTGGGGCAGGCCAGCAAGTGGGCCATCGCCGGGCAGTCCGACCGCGCCGCCGACTACCAGATCTGGTGCGGCCCGGCCATGGGCGCCTTCAACGCGTGGGTGCGGGGTTCCTTCCTCGAACCCGCGGAGAACAGGAGAGTGGCCCAGGTGGCCCTCAACCTGCTCGAAGGCGCCGCGGTGGTCACCCGCGCCCACCAGCTCCGCACGTTCGGCGTGCCGATGCCCGCCGCCGCCTTCGACTTCCGCCCCCGTCCGCTCGCCTGAGCCGAGGTCCATCGCCATGTCCCAGACGCCGCCGTCGCCGGCCTCCCAGCCCATCGCCGTCGTGGGGGTCAGCGCCCTCTTCCCCGGCTCGCTCGACGCCTCCGGGTTCTGGCGCGACATCCTCGCCGGGCGCGACCTCATCGACGACGTGCCCCCGAGCCACTGGCTGGTCGAGGACTACTACGACCCCGACCCCCGCGCGCCGGACAAGACCTACGCCCGCCGGGGCGGCTTCCTGGGTCACGTCGACTTCGACGCCCTCGGCTGGGGCGTGCCGCCGAACATCATCCCGGCCACCGACACCTCGCAGCTCCTGGCGCTCATTCTCGCCCGGCGGGTGCTCGAAGACGCCGCCGGGGCTCAGTTCGAGACCATGGATCGCTCGCGCATCTCGGTGATCCTGGGGGTGACCTCGGCCCAGGAACTGCTGGCGTCGATGGTCAGCCGCCTCCAGCGGCCGGTGTGGGTCAAGGCGCTGCGCGAGTCCGGGCTGCCCGAGGACGAGGTGCAGGCGGCCTGCGATCGCATCGCCGATCACTACACCCCGTGGCAGGAGAGCAGCTTCCCCGGGCTGCTGGGCAACGTGGTCGCCGGGCGCATCGCCAACCGGCTGAACACCGGCGGCACCAACTGCGTGACCGACGCCGCCTGCGCGTCGACGTTCTCGGCGCTGGCGATGGGCATCTCCGAACTGCAGCTCGGCACCAGCGATCTGGTCATCAGCGGCGGGGTCGACACCCTCAACGACATCTTCATGTTCATGTGCTTCAGCAAGACCCCGGCCCTGAGCGCCAGCGGGGATTGCCGGCCCTTCTCCGACCGGGCCGACGGCACGATGCTCGGCGAGGGGCTGGGCATGGTCGCCCTCAAGCGGCTGGCCGACGCCGAGCGGGACGGCGACCGGATCTACGCCGTGATCAAGGGCGTCGGCACCTCGTCGGACGGGCGGTCGAAGAGCGTCTACGCCCCGGTCTCGTCGGGGCAGGCCCGGGCGCTGCGCCGGGCCTACGCGCGGGCGGGCTACGGCCCGGAGACCGTCGAGCTGGTCGAGGCCCACGGCACCGGCACGATCGCCGGAGACGCCGCGGAGTTCGAGGGCCTGCGCATGGTCTTCGACGACGCCGGGCGCGCCGATCGCCAGTGGTGCTCGCTGGGCAGCGTGAAGTCGCAGATCGGCCACACCAAGGCCGCCGCCGGCGCCGCCGGGCTGTTCAAGGCCATCATGGCCCTGCACCACAAGGTGCTGCCGCCCACCATCAAGATCGACCGGCCCAACCCCGCGCTGGCCCTCGAAGACAGCCCCTTCAGCCTGAACACCCGGGCCCGCCCCTGGATCCGGGGCGCGGACCACCCCCGGCGGGCATCGGTCAGCTCGTTCGGCTTCGGCGGCTCCAACTTCCACGTCACCCTCGAGGAGTACACCGGGGCCACGCCCGCCGAGCGGCTCGATCCCATCGCCGCGCGGCTGCTCCTGATCTCGGCGGCTGACGGGGCGGGGGCCGTCGCCGAGGCGCGGGCCCTGGCCGGGCGCTGCCGCAGCGACGCCGATCTGGCGTGGGCCGCCCGGCAGAGCCAGGGCGCGTTCGACGCCACCGCCCCGGCCCGGATGGCGGTGATCGCCGACAGCCCCGAGGCGGCCCGCAGCCGGCTCGACGCGCTGGCCGCCCGGGTCGAGGCCGATCCCGAGCGCGCGTTGCTGCTGCCCGACGGCAGCGTCTACGCCACCGGACCGCACGCGGGCGAAGTGGCCTTCGTCTTCCCCGGTCAGGGCAGCCAGGCGGTCGACATGGGCGCCGAGCTGGCGATGGCGTTCGACGCCGCGCGCGCCCCGTGGGATCGGGCCGCCGCGCTGGGCATCGATCTGCACGGGGTCTGCTTCCCGCGCGCCGGCTTCGCCGACGATCAGGCGGCCCGCGACGCGGCGCGGCTGACGGCGACCGAGAACGCCCAGCCGGCCATCGGCTGCACCTCGCTGTCGATGCTGGCCCTGCTCGACGCGATGGGGCTCGCGCCGGCGCGGGTCGCCGGGCACAGCTTCGGCGAGGTCACCGCGCTGTACGCCGCGGGGGTGATCGGGGCCGACGACATGCTGCGCGTCGCCCGCCGCCGAGGCGAGCTGATGGCCGAGGCTGCGCAGACCCCCGGCGCGATGCTGGCGGTGCGGGCCCCCATCGACGCGGTGCGGGCGGCGGTCGAGGGGCACCCGGCGGTGGTCGTGGCCAACCACAACGGCCCCCGGCAGGTGGTGCTCTCGGGCCCGGTCGAGGCCATCGACGCCGCGCAGGCGGCCTTGTCGGAGGCCGGGATGAGCGGCCGGCGGCTGCCGGTCGCCACCGCCTTCCACTCGCCGGTCGTGGCCGAAGCCCGGGCGCCGTTCGCCGAGTTCCTGGGGGATATCGCGTTCGCCGCGCCCGCGCGGCCGGTCTACGCCAACGTCACCGCCGCCCCGCACGCCGCCGACGGCGACGCGGTGAAGGCCCGGCTGGCCGAGCAGCTCGTCAGCCCGGTGCGCTTCGTCGAGATGATCGAGGCGATGTACGCCGACGGCGTGCGCACGTTCGTCGAGGTCGGCCCGGGGGCGGTGCTCACCGGGCTCATCGGGCGCATCCTCGGCGACCGCCCGCATCGCGCGGTGCCGCTCGATCGCAAGGGGCGGGGCGGCGTCGAGTCGTTCCTGCGCGCGGTCGGCGAGCTGGCCGTCGCCGGGCTCGGGCTGGACGTCGGGGCGCTGTGGCGTCGCTATCGCGCGCCGATCGACCCGGCGACGGTGAAGAAGGCCCGGCTGGCGGTGCCCATCTGCGGCAGCAACCACGGCAAGCCCTATCCGCCGCCGGGTGGCGCCGCCGAGCTGCCGCCACCCAACCCGCCGCGGCCGGCGTCGGTCTCGAAGCCGGTCGACGCCGCGCCGACGGCTCCTTCGGCGCCGCCTGCGCCGCGGCGCCCGTCGGTGGCCGCCGCGCGGCCGATCGCGACGCCGGTGGCGCCTCCGCGCGCTGCCGCGGTCGCGAGCAGCCCGGTCCACGCGCCGACGGTGGCGGTGCGCCGGGTGGCCAGCGGCGCGCCTCGGGATCCGTCGCCCGGCTGGCTCCAGGCGTTCGAGGAGACCCAGCGCCAGACCGCGCAGGCGCACGCGGCCTACCAGGAGACGATGGCTCGGGCGCACGAGGCGTTCCTGGAGACGATGCAGACCGGGCTGACCGGTCTGGCGACGATGCTCGGCGCCGCGCCGGCCGAGCTCGGGCACGCTGATGCCTCGCAGCCGGCGCCCCGTCCCATGGCGGCGGCTCCGGCCGCGCCCCCCACGGCCCCAGCGTATGTCGCCCCGCAGCCGCAGCCGCAGCCGGCGCCGGTCATGGCCCCGAAGGCGGCGCCTATCGCGCGCCCGAAGCCGGCGCCCGCGGCGTCGGCGGTCGATCTGAAGGCGGTGATGCTGGCGGTGGTGGCCGAGAAGACGGGCTACCCGGCGGACATGCTGACGCTGGAGATGGACCTGGAAGGCGACCTGGGGATCGACTCGATCAAGCGGGTGGAGATCCTGGCGGCGGTGCGCGAGGCGGCGCCGGGGCTGCCCGAGCTGGATCCGAGCGCGCTGGGGGCGCTGGCGACGCTGGGCGAGATCGTGGCGCACTTGGACGAGGCGGCGCCCGCAGCCCCGGCGGCGGCCCCGAAGCCGACGCCCGCGGCGCCCGCGGTCGACCTGAAGGCGGTGATGCTGGCGGTGGTGGCCGAGAAGACGGGCTACCCGGCGGACATGCTGACGCTGGAGATGGACTTGGAAGGCGACCTGGGGATCGACTCGATCAAGCGGGTGGAGATCCTGGCGGCGGTGCGCGAGGCGGCGCCCGAGCTGCCCGAGATCGAGCCCGCCGAGCTGGGCGCGCTCCAGACCCTCGGCGCCATCGTCGCTCACTTCGAAGCCGCCGGCTCGACCCCGCTGGCGCCGCCCGCCGACGACGCCCCGTCCGAGCCGACCGCGATCGCGCCCCCCGGGCTGGGCCGCTTCGAACTGCACCCGGTCGGCGTGCCGGCCGCGGGCTTCGCGTTGCCCGGGCTCTTCGACGGCGAGGTGCTGATCACGCCCGACGGCGGCGACGTCGCCCCGGCCCTGGCCCGCGCGCTGACCGCGTCCGGGGTCCGGGCCCGGGTCGTCGAGGCGGTGCCGCCCGGCGCCGACCGGGTCGTCTTCCTCGGCGGCCTGCGCCCGGTGGCGCGCATCGACGACGCCCTCGCCGTCGACCGCGAGGCGTTCGGCGCTGCACGCACCGTGGCTCGGGGCGCGCCCGCGCTGTGGGTGACCGTGCAGGACACCGGCGGGGCGTTCGGCTTCGCGCCGATGCCCGAGCATCGAGCGTGGCTCGGCGGGCTGCCGGCCATGACCAAGACCGCCGATCTGGAGTGGCCCGACGCCACGACCCTGGCCATCGACATCGAGCGGGCCGGGCGCCCCGCCGACGCCATCGCCGCCGCGCTGGCCGACGAGCTGCTGCGGGGCGGGGGAGAGGCCGAGGTGGGCCTGCGGGCCGACGGGCGGCGGATCACGCTGCGCAGCGTCGCGGTGCCCGTCGAGCGGGCCGCCGAGGGCTTCGGCGCCGACAGCGTCTTCGTCGTCTCGGGCGGCGCGCGGGGGGTGACCGCCCGCTGCGTGATCGCCTGGGCCGAGGCGACCGGCGCCCGCTTCGCGCTGCTGGGGCGGACCCCGCTGACCCCCGAGCCGGCGTGCTGCGCGGGCATCACCGACGACGCCGGGCTCAAGCGGGCCCTGCTGGCCGACGCCCGGGCCCGGGGCGAGACCCCGACCCCCGCGGCGCTGGGATCGACGGTGCGGCGGATCGCCTCCGGGCGTGAGATCCGGGCCACGCTGGCCGCGGTCGAGGCCGCCGGCGGACAGGCGCGCTACGTGGCGGTGGACGTGACCGACGGGCCCGCCGTCGCCGCGGCCCTGGACGGCGTGCGAGCCGAGTGGGGCCCGATCACCGGCGTCGTGCACGGGGCGGGGGTCCTGGCCGACAAGCGCATCGCCGAGAAGACCGACGCCCAATTCGAACGGGTCTTCCGGACCAAGATCGACGGGCTGCGGGCGCTGCTCGACGCCACCGCCGCCGATGACCTCGCGCTGCTGTGCGTCTTCTCGTCGGTCTCGGGGCGCTGCGGCAACACCGGGCAGGCGGTCTACGCGCTGTCCAACGAGATCCTGGCCAAGGTCTGCCTCGACCTGCGGCGGCGGCGGCCGGGCATGCGGGTCAAGTCGCTGGGCTGGGGCCCGTGGGCCGGCGGCATGGTGACCCCCGCGCTGGCGAAGCACTTCGCGTCGCTGGGCGTGCCGCTGATCCCGCTGGACGTCGGGGCCCGGATGATGGTCGACGAGCTGTCGGGCGCCCGGCCCGACGCGGTCGAGCTGGTGCTGGGTGGCGAGCCGCGGGCCGAGGCGCTGCGCATGGACGGCAGCGACGGGGCCCGGGTGGTCCGAGAGATCCGGGTCGACGAGGCGCTGCGCGCGCTGCTGGCCGGGCACGCCGTGGCCGGGGGGCCGGTGGTGCCGATGGCGCTGGTGGCCGAGTGGTTCGCCCGGATGGCGCGGGCGGTGCGCCCCGGCTTCGTCGTGCGGGCGCTGCACGGCTTGCAGGTGCTCAAGGGCATCCGCCTCGACGGCGACCCGGCGGTCGAGCGGCTCGTGGTCTCGGCGGTGGTCGGCGACCGGGTGCAGCTGATGCTGCACGACGCCGCCGGGGTGCCCCGCTACCGGGCCGAGGCCGAGATGGGGGTGCCCGGCGCCATCGACGTCGAGCGCCCCGCCGCGCCCGCCGGGCCCTGGAACCGCCCGATCTACGGCGGCGCGCTCTTCCACGAAGGCCGCTTCCGGGTCGTCGAGCGGGTCGACGGGATCGCCGACGGCGCGCTGGCCGCGACCCTCAACGGGGTCTCCACCGGCTGGCCCGGCGAGTGGGCGGTGGACGTCGCCGCGCTCGACGGCGCCTTGCAGGCGGCCCTGCTGCTCACCGAGGCCGAGGCCGACGTCGCCAGCCTGCCCACCCGGGTGGAGACCGTGCGCCTCAGCGGCCACCCGCCGACTCACGGGCCGCTGACCTGCGTGCTGCACCGCGGCGCGTCCAGCGCGATCCAGGCCACCAGCCAGGCGGTCATCGGCGATCGGGACGGGCGCCCGGTCATGGCGCTGTCGGGCATCACCACCGTCGCCCGCCCCCGATGAGCTTCGCCCCCGTCGCCGTCGTCGGGCGCGGCTGCATCCTGCCCACCGGCCCCGACCCCGACGCGCTGTGGCGGGCGGTCGTCGCCGGGCGCGACCTCGTCGATCGGGCGCCCGCCGGCCGCTGGCGGGTCGAGCCGGAGCGGGCCCTCGTCGGCCACGATCACGATCGACGGGACCGGTCCTGGCACGACCGCGGGGGCTACGTCCGGGGCTTCGCCTTCGACCCCGAGGGCTTCGCGGTGCCCGCCGCCCGGCTCGCCGGGCTCGACCCGGTCTATCTGTGGACCCTGCACGCCGCCCGGCAGGCGCTGGGCGAGGCGGGCGCCGTCGGCGGGCCGCGGGTGGCGGCGGTGTTCGGCAACCTGGGCTTCCCCAGCGCCGGCTTCGCCGCCTTCGCCGAGTCCCGCTGGCTCGACCGCCCCGGCGGTGACCCCCGCGACCGCTTCCACGGCAGCGGGCCGGCCCGCATGCTGGAGGCGGCGCTGGGCGTCGGCTCGGCGTTCTGCGTCGACGCGGCCTGCGCCAGCGCGCTGTACGCGATCAAGCTGGCCTGCGACCGGCTGCACGACGGCCGGGCCGATCTGGTGCTCGCCGGAGCGGTGCAGGCGGCCGACGACCTCTTCCTGCACGTCGGCTTCACCGCCCTCGAGGCGCTGAGCCCGAGCGGGCGCAGCCGACCGTTCCACGCCGACGCCGACGGCCTCGTACCCGCCGAGGGCGCGGCGTGCCTCGCGCTCAAGCGGTTGGCCGACGCCCACCGCGACGGGGATCGGATCCTGGGGGTCATCCGCGGGGTGGGGCTGAGCAACGACGGGCGGGGCAAGGGCCTGCTGGCGCCGAGCCCCGCCGGGCAGGCGCGGGCGATCGAGGCCGCCTGGCGCCAGAGCGGGCTCGACCCCCGGCGCTGCGGGCTGCTCGAGTGCCACGCCACCGGCACCTCGGTCGGCGACGCCGCCGAGCTGCGCAGCAGCGCCCGGATCTTCGCCGATCACCCGGGGCTGCCGATCGGATCGCTCAAGTCGAACCTGGGCCACCTCATCACCGCCGCCGGCGCCGCGGGTCTGCTCAAGGTGCTCGGCGCGTTCGAGGCCGGCGTACGCCCGCCGACGCTGCACGTCGATCGCCCCAACCCGGCGCTGCGCGACACGCCGTTCAGGCTGCTGACCGCCGCCGAGCCCTGGCCCGACAGCGACCTGCGCGTCGCGGGCGTCTCGGCGTTCGGCTTCGGCGGCAACAACGCCCACCTCATCGTCTCGCAGCACGATCCGGGCATCGCCGACGACCCGCCGCGGGCGCCGCGGGCGCCGGTGGTGGTCGTGGCGCTGGGCGCCCGCGTCGGCGAGGCGGCGGGCCGGGCGGCGTTCACCGAGGCGGCGCTGGGCGACGACGCGATCGACCCCCGGATCGGCTCGCTCGACGTCGAGCTGGTGGGGCTGCGCTTCCCGCCGGCCGATCTGAAGCAGGCCCTGCCGCAGCAGGTGGCGGTGCTCGCCGCCGCCCGCGAGGCGCTGGGGGCCACCTCGACCGGGTCGCCCGACCGCGCCGGGGTCTTCGTCGGCATGGAGCCCGACGCCGAGGTCACCCGCTACGGGGCCCGCTGGCGCACCGCCGACGCCGACCGCGGCCGCCTGATCCCCGCGCTGCGGGCGCCGGGGGTGGTCGGCACGATGCCCAACATGCCCGCCAACCGGCTGAGCAGTCAGTTCGACCTGCGCGGGCCGGCCTTCACCGTCTCGTCGGGCGCCGGCTCGGGGCTGGTGGCGCTCGACATCGCCGCCCGGGCCCTGCGGGCGGGCGAGCTGGACACGGCGCTCGTCGGGGCGGTCGACTTCGGCTGCGAGCCGGTGCACCGCGCGGCGTGCGCCGCGGTCGGCGCGCCGGAGCCGACCGGCGACGCGGCGGTGGTGCTGGTCCTCAAGCGGCGGGCCGACGCCGAGCGCGACGGCGACCGGATCTACGGGGCGCTCTCGGGCGACGCGGCCGACGGCGGGCTGACGCTCGGTGAGACCGACGCCGGGCGGGCCCTGAGCGCGCGCCTGGGCCACGCGTCCGCCGCGGCGGGGCTGGTTCAGAGCGCCGCCGGGCTGGTGGCGCTGGCCCATCGGGTCGCCCCGGGCGGCGCGCCGCTGATCGATCCGACGCCGACGATCGGGGTGCGCGTCACCGGCGCCCCCGCGGTCACGTTCTCTGCGGTGGACGCGCCAGCGCCGCGCCACCGGCGGGGGCCGCGGATCCACACCTGGGCCGCGGCCGATCGAAGTGCGCTGCTGGACGCCGTGCGCGCCGATCGGCCGGGCGGCGCGGGGCCGGCGCGGCTGGCGATCGTGGCCACCGACGAGCAGCTCGCCGAGCGGCGGGCCCGGGCCATCGCCCACCTGCGCGACGGCGGCCCCGCCGGCCCCGGGGTGCACGCGCGCATGGCCCCGCTGGCCGGTCAGGTGGCCTGGGTGTTCGCCGGGGCGGGCGCCGCCTACCGCGGCATGGGCCGATCGCTGCTGGCCGCGCTGCCCGATCTGGGCGCCGCGGTCCGGCGCACGAGCGACCGCCTCCTGCCCGGGCTGGCGTGGGCCTGGAGCGACGCGGCGCGCCCCGGCACGACCCTCGAACAGCTCTGGGGCAGCTCGGCGCTGTGCCAGCTCCACGCCGCGCTCAGCCGGGAGGTGCTGGGCCTGCGCCCCGACGCGGCGCTGGGCTACTCCTCGGGCGAGACCAACGCCCTGCTGGCCACCGGGGTCTGGCGCGACGTCGACGCGCTGGTCGCCGACAGCGAGGCGTGCGGCCTCTTCGAGCGCGACCTGTCGGGCCGCTTCGAGGCCGTCGGCGGCGCGTGGAACTGCTGGGCGGTGCGGGCGCCGCTGGGCGCGGTGCGCGACGCGCTCGCCGGGCGCGCGGGCGTGCATCTGGCCATCGTGCACGGCCCCGACGACGGGGTGATCGCCGGTCGGCCCGCCGCCTGCGACGCCGTCGTCGCGCGCCTGGGCGCCGAGCGGTGCCGCCGCCTGGACTACACCGTCGCGGTGCACGTGCCCGAGCTGGCCGCGGTGCGCGACCGCTGGCTGTCGCTGCATCGGCGCCCGACCCACCCCACGCCGGTCCGGATCTACGGCAACGCCCATCACGGGGCCTACACCCCCGACCCCGAGGCGTGCGCCCGGGCGATCCTCGAGCAGGCCGACCGCCCGCTGGTGCTGCCGCCGACCATCGAGGCGGCGTGGGCCGACGGGGTCCGGATCTTCGTCGAGCACGGCCCGCAGTCGGCCTGCACCCGGTGGATCCGCCGGATCATCGGCGATCGGGACGGGCTCGCGGTGGCCTACGACCAGCGCGGCCGGGGCGTCGACGCCGCCCTCGACGCGGTCGCCGCGCTGTGGACCGCCGGGGTCGACGTGCGCCTCGATCGGCTCGACGCCGCGCTGGGCGCGACCCCGGCTCAGCCGCCCGCGCGGGCGCTGACGCTGCCCGGCCACTGGCCGGATGTGGCGCCCGCCCCGCGCGTCGACCCGCCCGCTGCACCCGAACCTGCGCAGGCCCCGCCGGAGACCGCGATGACTTTCGAAGTGATGGCCCCGGCCCCTCCGCTGCCGCCGAGCCTGACGCCGCTGACCGGCGCCCGCCCGACCGCGTCGCCGCGCCCGCCCGCGCCCGAGCCGGTCCGGGCCGGCCGAGTCGACGCATCGGTGGATCCCGCCGTGGCGGCCTACCGGCGTCAGATCGCGCAGATCGCCCGCGCCCACGAGGCCTTCCTGACCCGGCAGGAGGGCGTGCACGCGCGGTTCCTCGGGCAGCGGGCCGACGCCGCCCGCATGCTGCTCTCGGCCGTGTCCGGCGCCGCGCCGGCCGTCACCCCGGATGTCACGCCGACGAGCGCCCCGCCGCCGCCGGCCGTCACCCCGGCCCCCCGACCGCCGAGCCCGCCGGATCCGGACCCGCCCCCGACCGTCGCCGCCGAGCCGCCGCCCGCGCCGACCCGCCCGCAGCCCGATGGCCCCCGCCCGCCGACGGGCCCTACGTTCGATCGGGACGCCCTCATCGTGCACGCCGGCGGGCGCATCAGCGCCCTCTTCGGCCCGCAGTTCACCGCGCAGGATACCCGCGCGCGGCAGGTCCGCATGCCGCTGCCGCCGCTGCTGCTCGCCGACCGGGTCACGGGCATCGACGCCGAGCCCGCGTCCATGGGCACCGGCACCATCTGGACCGAGACCGACGTCACCCGCGACGCGTGGTATCTGCACCAGGGGCACATGCCGCCGGGCGTCCTCATCGAGTCGGGCCAGGCCGACCTGATGCTCATCTCGTACCTCGGGGTCGACCTGAACGTGCCCGCCGACCGGGTCTATCGGCTGCTCGGCTGCACCCTGCGCTACCACGGCGACCTGCCCCGGTTCGACGAGACGCTGCGCTTCGACATCCACATCGACGGCCACGCGGCCCACGGCGACGTGCGGCTCTTCTTCTTCCACTACGACTGCCACAACGGCGACCGGCCCCAGCTCTCGGTGCGCGACGGACAGGCGGGCTTCTTCACCGACGCCGAGCTGGCCGAGTCGGCCGGCTGCCTGTGGACCCCCGAAGAGCAGGCCATCGTCGCCCGCCCGCAGCTCGACCCGCCCGCGGTGCGCTGCACCCGGGCCGCCTTCGACGCCGAGCAGGTGGCCGCCTTCGCCGCGGGCGACGCCTACGCCTGCTTCGGCGAAGGCTTCGAGCGGGCCGCGTCCCATGTGCGCAGCCCGCGCATCCAGCCCGGGCGCATGCAGCTCTTCGATCGGATCACCGACCTCGCGATCGACGGCGGCCCCTGGGGCCGGGGCTACCTGCGGGCCGAGATGACCGTCACCCCCGGCCGGTGGTTTTTCGACGGCCACTTCCATAACGACCCTTGCATGCCCGGCACCTTGATGTTCGAGGGCTGCACCCAGGCGATGGCCTTCTACCTCGCCGCGCTGGGCCACACCCTCGACCGCGACGGCTGGCGGTTCCGCCCGGTGCCCGAGCTGGACTACGCGCTGCGCTGCCGGGGGCAGGTCACCCCCGAGAGCCGGCTGCTGGTGACCGAGGTCTTCGTCGAAGAGGTCGTCGCCGGCCCCCACCCGACGCTCTACGCCGATCTGCTGTGCACCGTCGACGGCCTCAAGGCGTTCCACGCCCGCCGGGTGGCCCTCGAGCTGGTGCCCGCGTGGCCGCTCGACGCCCGCCCCGAGCTGCTGGAGATCCCGGCCCACCCCGGCCCCATCGCCGAGGTCGACGGCTTCCGCTTCGACTACGCCTCGCTGCTGGCCTGCGCCTGGGGCCGCCCGAGCGACGCCTTCGGGCCGATGTACGCCCGCTTCGACAGCCACCGCCGCGTCGCCCGCCTGCCCGGGCCGCCGTACCACTTCCTCAGCCGGGTCGCGCGGGTCGACGGCGAGATCGGCGTGATGAAGGCCGGCGCCCGGGTCGAGGTGCATTACGACGTGCCCCAGTCGGCCTGGTACTTCGAGGACAGCGGCGGCGTGATGCCGTACGCGGTCCTGCTCGAGGCCGTGCTCCAGCCGTGCGGGTGGCTGGCGTCCTACGTCGGATCGGCGCTCACCGTCGACGGCGAGCTGGGCTTCCGCAACCTCGACGGCAAGGGCACCGTGCACCGCGAGATCGGCCCCGGCGCCGGCACCCTGGTGACCCGGGTCCGGCTCGACGGCGTCTCGGCCACCGGGGGCATGATCATCGAGTCGTTCACCGTCGAGTGCACGCTGGACGACGCGCCGGTCTACACCCTCGAGACCGTCTTCGGCTTCTTCCCCCCCGCCGCGCTGGCCAATCAGGCCGGGCTGCCGGTCGGCGCCGACGCCCGGGCCCTCTTCGACCGGCCGGTGACCCGCCCCCGCGACCTCGCCCACGGCTACGGCCCCGGGCGGGCCCCGCTGGCCGACGGCGAGCTGCTGATGCTCGACCGGATCACCGGCTACTGGCCCGCCGACGGCGAGGCGGGGCTGGGCCTGATCCGGGCCGAGAAGGACGTCGCCCCCGACGCGTGGTTCTTCCGGGCCCACTTCTTCCAGGACCCGGTGCAGCCCGGCTCGCTGGGCCTCGAAGCGCTGCTCCAGCTCTTGCAATGCGCCATGCTCGAAGCCGGGCTGGACGCCGACGTCGAGCGCCCGCGCTTCCAGGCCATCGCCACCGGCCGGGCCATGGGCTGGAAGTACCGGGGGCAGGTGCTGACCCACAACCGGCGCATCACCAGCACCCTCGAGGTGACCGCCGTCGAGCGCGAGGCGGGCGGGGTCGTCGCCACCGCCCGCGGGTCGCTGTGGGTCGACGGCAAGCGCATCTACGAGGCCGACGGGCTGGCGATGCGGGTCGTCGGGGGCCCGCTCGCCGACGACCCGCAGCCCGACACCGTCACGCTCGACCCCGCGCGCGACGCCTGGATCGACGACCACCGCCCCACCTTCACCGTGCCCGCGCTGCCGATGACGAGCATCGCCGACCTGCTCGCCGACGGCGTCGGACCGGACGAGACCGTCATCGGCCTGCGCGACGTGCGGGTCCGCGGATGGCTCGTGGTCGACGGCCCCCGCACCCTGACCCGGGTGCGCGACGGCGACCGGGTGCGCCTGCTCGACGGCGACCGCGAGCTGGCCTCGGCCCGGGTGCTCACCGGGCGCTACCCCGAGCCGCCCCCGCCGCTGCCGGCCATCGACGGCGAGGCGGCCCCCGACCCCTACGCCAGCGGCGCGCTCTTCCACGGGCCCGCCTTCCAGATCCTGGAGTCGCTGGTGACCCGCCCCGGCGCCGCGTCGAGCCGCCTGCGGGCCGCCACGTCGGTGCCCGTCGGCCGCCTGCACCCGGCCCTGCTCGACGGCGCGACCCACGGCATCCCCCACGACGCGCTGCACCGCTGGCACGCCGCCCTCGACCCCGATCGGGTGGCCTACCCGGCGACCATCCCCGCGCTCGACCTCTTCGGCCCGCCGCCCACCGCCGGCGACGTGCGCTGCGAGGTGCGGTTCGACGGCCTGCTGGGCGAGATGCCGACCTTCGCCATCCAGCTCATCGCCGGCGGGCGCGTCCGGGCCGCGATGCGATTGGTCGAGGTCTGCCTGCCCAAGGGCCCCATCGGCCGGGCCGACCCGATCGAGCGGCGGGCGTTCCTGCGCGACCGTCAGCCCGGGCCGACGCTCTCGGTGACCGACGGCGACGCCACCGCGCTCGACCCGGCCGCCGTCCGGGCCTCGGACTGGCTGCCGGGCACCGTCGCCGCCCTCTACGGCGCCGACGACCCGCCGGCCATCGCCCGCCAGGAGCACGCCGCCCGGGCCCACGGCCTGCACCCCCACCGCATCTTCGACCGCCTGCCCGTGACCCGCTTCGACCTGACGACCGCCGTCGACGAAGACCGCATCCGGGTCACCGGCGACGGCCGGGGGGCCCTCGACATCGCCGCCGTGCGCGCCTTCTGGACCGCCTGGTTCGACCGCGACCCGTGGCCCGTCGAAGACCTCTACTACGGCCTCATCGAGCGCTTCCTCGGGCGGGTGGTGCTCGACGACCCCGACGGCTTCGCCGCCATCGGCGACCGCAGCGTGCTCTACCTCGCCAACCACCAGACCGGCGTCGAGTCGCTCGTCTTCTCCATCGTCACCGCCGGCCTGACCCGGGTGCCCACGGTGACCCTGGCCAAGATCGAGCACCGCGAGACGTGGCTCGGCCGGCTCATCCGCCACTGCTTCGCCTACCCCGGCGTCGCCGATCCGCGGGTGATGACCTTCTTCGACCGCACCGACAAGGCCTCGCTGACCGGCATCATCGGCGACCTCGGCGCCGAGATGGCCTCGGGCAAGCGCTCGGTGATGGTGCACGTCGAGGGCACCCGCGCGCTGAGCTGCCGCCCGCCGGTGCAGAAGATGTCGGGGGCCTTCGTGGACATGGCCCTCGCCGTCGGCGCGCCCATCGTGCCGGTGCGCTTCGTCGGCGGCCTGCCCGCCGCGCCCGTGGAGCGCCGCGTCGAGTTCCCCATCGGCGACGGGGCCGAGACCGGCCGTCAGGACATCTGGTTCGGCCGCCCGCTGCTGCCCGAAGAACTGGCCCCGCTGCACTACGGCGAGCGCAAGCGGCGGGTCATCGACGGCATCAACCGCCTCGGCCCGCCCAACGCCGACGAGGCCCCCATCGCCGGCGATCCGCCCTTCGCCGCCGCGGTGGCCCGCTGGCAGGCGCGCCACGGCGCCGAGCACCCCCACGCGACGCTGGGCGCGCTGCTGACCGGGCGGGCGCAGCTCACCCCCGGCAGCCGCCGCCTGCTGGCCGATCCGCCGGACGTCGACGACAGCCCCGAGGGCCGATGGCTGGCCGAGATGGCCCGGCGGCTCAAGCCGGGCGGGTGAGCCCGAGGCCCGCGGCTCGGCGTCGTCGTCGCTGAGGTGATCGACGGTGGCCCGGCCGAATAGAGTGCCGAATAGAGTGCCAACCATCTCATGAAGGCCCCAGCGCCTTGTCCTCCTCCGGGGCCCGTGGTACGCCCGCCGCATGTTCCGGCGCCTGCACATCGAGCGGTTCCGATCGATCCACGACGCGACGCTGGATTTCGGCCGGGTCAACCTCTTCATCGGGGGCAATGGCGCGGGCAAGTCGAACGTGCTCGAAGCGCTGGGCATCGTCAGCGCCGCGCTGGGGCGGGGGGTCGACGCCGTCACGCTCGCCCAGCGCGGGGTGCGGCTCTCGCGCCCGAACCTGTTCAAGTCGAGCTTCCGGGGGTACGACCACCCGCTGACGTTCGGCCTCGAAGCCGACTTCGCCGAGAGCGACGAGCGGGCGTCGACCTACAAGTGCGCGTTCTACGGGGGCAAGGACGCCGAGCTGCGGTTCCACACCGAGAAGCTGACGGTGGATGGGGCCGACGTCCTGACCCGGACGCCGCGGTACGGCGCCAGGATCCACGGCGGCCCGGCGATCAAGCCCGAGCGCCTGGAACCCGAGCGCAGCCTGTGGGACATCGCCTCGCAGCTCGCCAGCGTCGACGGGCCCGCGCTCGACGTCATCGACACCCTCGCCCATTACGCGATCTTCTCGCCCCAGACCGCGGTGATGCGCGGCGTCGCCCGGGTCGAGTCACCGCTGCTGCCGCTGGGGCTGTCCGGCTCGGGTCTGGCGCGGTGCCTCGGCGACGTGATCGACGCCCACAATGCGCTGGGCGGCCGATCGAAGCTCCGCCGGCGGCTGGGTCGCATCCTCGACCTGTGGGCGCTGACCGGCTGGACCGCTGATGTCGAGGTGGACGAACCCGACCCGGAGATCCTGCCGAAGTCGGTCAACGTCGCGGCGGGCGAACTCGTCCTCTACTTCAGGGATCGCTTCATGCGATCCGATCGCAGCTACCTCTCACCGTACGACGCGAGCGAGGGCACGCTGTACCTGGCCTTCGTCGGGGCCCTCATGGGGCACCGGAACACGCCGCCGATCTTCGCGCTCGACAACGTCGACGGCACGCTCAACCCGGCGCTGGTGCGGCGGCTGGTCGAGCAGATCGTCGCGACGGTCTGCTCGACGACGGCCCGGAAGCATCCGTGGCTGCCGCAGCAGGTCTTCTTGACGACCCACAACCCGACCGCGCTCGACGCGCTCGATCTGTTCGACCCCGACCATCGGGTCTACATCGTCTATCGGGACACGGGCGGCAAGCCGGCCGGCGCGACCCGCTTCTATCGGCTCCAACCGCCACCCGGCATGACACGGGATGAGTGGGTGGTGGCTCAGAGCGGGCTGAACCTCTCCGAGCTGTGGATCCAGGGGCGCATCCGCGAGGCGTTGGGCTGAACGTGGCGTTCGTCGTGGGCGTGGTCGCCGAGGGCAAGACCGATCTGCCCGTCATCGAACAGCTTCTCGGGGCGGCGTTCGAAGCCGAGGGGCGGGGGCCGGTCGAGGTGCGCAACCTCCACCCGAGGTATGACGCGACGAGCGGCACCTGGGAGGACGCCGGGTGGCGCAAGGTCCAGGCCTGGTGTGTGCGCTACGCCCCGACCTCGCGGGTCGGTGAGTTCCTGCGGCCGATCTTCGCCGGGGATCGGGCGTGCGACGCGCTGCTCATCCACCTCGACGCCGACATCGCCGACGCGGTGGCCGATGAGCTGGGCTTCCTCCCATCGCTCGGGCCGGCGCCTTCACCGGTTGAGCGGGGCGCGGTGATCCGCCGCGCCCTGGATGCCTGGCTGTGGCCGAAGCCCGAGCCGATCCGGCGCGAGCGCCCGGCGCAGCATGTATCGTTGGCCGCCGTCCAGGCGACGGAGTCGTGGATCGTGGCTGGCGCCCGGCCGGATCTGGTCGAGCCGGAGGCGGTCGATCCGGTGGCGGCGCTGATCGCGTCGGATCCGGCTCTCGAGCGTCGGCGTGCACCGGGCCACCTGCGCAAGAGCCCCAAGCGCTGGCGACGTCTGAGCCAGCGGTACGTCGTCGGCAACGAGGCGTCGATCATCGCCCGCTGCCCTCATCTGCGCGCGGCCCTCGACGCGTTGACGGCGCTGGCCGGCGCTTCGTAGCCCGGCGGGCTCACCCATCGCCCGCCATCGCCTGCCACACGCACAGGTGCCACGCACAGGTGCCGGGCTCGGGTCCGCGGGTCGTCGGGCACCTTCAACCCATCGAGCAAGGTGCCCATCGAACAAGGCGAACAAGGTGCCGGCGAACAAGGTGCCTGCCGGCGAACAAGGTGCCCGGCACCTGGATCCGAACAAGGTGCCCGGCACCTGGATCTGCCCATCGAACAAGGTGCCCGAACAAGGTGCCCGGCACCTGGATCCCTGCCCGAACAAGGTGCCCGGCACCTGGATCCCCGGCACCTTCAACCCGCACCTGGATCCCCGGCCCCACTGCGACATTAGGGAGGGGCGCAACCGACGACTCATGCAACGCGAGGTACGCCCTCCAGCTACGATGAGGCCCTTCGTCTCCTCGGTATCGAGACTTCCCCCCGGATAGAGCGGTTCATCTGAGCCCTCACGAAACCCGAACCTCGATCCTGCGCGAGAAGGTAGTACAGCTTCGTTGTTGCGGCCTCGGTAGTCATATCACGACCATCCAAGACACCACAGTCTCGAAGGGCGGAGCTTGCGGCATAGGTACTCAGGCTGGTCCTTCCCCGCAGCGTCTGACTGACGGCAACGATAGACACACCCGCGTCGACCCCCTCGCGTAGTGCCTTCATCAAGTCCTCGTCTTCATCTGGAGCAGTGCCCGACCCGTAGGCTTCCAGCACCAGTCCATCGACGCCTGTCGAGACCAGACTGCTGATGAAGGAAGCCTGGATCCCAGGAAATAGACGGAGCGAGCCTACTGTGGGGCGTCGAGGTACCGTGCTGACCGAGAAAGGCGTGTCGTCGAACGCAGCTTTCCCTTTCGCTCGGGTCGCGTGGGGCTCCAATCTGACCCTGATACCAACAGATCCGATGTCCGCAACCTTTGGCGATTCGAATGCGTCGAAGTGCGAGGTACTGGTCTTTGTGGTGCGGTTGCCGCGGAGAATCTTACTGCCAAAGCAGACAACGACTTGGTTCAATTTCGGGTAACGAGAAGCCAGTTCTACGCTGGCAGCGAGGTTGTTCCTGCCATCGGTGCGAGGATAGACCAGCGGAACCTGAGAACCCGTCACAACCACCGGTTTGCGCTGATACTCCAGGAGGAAAGAGAGTGCCGAGGCCGTGTAGGCGAGGGTGTCCGTGCCGTGGACAACTACGAATCCATCGAAGTCCTCATAGTTGTCCTGGATATCCAGCGCGATATTCTCCCAGTCGGTCGGTTTGGCATTCGCGCTGTCGATGAGGTCCTTGTACTCACGGATCACCACCTGGGCCCTGTCGACATTCCTGAATTCGGGCATTTGCCAGAATAGCTCTTCGAATAGCCCCGGAGCCGGGCGCAGACCCCGCCCCGCGACCTTCATCCCGATCGTCCCGCCGGTATACGCAATGTAGACTCTTCCAGCCACCATACTCCCGCTCCCGCCATCTTGGGGCTTGCGACCGTACGCCGTCCCACTACCACATATCTGCCACTACCCGCGTGTCCTGGCGTGGCCCTGCGTGTTTTCGCCGCGCAAACGAAAAAGCCCCACCGGGCTAAAAACCTCGGCGGGGCTTGATCTTACGCGGTGACCAGGAGCGGATTCGAACCACCGACACGCGGATTTTGAATCCGCTGCCCGCGCGCTCCGCTCCCTGACATCCAGCCACATCACGCGCAGCAACCTACAGCACCGACACCCCCCATACAACAGCTTCGCCTTCGCCGCCCCCACTCCATCGCCCAACCACACCCCACCCCGCCAGCACCAAACGTCACCAGCGAAACCGCCCGCCAACTCCGCCCCAAAACATACTTGCCAGACGTCACGACGCCGTGCACACTCTCCTCACCATCCATCACTGGAGCACGCCATGAGCATCATGCTGCTCGACACCAACGCGATATACCTTGCGTTACTCGACCTCCTCACCGACGCCAAGCGCGCCCTCATCGCGCAGACCGACACCGGGCCCCGGGCGATGCCGTCCATCGAGGAGGTCGTCGACCGCCTCGCGCTCATCGTGCACGACGGCAGACCCCTCGCCGCCGAGCTCGCCGCCGCCGACAAGCGGCACGACATCGGCTGCGCCGCGCTCGACCTCACCTGCCGCCTCTACACCCTGCTCGGGGCCCTGCCCGAGTTCGCCGCCATGGGCCCGATGGCCGATCAGGTGCGCCGCACCCTCACCACCGAACCCCGGCTGACCCAGGCCAGCTACGCCGACGAAGCCGCCGCCGCCGGGCGCAACCGGGCCGCGCTGCCCAAGTGCGCCGACACGCTGCGGGCGATGCCGGTGGGCCCCGACGGGCTGACCGCGCTCGACCTGGCCGAGCTCTTCATCGGCGGCGGCGAAGAAATCCGCGAGCTGCTCACGCAGCGGGCGGACGCCGAGGCGGCGATCGCGCAGGCGCGCGCCGAGAGCAGCGGGCGCAACCTGCTGCACGAGGCTCGGGAGCTGGTCACCCGCATGCGGGTGACGATCGAAGGCGAAGTGAGCTGGCGGGACGACCTGCCCGATGACCTGCCCGCGCGCATCTTCGCCATGCTCGACGCCCGGATCGCCGCCGCGGTGACCGCGGCCCGCGGAGGCCAGGCGGCCGGCGCCGGTCGCGACCGGACCGCCTCGGAAGAGGGCGAAGGCGGCGACGAGATGGGTGAAGGCGCCGGTGGCTCAGCCGAGCCGGGCGCCGGGGGCGCAGGAGCCGACGGCGAAGGCGGATCGGCCGAGCCGGGCGCCGGGCCGCCGCAAGCCGTGGGTGACGGCGGGGCGTCGGACGAGTCGGACGGCGGCGCGGCGCCAGCCGCGGGCGACGGTGGGGAGAGCCCCATCGCGCGACCCCCGCTGCGCCCGCTGAACCCCGGCGGCGGCAGCGAGTGAGCCGCCGGGCGCCGCCCCGCCCAGCGCGACCCACCCCCTGAAGCGACCCGCCCCGGCCGGGCCTGCGCTCCGGAGCAGGCCCGGCTCACCCGGACAGTGAAACGCCAGCCGCTCCGGCCGCGGGTTCACCCGCCGCGCGCCTACCCCCGAGCCGGCCGAAGCTCGCCCACCTCCCCGGTCGAGCGCTGTCGGCCCGAGCCGCCATCGCTCCACACCCCGAGCGACGCCACCCCCGGCCCGAGCCGACGACCCGCCACTGCGCGGGTGGCCCGATCCCGGCCCGAGCCGGCGTCGATCCATACCCCGAGCGACGCCCCCCTCGGTCCGAGCCGCCGACCGGCCGCTTCGTCGGTGGAGCGCTGCCCGCCCGAGCCGGCGTCGATCCATGCCCCGAGCGACGTCCCCC
>JAUHYW010000011.1 GCA_030426085.1 bacterium | reverse complement strand
CGCCCGCTGAGCGGGGCCAACCACGTCTGGACCGAGACCCCCATCGAGCTGACCTTCAGCCACCGCCTCGCCGCGGGGCAGGCCGAGCGGTTCACCATCACCCGGGGCGAGGGCGAGCCGGTCGCCGGCGCCTGGAGCGTGCGGGGGCGGGTCGCCCGCTTCGTGCCCGAGGCGCCGCTGGACAACGAGACCGACTACCGCATCACCGTCGACGCCCCGCTCGCCGGCGCGCTCGGCCAGCAGATGCGGGCCTCGCTCGGCGTCGACTTCCGCACCGGCGGCCAGCCCGAGCTGGACGTCTCGGGCCGCTACCGGGCCCGGCTCGACCTGCGGGAGCTGGGCTTCGGCCGCCCCCGGGTCGAGGTGGCCGCCTTGCAGAGCGCCGGGGGCGACGTCACCGGCGTGATCGACGGCCTCGACGAGTTCATCGAGCTGTCCCACGTCGAGGGCATGGTCAGCGGCACCCGGCTGGTCCTCGAGCCGTTCCTGCTCGCCACGCAGTTCGGCGAGTTCAACATCGAGGAGGCCTACATGGACATCGTCGACGAGGACGGCGACGGCTACGGCGACACCGGCGAGGGCTTCATCCGGGCGCTGGGTCAGCAGGTCGGCTGGTCGGCGAACCGCATCGCGTCTCCAGAGGAGTAGCGCCGGCTGGCAGGCCGTCTTAAGGGCCTTTAAGGCGCGGTATCACGGGCGTTTTCCTACCTTCACCTCGACAGCGAACCCGACTTTGCCCTCGAGGTGGCCATGCCCTTCCCGACGCACCCGACCCGCGCCCTGCGCCCACCCGCCTTCGCCCTCGCCCCGCTGATGCTCGCCGCGCTCGCCGCGCTGGGGTGCGACGACGCGACGAGCAGCGCCGACGGCGACGCCGCGCCCCCGCCCTGCACCCCGGGCGAGATCGGCTGCGCCTGCGACGACGGCGCCTGCACCGAAGGGCGCTGCGCCGACGATCTGTGCGTGGACTGCCCCGCGGGCACCCTGCGCTGCCCGTGCCCCGCCGACGGGGCCTGCGCCGAGGGGCTGGTCTGCGAGCAGGACCTCTGCGCCGAGGACCGCTGCCCGCCGGGCGCGCTCGACTGTCCGTGCGACGGCGACGCCTGCGACGAGGGGCTGACCTGCATGGACAGCACCTGCGTGCCGGTGCCCGAGTGCGCCCCGGGGTCGCTGGACTGCCCGTGCGACGACGACGGCTGCGCGGCGCCGCTGGTGTGCATCAACGACGTCTGCCGGGACTGCCCGCCGGACGTCGTGGGCTGCCCCTGCGCCGACGGGGCCTGCGACGGGGGGCTGGTCTGCGCCCGGGGCGCCTGCCGGGCGGCCATCGGCTGCGCGGACGCCGGCTGCGGGCCGTTCCAGCAGTGCGCCGAGGCGGTGGACGGGGCCGACGCGGCGTGCCTCGAGGCCTGCGCCGAGGGCTATGACTGGGATCCGGCCGCCGAGGCCTGCGTCGAGCAGGCGCCGACCTGCGCGGCGGGCGCGCCGACGAGCATCGCCGGGCAGTGCGCCGACCAGAACCGGACCTGCGTCGAGGGCGAGGGCGGCGCGGCCTGCGGCCCGTGCGTGCCGGGGCACCGGGAGGACGGCGGGGCCTGCGTGATCGACGACCGGGCCAACTGCGCCGACGACCCCGACGACGCCCACAGCATCCGCGTCGACTGCGCCGTGCAGCAGCGCGCGTGCGTCGAGGCGGCCGACGGCGCCCGCTGCGGGGCGTGCCTGGAGGGGCTGGTCGACGATCCGTCCACCGGCGGCTGCCGGGCGCTCGACGCCTTCGCCGAGTGCGCGGTCGAGGCCGACTGCGCCGAGGGGCTGGTGTGCAGCGGCCGGGCGCCGGCCGACGACGCCCGCTGCCTGCCGCCGGCCTGCGCCGAGGGCGAGACCTTCGACCTGGGCGCCGGCGCCTGCACCGACCGCTGCGATTGCCAGGGGCCGGGCCAGACCGGGCGCCCGTGGCCGGTGACCGACTGGAACGGCGACTGCGTCTGCGAGACCGCCGCGGGCTTCTTCTTCAACACCGCCGCCGGCAGCCGCCGGGCCGAGCCGTGTGACGCCGACGGCGACGGCTGGACCCGGCGCAGCGCGTTCGCCCACATCGAGTCGCCCGACGAGGCGGTGCGGCTCAACGCCCGCTGCCCGCTGCGCACCATCGACCGGGTGCTGCTGGTCAACGAGGCGGGCCAGGTGCTGCCGCTGACCGTCGAGACGCTGTCCAACGGGCTGGCGCAGGTCGAGCCGCTCTACGAGACCGACGAGACCGACGTCGACGCCGAGGCCATCGAGCGCCAGGAGGTCGCCTACGGCGCCCGCCGCTTCCGCGCCGCCGAGCTCAACCCGCTGACCAAGGCCTGCGTCTCGGCGCTGGACGACTTCAACGACAACGGCATCTCTGACGTGCGCGAGCACCACCGCGACCTCGTCGGAGGCCAGCGGGCGTGGATGGCGACCTTCATCGCCGCGGCCTACTTCGTCGAGCTGCACACCGGCCGCTACCAGCCGCCCGAGGACGGCGACGGGCCGGGGGCCTACGTCATCGCCGAGCGCAGCCGCTGCGACGGGGCGCTGCCGCTGACCTACCCCGCCGACGAGGGCCCCTACAGCGCGTCGTGCTGGCGCCGCCGCGACGCGGGCTACGAGGCCGCCGAGCCGCTGGGCTACGACTTCCAGCGCTGGAGCTGCCCCGAGCCGGACGGCGCGTGCGGGGTGCAGGCCATGCCCGCCGCCGCCCGCTCGATCGACGCGGTGCCGGCCCACGGGACCTGCGACGACCTGGGCGCCGAGGCGCTCGGGCCGTGGCGCGGCATGGGCCACGCCAGCCAGTTCAAGTGCGTCGAGATCATCGACGAGCAGGTCCCGCAGGTTCAGGGCTTCCAGCGGCGGCGCAGCGCGCTGCGGCTGTCGGCGGGCAGCGAGCAGCGGCTGCTGCTCAACGCCTGCACGCTGACCGCGTGCGCCGAGGGCGACGCCGGGTGCGTCGAGGCGGTGAGCGACGAGGGGGCCAACCCGGCCCAGCCGGTGGTGAGCTGTGAGGCGGCGGCCACCGACGACCCGCCGTCGCTCGTCGGCGCGGTGGGCTTCGTGACCCTCGGCTTCCAGGGCTACGACCGCACCGCCGAGTACGCTGGCGGGTGCGTCAGCGAGCAGGCCGAGTGGCCCGAGCTGTGCCCCGGCTTCGACCGCAGCCGCCCCGGCGCGACCGTCGGCGTGGGCAACCCGCGCAACGGCGGCAAGATCATCTGCGGCTGCGGGGTCAACTACGGCGGGGCGGGCTGCGACGTGGGCTGCCCCGACGAGCAGCTCCACTTCGGGGGCACCGCCCCGCTCGACCAGCCGGGCTGCATCGACGGCTACTGCGTCAGCAGCGCCGACGAGGGTGGCCTCGACGGCGGGCGGCTCGGCTTCTGGATGTGCGGCGACTTCACCGCCAGCGCCTTCGCCCCGGCGCCCCCGGCCGAAGAGGACCCCGCCGGCGGCGCGGCCCTGCGCGACGCCTTCCACGCCGAGGCCGCGCTGGGCGATGGCCCGGTGGGCGTCGTCACGGTGCGGGGTCACATCCCGACCTTCGGCACCGACCGCGTCGCGCTGTGCGAGCAGGTGGACGAGGACGGCCACTGCGCCGGCCTGATCCTGCGCTGAGCCATCCCGCTCCGGCCCCGAGCCGCGCCCACTTCGGATCCACGAGGCAGACCATGAAGACCACCGCTCGCACCCTCGCCGCCGCCTTCGTCCTCGGTTGCCTCGTCGGCCCGGCCTTCGCCGACGGCGACCCGCGCACCGACGAGGTGCCCCGGCTGCTGCCGTATCAGGGGCAGCTCGAGCTCGACGGACGGCCGGTGGAGGCCACCGGCGACGCCGCGCTGCACCTGCTGTTCTCGCTCTACGACGGCCCCGACGCCGAGCAGCCGGTCTACCGCCAGCCGCTGGTCGTCGAGGTCTACGGCGGCCGCTTCACCGCCACCATCGGCCCCGAGGGCGAGGGTCCCGACGGCGCGGTGGTGCCCATCGACGGGGTCATCGCGGCGGCCGACGACCTGCACCTGGGCCTGACCCTGCTCGGCGACCCCGACGACCCGGCCGACGACATCCCGCTCGCCAACCGCCAGCGGATCTACGCCACGCCGTATGCGATGTGGACCACCAGCGCGACCAACCTCTCGGTGGCGCGGGACGCGGCCGTCGGCGGCAACGCGACCGTCGGCGGCGACATCGAGGTCACCGGCGAGGCGCGCATCGGCGGCGGCATGCGGGTGACCGGTCCGGTGCGACTGGACGCCGGCAGCGTGGACTTGCAAGAGATCGACCCGGCGATCGCCGGCCGGGGCATCAACCGGAGCGGCGCGGCGCTCGACCTCGACGATGGCTACCTCGACGCGCGCATCAGCGACTGGGTGCGCAATCACTGCAAGGTGCAGCTCGGCTGGCGGGACAGCTGCAGCAACTGCGGATCGGCGCCGGCCAAGATCGCCTCGGCGGGCGCCGACGCGACCTGCCTGGGCGGCCAGAACTCCGCGTGTCGCCAGGGCACCTGGGCCGGCTTCAACACCGACGGCAATGTCAACGACGACGACGTGTTCTACATCCGCTTCCTCTGCGAGTGACGGGCCCCAGCAAGCGCTCCGCCTGCCGCCCGCTCGGCGAGAATCTCTCGCCGAATCAGGGCTTTAAGGCCCCTTAAGTCGCCCCCCGCTCCGGCCCCCGCCTATCGTCGCCTCGTCACGGCAGAGCAACCGACGGGCCCCGCCCCGTCCCCACGACGCATCGAGAGGCGACCATGCAACGCTCCACCCGACCCTCCGCCCCTGCCCTCGCGACCCTGCTCCTGGCGCTCTGCGCCGCGGGCCTCGCCCACGCCGACGGCGACCCGAGCACCGATGACGTGCCGCGCCTGCTGCCCTACCAGGGCGTTCTCGAGCTCGACGGCGCGCCGGTCGAGGCGGCGGGCGACGCCGCGCTACACCTGCTCTTCTCGCTCTACGACGGCCCCGCCGCCGAGCAGCCGGTCTACAGCCAGCGGCTGCGGGTCGAGGTCTTCACCGGGCGCTTCACCGCCACCATCGGGCCGACCGGTGAAGGCCCCGACGGCGCCGAGGTGCCCCTCGATACGGTCATCATGGCCGCCGACGATCTGCACCTCGGCATGACCCTGCTCGGCGACCCCGACGACCCGGCCGACGACGTCGCGCTCAACAACCGCCAGCGGATCTACGCGACGCCCTATGCCATGTGGACCACCGGCGCCACCGACCTCGCGGTGGCCGACCGGCTTCACGTCGGCGGCGAAGCGCGGGTCGAGGGCCGGATGGTGGTCGACGGGCAGGCCCGGCTCAACGGCGGCGCGCGGATCCGAGGCCCGGTCGACCTGACCGCGGGCAGCGTCGACCTCGACGAGATCGCCCCGGCGACCATCGGCCGCGGCCTCACCCGCGACGGCGCGGCGATGAACCTCGACGACGCCTACCTCGACGCGCGCATCCGCAGCTGGGTGCGCGGGCACTGCCGGGTCCAGCTCGGCTGGCGCGACAGCTGCCACGACTGCAACAACGGCCCCTCCAAGCGGGTCACCGTGCAGGCCAACGGCACCTGCATCGGCGGCGTCGGCACGAACACCGGCTGCCGCGGCGTCTGGGGCGGGGTCAATACGGACGGCGATGTGGGCAACGACGACGTCTTCTACGTGCACCTCGTCTGCGACTGATCCCCGCCCTCCCCGGCAACCCCGCCTCGCTCGAAACCCGCACGTCGATTGGCTTAAGGGCCTTTAAGTCGTGCCCGCTCCCCGCCCCCGCCTACCGTCGACTCGTCACCGCACAGCAACCGACGCCAACCCGAGAGATCATCATGCACCACCTCGCCCGCTTCGCCTCTGCCCCGGCCTTCGCGACCCTGCTCGTGATGCTCTGCGCCACCGGCGTCGCCCGCGCCGACGGCGACCCGACCACCGACGACGTGCCGCGCATGCTGCCCTACCAGGGACGGCTCGAGGTCGACGGCGCGCCGGTCGACGCCGTGGGCGACGCGGCGCTGCACCTGCTCTTTGCGCTCTACGACGGCCCCGACGCCGAGCAGCCGGTCTACAGCCAGCCGCTGGTGGTCGAGGTCTACGCCGGGCGCTTCACCGCGACCATCGGCCCCGAGGGCGTGGGCCCGGACGGCGAGGTGGTGCCGGTCGATGCGATCATCGCCGCCGCCGACGATCTGCACCTGGGCATGACCCTGCTCGGCGACCCGAACGACCCCGAGGACGACATCCCGCTGGCCAACCGCCAGCGGATCTACGCCACGCCGTATGCCATGTGGAGCACCACCGCCACCGACCTCGCGGTCGCCGGGCAGGCCCGCGTCGGGGGCGACGTCTCGGTGGGCGGCGGGGTGCAGGTCGACGGCGGCCTGCGCATCGACGGGCCGGTCGATCTGCCCGGCGGCTCGATCGGCGGCGCCGAGGTCGCCGACGGCAGCCTGCGCCTCGATGACTTCGACCCGGCCATGCTCGGCGAAGGGCTGGAGCGTCGGGGCGCGAGCATCGCCATCGACGAGGACTGGCTCCAGGGCCGCATCCGGAGCTGGGTCCGAAGCAACTGCCACGCCCGCCTCGGCTGGCGCGACAACTGCGGTAACTGCGACAACGGGCCGGAGAAGAACGTCACCGTGCGGGCCGATGGCACCTGCACCGGCGCCAGCGGGTCCGACACCCGCTGCCGGGCGAACAACACCTGGGGCGGGGTCAACACCGACGGCGATGTCGACGGCAACGATGTCTTCTACATCCGCCTGATCTGCAACTGACCCGGCGCCATCCCAGGAGTCCTGCCATGTATCGCTTCGATGACATCCGACGCACCCCCGGCTGGGTCCACTGGCTGACCCTCTGCGCGCTGCTCGCCGCCCTCGTCGCCGCCACCTCGCCGGCCCGGGCCGACGGCGACCCGCGCACCGACAGCGTGCCCCGCATGATGCCCTACGAGGGCTACCTCGAGCTCGACGGCGCGCCGGTCGACGCCCGCGGCGACGACGCGCTGCACCTGCTGTTTGCGCTCTACGACAGCCCCGAGGCCGCCGAGCCGGTCTACACCCAGCCGCTGGTCGTCGAGGTCTACGCCGGCAGCTTCACCGCCACCGTCGGCCCCGTCGGCCAGGGCCCCGACGGCGGCGCGCGGGCCATCGCCGACGTGGTCACCGCCGCCGACGACCTGCACCTCGGCCTGACCCTGCTCGGCGACCCCGACGATCCGGCCGACGACATCCCGCTGTCCCGGCGGCAGCCCATCCGGGCGACGCCCTACGCCCTGTGGACGACCGCGGCCACCGATCTCTCGGTCGCCGACGAGGCCCAGATCGACGGCGACCTGACGGTGGGCGGCGCCCTGGCCGCCGGCGGGTTGCAGGTGGGCGGCGACGTCGCGCTGCCCGGCGACGCCATCGACACCGCCGAGGTGGCCGACGGCAGCCTGGGCGCCGCCGACCTCGACCCCACCGTGTCCGGCACGGGCATTCGCCGGGGCGGGGGCCGGCTCCGGGTCGACGGCGGCTTCATCGACGGCCAGACCCGCAGCTACATGCGGCTCAACTGCCACCTGCGCCTGGGCTGGCGCAACCGGTGCAGCAACTGCGCCGACGGCCCGGCCAAGCACGTCACGGTGCGCGCCGACGGCACCTGCACCGGCGCGAGCGGCAGCGACACCCGCTGCCGGGCGAACAACACCTGGGGCGGGGTCAACATCGACGGCGAGGCCAGCAATGACGACGTCTTCTACATCCGCATGATCTGCGACTGACGGCGGGCGGGGCGTGCCCGTGGACAACCGCCGCCGGCGGCGCGATGCTGGAGCCGCGCGCCGGCCGCGTCCCCGGCGCGGGGAGGGAGGATGCCCACTTCATCGCCCACCGCGCTCGTCGCCCTCACCGTCGCGATCGGCCTGCCGCTCGGGGCCCGGGCTGAGCTCGAGCCGCCCTACGCCGCCGCCTGGTCGGTGGCGCCCGACTTCGCGTTCTCCCCCTACTCCGAGTCCAACGGCGACGACCCCGGCCTGATGCGGGGGCTGGCCCTGGGGCTGCACGGCACCCACCGCTGGGCGCGCTGGGGGCTGGGCCTCGCGCTCGAGGGTACCCTGTGGCGCTCGGTCGACGGCGCCGGCGAGGAGGACTGGTTCGGGGCCCTGCACGCCGGCGTCGAGGGCGAGGTGCTGTCGGCCGGGGGTCGCATCCGGAGCCGCCTCGGCGGCGGGCTGGCGGTGCTGCTCGAAGGCACCGCGCTCGACGAGGCCGGCGAGGTGGGCTTCTACATCGACCTGCGGCCGGCCGGCGTGCGCTGGGCGCTGGGCGACGTCGTCATCGGGCTCGACCCGCTCACCCTGTTCGCGACCGTGCCCGACGCGGGGGGCATCCCGCTCGTCGACGTGCAGTACCGGGTGTGCGTCTCTGCGGAGTTCGGCCGATGAGACCCGCCCTCGCCTTCGCCCTCACCGCGCTGTTCGGCACCCCGGCCGGGGCCTACAGCTTGCAGACCGCCGTCAGCGAGTCGTGCCACGAGCGCATCACCGCCCGCTCGCTGGGGCCGCTGTCGGCGCTGGTCGACATCGACGCTCACATCGAGATCCCCGACGACCCGCTGCTGCGGCGGCTGCTCGCGACCTTGCAGTTCCCCGGCACCGCCGAGGCCGACGACGCGACCCGCTTCGTGATGATGTCGATCATCGTGGGGGTGCGCTCGCCGGACACTGAGGGCCACTCGACCTTCGACCTCGGCGCCCTGCGCCGGCTGCACGCCGACCCCGCGCCCCGGGGGCAGTACGCCCACGCGCTGCGCGGCCCCGACGACGACGGCCTGCCGGGCGACCTCGCCGCGGTCGACGGGACCCTGGCGGCCATCGTCGAAGAGGTGCGGCTCGGCGCCGAGCTGAGCGCGGGCGGGGTCATCGTGCGCAAGCCGGCCTACCTCGACCACTACGGCCGCGTCGAGGTGCCGGTGGTGCTCTTCGCGTGGCACGTCGGCCGCGCGATCCACGCCTTGCAGGACGCCCACGCCCACATGATCTGGGACGCGGACGTCGAGCACGTCGTGGGGGTGCTCAACTACGTCGACGCGGTCGAGGGGCGCCTGGGGCCCGACGACGGGCTGGCCCACAGCAACGCGCTCGACGACTGCGATCGGGACGACGTCGCCCCGATGGTCGAGGCCGCCACCCGGCGCACCACCGCGCTGGTGGGGGCGATCGTGCAGGCGGTCCAGGCCCGGGACGACACCGCGCTGCGGCGGGGGCTGGCCCCCTGCGCCGACGACGCCACCGAGCGCGACGCCTGCGGCTGGCTGGTCTACAACCCGCCGTGCCGGGCGGCCCTCGGCGGGGACGACCCGGCCGCGGTCGAGGCGCTGTGCTGCACCGACGCCAACGACTTCTGCGGCAGCCCGTTCGCCGGGATCGCCCGCGAGGAGCCGGTGGGCCCCTACCTGGGCTGCGGGGCGGCCCCCGGGGGCGCGCCCGCCGGCTGGCCCGTCGCGCTGGGGCTCGCCGCGCTGTTCGCCCTCGCCCGCCGACGGGGCCTCGCGCTCGCCGTGGGGCTCGCCGCGCTCGCAGCCCCCCGCCCCGCCGCGGCCGAGCCGCCCCGGCTGGCCGTCGCGATCGAAGGCCACGGCGCCGCGCTCGACGACCGGGTCGACTCGGCCATCCTCGCCCCGGCGTTCGGCTACGGGGTGCGCGCGGCCTGGCGCGTCGGCCGCTGGCGGTTCGGGCTGCACGTCGACCGCGACCACTGGCTGTCGGTGGAGTACGGCGCCCGGGTCGACGCGGGGGTGCTCGACGTCGCGCTGTTCGGCGAGGCGCTGTTCTTCGACGACTACGTGCGGGTCGGCCTCGCGCTGGGCACCTCGACCCTGATGTTCGACAGCGACCTGCACGACCGGGGCGAGACCGGGGTGTTCTCCGAGCTGCGCCCGCTCGGGCTGCGGTTCCCCATCCACGACGCGCTGTGGGTGGTGCTCGACCCGCTCACCGCGGCGGTGGTGATGCCGGCGATCGAGCCCGACGACCGGCTGCCCTCGCTGCGCAAGGTGCAGCGGCGCACCGTGCTCGGCATCGAGGGCTGCTTTCTCTGAGGCGCCGTCGCCCGTTCACGGCCCCCGGATCGGGATCGGGTCGAGGTGCGGGGCCAGCGCCGGGTGCCGCTGGCGGAAGACCTTGCGCAGCCGCAGCACCGCCTCGTCCGGCGGGCGGTGGCGCAGGTACAGCCGGCGGGCGTCGGCCTCGCCGGGGCGCCCGAGGGCCCGCAGGGCGAGCATGCGCTGGTAGTGGCCGTCGGCGCAGTGGGGGTCGATCGCCAGCAGTCGATCGGCGGCGGCGAGCGCGCCGACCGGGTCGCCGTCCAGGGTGCGCAGGCGGGCGAGCAGGGCCCAGGTCTTCCGGGTGGCGGGCAGCGCCTCGGCCAGCCGCTCGGCGGCGGCCCGGGCCGGCGGGATGCGGTAGGCGTCGGCCAGCGCCTCGGCCCGCAGGCGGTGGCGGATGGGCGAAGCGTCGGGCAGCGCGTCGGCGCGGTCGAGCAGCGCCAGCGCCCGGTCGGTGCGCCCCAGGGCCCGGGCCGCCCGGGCCGCGCCGAGCAGCGGGCGGGGGTCGGCGGGGTCGGCCCGGTGCAGCTCGACCAGCATCGCTTCGGCGGCGCGGGCGTCGGCGGCCAGCCCGCCGGCCAGGGCCAGCCCGTGGCGCAGCGCGCGCTCGGGGTCGTCGGGCTGGATCAGGCGCCCGTCGCGCACGGCGACCTCGGCCGCGGCGACCTCGACCACCGGCGGTTCGAAGCAGCGGTCGCGGGCCGGCCCCGGGGGCAGCGGCCGACAGGCGAAGGCGGCGTAATCGGCGTCGAACTGGCGATACAGCAGCCGGGCCCGGGCCCGGGCGGCGCCGTCCGGCAGCCGATAGCGCGCCGCCCGGGGCTGCATCGGCGGCAGGCGGGTGTCGAAGACGACGCTGCGCAGGGCGTGCACCGCGCGTTCGGCGAGCGGGTCGCCCCGGGGGTCGACCGGCTGGGCCCGGATCCGGTGGGCCTCGGCCGGCAAGCGCCCGCCGTCGAGCACGCCGCTGTGGGCCAGCGGGGCCCCGTCGGCGCCGAAGACCCGCCACTCGATCCACGCCTGGTTGCTGTCGTTGACCCCGCCGGGGAAGGGGTGCCCGGTCCGGTGGTTGAGCAGCACGACGTCCACCACGCCCGGCGCCCGCTGGGCCAGCTCGATCCGCGCCGCGCCCCGGAGGAACGCCGCGCTGGTCGCCTCGTGTGTCGTATCTCCCCGGATCCGGGCCAGCGCGGTGCCGGCCCCCAGCGCCCGATGATCGCGCACCCGGCCGCCCTTGGCGCCCTTCTCGGCCTCCGAGGCGGGCACCCGGGGCATGTGGCAGTCGATACAGCTCGCCGGGTCGGGCGCCCCGAGGACGGCGGCCCCGGCGGCGTAGGGCCCGTCGGCCCAGCCGAACTGGTCGTCCTGGCCCCGCCGCCAGCGGTCGCCCGACACCTCGGCCCCCAGGCCGACCCGGTGGCAGCTCCCGCACAGCCGGCCGTCGGCGGCGCCCGCCGGGCGGACCCGCGCGCCGTGGCCCTCGCCGACGGGCACCGGGTCGAGGCGCAGGGCGTAGGTCGCGTTGCCGATGGGCGGGGGCGCCTCGGCCATCGAGTGGCATACGAGGCAGCCGATGCCCGCCTGGGCCTCGACGGTGGCCGGCTCGATGGCGTCCACCGGCCCGGCCACCGCCAGGGCGGGGTCGTGGCAGTCGGCGCAGAAGCGGAAGCCGTCCGGGCCCCGCGCCGCGTGGAAGGCCCGGGCGGCGGCGGTGTAGTAGGGGTTGTCGAACGACGAGAACCGATGGGCCGAGGCGGCCCACTGCGCGGCGACGTCGGGGTGGCACCGGGCGCAGGCCCCGGCGCCGATGGGCGGGCCGGCGTAGAACCCGTCGGCCTCGACCGCCGCCCGCACCGCCTGCGCGTCGGGGGCCCCGGGCCCGATCAGGACCCGCTGCCCGGCGGCCCCGGCGGGGGTGAACTCGGCGGCGACGGCCGGCGCGGCGAGCAGGCCGAGCGCGCCGAGCGCGGCCAGGGCGGCCTTCACCGCGCCGTCTCGCCCTTGCGCACCGGGGCCGGCTTGCCGGGCAGGCCGAGCTGGGGCAGGCTCGAGCGCACCGCCGACTTCAGCGCCACCGGGGCCCGCTTCACCGTGCCCAGATCACCGGCCGCCTTCACCTTCTGGCCGCCGCCCGGCGGGCCGCCCCAGATGCCGTAGCGCGGGTTGTCGCAGGTCACCTCGCCGGCCCAGTAGTGGCGGATGATGTAGCGCCCCTGGAAGTTGTTGACCGGGCTGTCCTCGACCCCGCCCGGCGGCTCCTGGCTCTTGCCGGCGTGGCCCCGACCCCCGCGCACCGGTTTCGCCGGCACGAACACCAGGTCTTCGCTGAGGGTGGCCTTGTCGTAGCGGGTGTGCAGCCGGGTCAGCACCCACGACGAGAAGTTGCCGAAGAACGGCTGCATCGGCCGCCGCCCCGGCCGGGGGCGCGCCTGCGGGATCTTGCCCCCGGCCCCGCCGAGCCCGAGCACGTCCCCGCCGAGCGAGAGCATGTCGGCCGGCTGCAGCGGCGGCACCGGGCACGGGTCGCAGCTCGTCGTCTGCCAGGCGTACTCGGTCACCACCGCCCCGCCGCCGGCCTTGGCGAGCGTCTCGTCGAACAGCGCGGTGTAGAACGCCCCGAACTGCTTGCGCACCGCGTCCTCGACCTCGAGGTTCGACGGGATGAACACGTTGCGGTAGTTGGCCACCTCGTAGCGGCTCTCGGGGCTGAGCACGTAGACGATGAGGTCCTGCTTGCCGCTGGCGTTGAGCAGGCCGAGCCGCACCGGCAGCCGGAGCTGCTTCGCCTCGAAGTCGAAGCGCAGCGGCGAGAGGATCGCCCGCCCGTCGGCGTCCCGCTGCACCTTCTCGATGTCCACCTTGGCCACGAAGAACTTCATGCCCTCGGCGATGTAGGGGGCCAGCGCCTTGGGGGCCCCGGCGGGGATCGAGTAGCCGTTCCGCCGCAGCCAGGTGTCGAGGCCGTTGGCCTCCTCGGCCGACAGGATCACGATCTGGTACTCGCCGACGGTGAACTCGGCCTCGACGGTGACCCCCAGGTCGGGCGCGCCGGCCGACTCCATCACCATGTCGTCCATCGGGGCCCCGCCCCGGGCCATCGCGTACTTGCGCGTCGGCCTGGGCACATAGCACGGGTCCTGCTCCCAGTACTCGACGAGCCGGGGCGCGCTGAGCTGGTCGATCTTGTCGAAGACGTCGTGGGGCAGGGTCTTGACCTGCTCCTCCTGCAAGACGACCGGCACCGGCACGACCATCGCGAAGTCCTTCGCCGGGCCGCGGTAGGTGTTCGACATGGTCATGATGGTGCGGGTGCCCTGGCGCATGAGCACCACCTGCGAGGCGTCGTTGTACAGGCCGGCGTCGGCCCCCGAGACGAAGAAGCCGCAGAAGGCGAGCCCGGCGGCGGGCAGCGCGAGGCTGAGCGAGACGACGAGCGCGCCGACGGCGCGGCGGTGCATGCGCATGGGTGACCCTCCCGGTAGTGGCCCCGGCAGCGTAACCCGGACGCGGGCGAGGGGACAGGATCTCGGCGGCGCCCCCGGGGGTCAGGCCCGCTCGACCTCGAGGGCCGGGCCGGCGGCGTGGCGGGCGGTCCACGCGCCGAGGGCGGTCGACGCCAGCCCGCCCACGAACAGGACCGGGCCCACGATCGGGGCGGCGCCGCTGGCCCACAGCCCGGCCCCCAGCGCGACGATCGCCGCCAGCCGGGCCGCCTCGACCTTCGGCGCCCACCGCCGGCCGTCGATCACCCCGCCCACCGCCGAGACGGTCCACAAGATGGCGCCGCCCCAGGCGAGCACCACCGCCGGGGGGTGGTTCGCCGCCTCGTAGAGCAGCCCCAGCGTCGCCGCGATCATGCCGGCGAACTGCACCCCCACGTACACCGCCCGCGAGCCGCTCAGGGGCCGCTCGTAGCGCACGTAGTCGGGGTCGGTGGGCTTGCCGTCGGGGGCGTAGTCCAGCCCGTCGGGGTCGACCCCCGGGGGCAGCCAGCCCGGCGGGCGGAACCACACGGCGATCTTGTCCCGCAGGCGGGGGGCGGCCCGGGCCTTCTGCCACAAGAGCCGCCAGACCTGCACGTTGGCCCACACCGGCTCGAAGCTGCGCACCGGGGCCAGGGTGCCGTAGCGGGGGCGGTCGGTCTCCTCGACGAAGGTGCCGAAGAGCTTGTCCCAGACGATGAGCATGCCCGCGTGGTTGCGGTCGACGTAGGCCGCGTCGGTGCCGTGGTGCACCCGGTGGTGGGAGGGGGTGTTGATGACCTTCTCCAGCGGCCCCATCCGGTCGATCAGCTCGGTGTGGATCCAGAACTGGTACAGCGTATTGATCGCGGCCACGGTGCCGAACATCAGCGGGGGCACGCCGGCGACGGCCAGCGGCAGGTAGAACAGCCCCGAGAAGAACTGCTGCACCCACGACTGCCGCAGCGCCACCGAGAGGTTGTAGCGCTCGCTCTGATGATGCACCGCGTGCGCCGCCCACAAGAAAGCCACCTGATGCGACGCCCGGTGGAAGACGTAGTACAGGAAGTCCTGGGCCACGAACGCCAGCACCCAGGCCCACCACGCCTGCATCGGCCACGCCGCGAGCGCGGCGCCCTCGTAGACCCACACATACAGCCCGAACATCAGCCCCAGGCTCATCACCCCCACGACCTGGGAGCCCACGCCGAGGTGCAGGTTGTTGACCGTGTCCGCTGCTCCGTAGACCGCTTGGCGGCGACGGCGGGCGACCCACAGCTCGGCGCCCATCAAGACGAAGAAGCCCGGGATCGACAAAACGATCGGATTGGCCACGACAAAAACCCCCTGATCGGACACTTTGGCCTGCTCGATACCTAGTCTCCCCGATTCAGTCGCGCGGCGTCGAGGCGCGGCGTCGAGGAGACCATGCCCCGCAGACTCGTTCTTCCCCCTCTCTCCTTCGGCCGGCGACCGCCGGCCCGCCTGCGCCGCCCCAAGGATGCGCGGGCCGACACCATCTACCGGGTCGAGCAGGCCGTCGTCGAGACCCGCCGCCTCTCCGAGGCCGGCGACCTCTACGTCGACGCCCTGCGGGCGGTCGTCGCCCGGCGCCCGCTGGAGGTCTTCGCCTACAGCGTGCGCTCGGACGGCTACATCCTGCTGCTGCGCGCGCTGGACGACCGGCTGCCGGCGGCGCTGCGCGACCTGCACAGCCGGGTCGCCCGGGGGCTCAACGAGCGCACCGGGACCGGCGGCTCCCTGTGGGCCGGGCGGGTGGCCTACCGCTCGATGCGCCACCACCCGGAGGCCGTCGCCGCGCTAGTCGACATCCTGATCGCGCCGGTGCTGCGGGGCGCGGTCGAGCACCCGGCCGACCACCCGCTGCCCGCCTCGTACGGGGCGCTCGTTCAGCGGCGGCCCGACCCGGTGCAACACACCGCGCTGCCGTGGTTCGGCACGATGGACGACGTCACGATCGCCCACCGCCTGCGGGGCGCGATCGACGCCCGGCTGATGGCCGCTCGGGCGTGGTCTCTGGCCGGCTGATCGGGGCGGGCGGCTCTGTCCGGGGTGGCTCTGTCCGGGGTGGCTCTGCCCGGAGCGGCTCTGTCCGGGGCGGCTCTGCCCGGGCTGGCTCTGTCCGGGCTGGCTCTGTCCGGAGCGGCTCTGCCCGGGCTGGCTCTGTCCGGAGCGGCTCTGCCCAGGCTGGCTCTGTCCGGAGCGGCACTGTCCGGGGCGGCACTGTCCGGGGCGGCACTGTCCCGGAGGAGGCCGGTCGCGGGCGGCCTCCAGGGCAGGCGGATCAGTCCGCGAGGATGGTGAACTCCACCCGGCGGTTCTCGGCCCGACCCTCGGTGGTGTCGTTGTCGGCGATGGGCAGGGTCTCGCCGTAGCCGACCGCGTCGAGCCGCTCGGGCTCGACGCCCTGGCCGATGAGGTACTTCTGCACCGACTCGGCCCGCGCCTGGGACAGCTTCATGTTGTAGGCGTCGCGGCCCCGGCTGTCGGTGTGGCCCTCGACCCGCACCCGCTTGATGTTCGGGTTGCCGATCATGACCTCGGCCACCTGATCGAGCACCGGGTAGCTCTCCCGCTTGATGGTCGACTTGTTGGTGAAGAAGAAGACCTTCTGCAGGATCTCGATCTTCTCCTTGGTCACCACCACGAGCTGGGGCGTCGGGCGCTCGTCGGGACAGCCGTCGCCGTCTTCGTAGCCGTTGACCGTCTCGGGGTCGACCGGGCACTTGTCGTTGACGTCGAGGATGCCGTCGGCGTCGTTGTCCGGGTCGGGGCAGCCGTCCTCGTCCTGGAAGCCGTCCTTGTCCTCGGGGTTCTGGGGGCACTTGTCGTCGGGGTCGAGCAGCCCGTCCCCGTCGCTGTCGGGGATGTCGTCGGGGCAGCCGTCCTCGTCCTGCCAGTTGTTGCGGTTCTCCGGCTCGTTGGGGCACTTGTCGTCGGGGTCGAGCAGCCCGTCGCGGTCGTTGTCCGGGTCGGGGCAGCCGTCCATGTCCTCGAAGTCGTCCTTGTCCTCGGGGTCGAGCTGGCAGGCGTCGGCCACGTCGAGGATGCCGTCCTGGTCGTTGTCCGGGTCGGGGCAGCCGTTCTCGTCCTCGAACTCGTCCTTGTCCTCGGGGTCGTCGGGGCACTGGTCGACGTCGTCGAGCAGGCCGTCGCCGTCGCGGTCGTAATTGCGGTCGTGCCACGCGAAGCCGAGGATCGCCCGCCAGATGGGGGAGCCGTAGTCGGCGATGATGCCCACCCCGCCGCCGACGGTGATGACCGCGCCGGGGTCGGTGAAGATGCGCAGACCGACGAGGGATTCGAGCGGGTTCGAGCGGCTGTCGGCCCGGATGTCGGTGATCGCCGCCGCGCCGAAGACCTCGCCGATGGCGACCACGTCCTCGGTGCCGAGGTGCACCCCGAGCATCGCCCCGTAGGTCACCTCGGTGCCCAGGTCGAGGCTCTCGACCTCCTCCTTGTCGGGGCGGATGCGGACCCCGCCGTTGGCGGCGAACTGCACCCCGGCCCCCCGGGCCTCGAGGATGAGCTCGGGGTTGGCGACGACCTGCCCCTCGCCTACGTACTTGTCCTGGTCACCCGAGGGGAACGAGACCGGCACCGCCAGGGCCACCCCGGCCCCGCTGTCCTTCTCGAGCCCGACCAGCCTGAACTTGGTCAGCAGCCGGATGTCGCCCAGGGCGACGCCCTCGTCCCCGTCTTCGATGCCGCCCCCGTCGGCGTAGTGCAGCGGCAGGTCCAACCCCAGCTCAACCCGCTCCCACAGGCCGAAGGCGAGAAGCACGTTGAGGGTGCCCAGGTTGCGCACGATGTCTTTGTCGACGTCGCCGTCCGCGTCGCGGTAGACGAGCGGGTCGCGGCCGTAGTTGAGCATCAGCGACGGCACGAACTCGAGGTGCCGGGGCACCTTGGCCCCGTCGACGCTGAAGCCGTTCCAGGTGCCGGAGGCCGGGCGGAAGTTCTGGATGTCCTGAGCGAGGGCGGGGGCCGGACCGACCAGCAGGCCGAGAGCCAGGCCGAGGAGAAGCATCGAGTGGCGCGCGTAGCCCCGCATTGGGTCGCCTCCTGCCGGATCGTCGTTTGGGGGCGCCTCGGCCCGGGCGGGGCGCAGTCGATTCACCGATCCCCACCGCCGACGTCGGACGCCAGTGCCACGCTACTCGATCGGGACCGTGACGTAAACAAAGGGGGCTTCGAAACGACCTGTTGGTCGACCGGTGGTGACCGGGGCGTCACGATAGGACGCGTTCGGTGACACGCCAGGCCCCGCATGGGGGACGGCGCCGGTCAGCGGGGGCGGCGGACCCGGGGGCGCTCGACGGGCCGGTCGAAGGCCGGCAGCCGGCCCAACACGATCTTCATCATGACCGGGTCGCCGTTGCGCACCACGTCGACGGCCACGCTCTCGCCGATGCCGGCGTTGCTCGCCAGCCACGGCAGGTCGTCGTGGCGCTTGATGTCGGTGCCCCCGAACCGCACGATCAGGTCGCCCGCCCGCAGCCCGGCCTTCTCGGCGGGGCCCTCGCGCACCACCGCCGCCACCAGCGCGCCCCGGGGCCGGTCGAGCCCGTTGCTCGAGGCCAGCTCGGGGGTCACCTCCCGGATCTGGACCCCGAGCCACGAGCGCTCCACCGCCCCGCCCTTGCGCAGCGCCGGCAGCACCGTCTTGACCATGTTGATGGGCACCGCGAAGCCGATGCCCTGCGCCCGGGCGTTGATCGCGGTGTTGATGCCGATCACCTCGCCCCGCAGGTTGAACAGCGGCCCCCCGCTGTTGCCGGGGTTGATGCTGGCGTCGGTCTGGATGAAGTCGGCGTAGCGCAGGCGGTCGTCGGGGCGCACCTCGCGGCGGCCCTTGGCGCTGACGATGCCCGCGGTCACCGTGTGGCTCAGCCCCATCGGGTTGCCGATGGCCACCACCCACTCCCCGATGGCCAGCCGGTCGGAGTCACCGAGCGGCACGGCGGGCAGCTTCTCCCGACCGGGGTCGATGCGCAGCAGGCTCAGGTCGGTCGCCGGATCCTGCCCGATCAGCTCGGCCTCGAAGACCCGCCCGTCCTGGAGGTGCACCTTGATGCTCTTGGCGTTCTCGACGACGTGGTTGTTCGAGAGGATGTAGCCGTCGCCCCGGATGATGAAGCCCGAGCCGGCCCCGAGCTGGAAGCCCTCGCCCTGGTCGAGGAACGGGTGCCAGCCGCGGAACTCGGCGAGGCCGACCTCGGTCTCGATCGAGACCACCGCCGGGGCGGTGCGGGCGGCGAGGCGGCTGAAGGCGTCGAAGGTCACCGGCGCGTCGGCGGCCACGATCGGATCGCGGGTGCCGTCGGTCCACAGCGTCTTCTGGGCCGCGGCCGGGCCGGCGAGCAGCGCGATCAGGCAGGCGGCGAGCATGGCCGGCGGACGCGCCGAGCGGAGCGCGGTTCGGATCATGGTGCGGTCCTCCGTCGGGCGACAACCGGCGGGCGGCGGCGGCTATTTCGGCGCGCCGCCCGGGGCCTCGGCGGCGGCCCACGTAGCGATGCGCGCGACCAGCCTCCGGGTTTCGTCGTCGAGCGGGGTGACCGCCCGGGCGCCGAGCGCGATCGAGAACCGATAGGGCCCCGCCTCGCCGATGTGCAGCGAGACCGGCACCCGATCATCGAAGAGCGGCGGGTCGCCCGCCGACCAGCGCAGCGCCGCGCCGGGCCGGTTCGCCTCGGCCCAGGCGGCGACCCGGCCCCGGGTGCCGGGCCCGAAGCGCTCGGTCTGAGCCACGAGCAGCGCCCGATCGCGATCGAGGGCGTCGAAGTGCCCCACGAGGGTCAGCAGCGCCACCCCGCCGCCGATCAGCAGCAGGCCGGCCAGCGCCCACCGCCCGGGGTTCACTCCTTCTTCTTCTCGATCAGGTCGTCGAGCCCCTCCTGCTCCTCCTCGGTCACCGACTCCTGGGGGGGCGCGCGCCCGGCGTTGGGCGCCACCTCGGGGCCCACCGAGGGGTCGCTGACGTCGTCCCCGGTCAGGCCCACCGCCTCGAGCAGGTGGCTGAACGGCGTCGCCCCGCCGATGGGCATCATCAGGGCGATGGCGAGCAGCACGAAGATGACCGCGCCGATGAGCATGCCCCGCAGGGCGGCCTTCTCGTCCCGTTTGCGCGGCGGGGGCCGCCCGCCGCCGCCTCGTTTCCTGCTGCTCTTCTTCTTGCGCTTCTTCGCCATCTGCTCTGCGTCTCGGTCCGGGATCGGGCCCGCCTCAGCGGGGATCCTCGCGCTTGATGATGAACTCCACCCGACGGTTCTTGGCCCACGCCGCCGCGTTCTCCGCCGGGTCGACCGGCTGGGTCTCCCCGTAGCCCCGGCTGCTCAGGCGCTCGCCGTCGATGTTGCCCTCCTCGATGAGGAAGGTGCGCACCGCCGCCGCCCGCTTGTCGGACAGCTCGAGGTTGTACTCATCCCGCCCGCGGCTGTCGGTGTGCCCCTGCACCTCCACCAGCTTGATCTGGGGGTTGCTGCGCAGGGTCTCGGCCACCTCGTAGAGGATGGCGTAGCTCTCGGTCTTGATGACCGCCTTGTTGGTCTCGAAGTAGACCTTCTCCAGGATCTCGAGCTTGCCCCCGGTGATGACCACCTTGCGCTTCTGGTCGGGGCAGCCGTCCTCGTCCTGGTCGCCGTCGAAGTCCTCGGGCACGTTGGGGCAGTCGTCGTCGTAGTCGAGGATGCCGTCCCCGTCGTTGTCCGGGTCGGGGCAGCCGTCCTCGTCCTCGTGGCCGTCGATGTCCTCGGGGTCGTTGGGGCACTGATCCTCGGTGTCGACCAGCCCGTCGCGGTCGTTGTCGAGGTCGGGGCAGCCATCGTCGTCCTCGAAGCCGTCGCGGTCCTCGGGGTCGTCGGGGCACTGGTCTTCGTGGTCGAGGATGCCGTCCCCGTCCCGGTCGCGGGTCGCGTCGGGGCAGCCGTCGTCGTCTTCGAAGCCGTTCTTGTCCTCGGCCAGATCGGGGCACTGGTCGACGAGGTCGGGGATGCCGTCCTGGTCGTTGTCGAGGTCGGGGCAGCCGTCCTGATCCTCGAAGCCGTCCTTGTCCTCTTTCTCGTCGGGGCACTGGTCGGCGTCGTCGGGGATGCCGTCCCCGTCCCGGTCGCCCACCGACGGCTCGAAGACGATGCCGGCGAAGGCCCGCACGGCGGGGTCGCCGTAGGCCTCGAGCCAGCCCCGGCTGGCGCCCACGGTGAAGAACGAGTTGCCGATGATGAAGACCCGCAGGGCGAGCAGGGTTTCGAGCGGCATGGCCCGCTCCGCGTCGCCGAGCGGCACCGCGCCGTAGGTCTCGAAGACCAGATCGAGGCGGTCGAAGACCAGGTTGATGCCCAGCCCCAGGCCGTAGATCAGCTCGTTGCCGACCGTGATCGGATCCACCCGCTCAAAGGTCTCGACCGTCTCGTTTCCGTCGTCGTCGGTGGTGGTGCGGGTGATGCCCTGGTCGACGGTGCGCGCCTCGCGCAGCCGGGCCCCGCCGTTGATCGCCAGCCCCACCCGGCGGCCGATGTCGAAGTCGAGCACGAGCTGGCCGGTGATGACCGGCGAGCTGTTGGCGTGGCTGACGAAGGTGTCGTCCTCGCCGGTGTCGAACGCCGCCTCGGCCACCAGGGCGATGCCGATGGGGAACGCCTCGCGGTCGAGGATGCCGATCTTGGCCAGCGCGGCGATGTCGCCGAAGCCGTCCCCGGCCAGCTCGGGGTCGTCCCCCGGGCCGTCGGGGTCGCCGCGCACGATCGCGACCGGCACCCGCACCCCGAGCTGCACGATGTGGGCGATGCCGATGGCCAGGGTGAAGTCCCCGGCGAGGTGGTGCTCGACGAGCGGCACCGTCTCGTCGAACTCACCGCCCCGGATCTGCTGGGTCAGCGGGTCGACCGCGTAGTTGATGAACAGCCCGAACGACGGCTCGAGCGTGCCCAGGATCTTGGAGCGCTCCACCGTGATGAAGCTGCGGGAGTCCATCGCCGGGTGGAAGTTCTGGATGTCGAGGTCGTACTGCCCCTGGGCCGCAGCCGGCCCGGCGAGCGCGAGCAGCAGCGCCCCGAACAGGACGGCGAGGCGGGGGGTCGGGGCGGTTTTGCGGTGCATCGGGACTCGCTGTCGGCTCGCGACCGGGCGCGCGCCGGGCCGCGGGCGGGTCAGTTGTTGATGAGCTCCTGAAGCTGCTCGATGTTGCGCTCGATCGCCGACCGGTAGGAGACGTTCGGCTCGAGGTCGCGCCACTTCTTGCAGTTGGCGAGCGCCGACTTGTACTGCTGCTTGGCCTTGTAGATGGCGCACAGCCGCTGGTACGGCACATGGCTGCGGGGCCGCTTCTGCGAGGCCATCTTGAGCAGCACGATCGCCGCGTCCCGGTCGCCGCGCACCATCTGCTGCAGCGAGCGCGTGATGAGCTGGTCGAAGCTCGCCTCGCCCGTCGACGGGGTCGGCCGGTTCTGCTGGGGCCGGTTCTGCCGGGGCCGAGGCTCGACCGGCGGTTCGGGCTCCTCGGGCTGGGGGGCGACCGACGCCTGAGCCCGGGCCTTCTCGATCGCCGCGGCGAGCGCGCGGGCCTGATCGGCGGCGAAGTCCTCCTTGGCGAGCGTCTTCTGGACCTCTTCGGCGGCGGGCAGCGCGCCGGTCCCGATCATCGCCTCGCCGTCGGCGAGCAGCTTGTCGGCGTAGCCCTGCTCGATGTCGCCGCGCTGGGCCTGCACCCGGGGGGCGTATTCGCTGTCTTGGGGGAACTCAGCCAGCCGGGAGAGCGCGTGCCGCCACTCTTTGTCTTCGACGGCCTTCTGCAAGCCCTCGTACATGATCTTGTTGTTGGCCTCGGCCACCGCCCGATCCCGGCCGGCGCGGGCCTCGGCGTGACCCGGCGCGACGTCGAGCGCCTCGTCGAACGCCGCGCGGGCCTCGTCCCACTTCTCGGCCTCGAGCAGCCCGTTGGCCCGGGCCACGATCGGCTTCACGTCGGGGGCCGCCTTCTCCGGCGTCTTGGGGGTCTCCGGCTTCGGCTGAGGCTGGGCCTTGCCCTGCTGACCGGTGACCGCCCCCTGCTGAGCCTGTCGGTTGTGGGCCACCCGGTCGACGATGAGGAACGCCACGATGGCCACGCCCACGAGCAGCAGCGCCACGAAGACGAGCTGCCACGCGCTCGGCCCGCTCTCGACCTCGACGTCGTCCACGTCGGCCGAGGTGAAGACGTAATCGTCGCCCGGGGCGCAGAAGCGCAGCTTGACGTGCCCCAGCTCGATGATGTCGCCGTTGACCAGGGTCGCGGTGCCGAACGCCTCGCCGTTGACCTTGACCCCGTTGGACGAGGCCAGATCGATGATGGTGAAGGTGCCGTCGCGGTGGATGATCTTGGCGTGGTGCCGGGAGATCGAGCGGTGGGCGATCACCACGTCGTTCTCGTCGGCGTCGGTGCGGCCGACGATGACCTCCCGCCGGTCGAGCGGGTACTCGTTGCCGGCGAGGTTCGACGAGACCACCACGAAGCGGCCCCGCTCCTCCTCGGGCAGCCGGGGGTCGACCGGCGGCGGGGGCGGCTCCTCGGCGGCGGCCGCGGCCAGCGAGCCGAGGTCGGCGTCGGTGACCTCCTCGGTCTTCAGCGCCAGCGAGTAGTCGCCGATCTGGAGCAGGTCGGCCGGGCGCATCGTGCACTTGCCGGCGATGCGGTCGCCGTTGAGCTTGATGCCGTTGTAGCTGTCGAGGTCCTCGACGAGGACCGTGGGCGAGGACTGGGTCCCGGCCCGCATCAGGCGGGCGTGGCGCCGGGATACGTTCCGCTCGGTGAGCCGGATCGTATTGCCCTCCTGGCGACCGATCGTGATTTCGTCGCGGATGAGCGGCACCACGTGGGTGGTGCCCTCACCATCTTCGATGACGAGTCGGAGCATACGACCCCTTCATGTCCCCCATCCGCGGGGACCCGAGCTACCGAATTGAAGTAGCACACTCCCCGCGCACCGGCAAAAGTCCTGTGTGTCGTCGAGGGCGCGTCGGGCGTCTCCCGACCTCGGCGCCGACCGCCGGAGGCCGGGCGGGGGGCCGGATCCCGCCGTTCGGGCGGCCCGGCCGCGGGCGTCGAGCCGAAATCCCCGTGTAATCCCGCCGGGTCGGCGGACCCCGGGACGCAAAATGATACGGGTGCGTTGACAGCCGCGGGGGGACCCGTTAGCGTCCCGCCCGCTCGCCGCTGGACACCTGAGCATTCGGAGGGGAAGCCATGCTCCCGGTCGCCATCGCACTCGGCCTCGCCGCTCTCTCGGGCATCGCGCTGACCGCCGGCGCCTGCCGCCTCGTCCTGGGGGTCATCCCCAGCCGCGACGAGGGCTGACGCCCGCGCCCGCGCCCGCCCACGCCGGCTCCGCCGTCAGCGGATCAGCCGGCTGACCTGCTTGAAGTCGTCACCCCGCCCTTCGCCGAGCAGGTCGAAGAGCGCCGCCTCGGTGTTGGTGACGAGCCCGCCCGCCGCCCGGATCAGCTCCAGCCCGCTGCGCCAGTTGCCCTCGCTTCGGCTGAGCACCGCGTCCTGCGGCACCTGCACGTCGAACCCCGCCTCGACCAGCCCCCGCACCGTCTGGAAGACGCAGATGTGGGTCTCCATGCCGAGCACGATCCAGGTGCGGCGGCCGGTGGCCCGCACCGCGGCGGCGGTCGGCTGATCGGCCATCGCCCCGAACATCGTCTTGGCGTGCGCCGGACCCCCGATCAGCTCGGCGAGCGGCTCGATGGTCGGGCCGAGCCCCTTGGGGTACTGCTCGGTGGCGACGACCGGCAGGTCGAGCCGGCCGGCGAGCGTCAGGACGTGGGACGCGTTGCGGGCGTTGCGCTCGGCGATGGCCGGGGGCATCGCGGCGTTCAGCCGCTCCTGCCAGTCGACGAGCAGGACGGCGGAATGGGCGGGGTCGAGGCGGGTGTTCATGGGGCTCCTGTGCTCCGGGTTGCCGCCGCAGCGGTGTCCGGCGCAGTATAGGCGACCCCGATCGCCGCAGCATCCGCCCGATGTCCCCCCGGAGGCCCGCCATGTCGACCCAGACCTTCCCCGAGGAATACCTGCTCGCGCTGCCCAAGACCGACCTGCACGTGCACCTCGACGGCTCCATCCGCCTCGAGACGCTGATCGACCTCGCCCGCGAGTACAACGTCGAGCTGCCGAGCTACACCCCCGAAGGGCTGCGGGCGACGGTCTTCAAGGAGCGCTACGCCAACCTCGGCGAGTACCTGACCGGCTTCGCCTACACCGGCGCGGTGATGCAGACCGAGGTCGCCCTCGAGCGGGTGGCCTATGAGTTCGCCCTCGACAACCAGAACGAGGGGGTGCGCTACGTCGAGGTGCGCTTCGCCCCTCAGCTGCACATGCACGCCCACATGAACGCGGTGATGGTCATCAAGGCGGTCAACCGGGGGCTCAAGAAGGCGATGGACGAGTTCAACCGGCGGCCGGCGGTGCAGTCGGGGGCTGAGCCGGAGTTCCGCTACGGCATCATCGTCTGCGCGATGCGCATGTTCCGCGACGGGTTCTCGGAGTACTTCAAGAACCTGATGACCTCGCACCGCTACACGCCCGACAAGGAGCTGTACGCGATGGCGAGCATGGAGCTGGTGCGGGCGGCGATCATCGCCCGCGACGAGTACGGGCTGCCGGTGGTCGGCTTCGACCTCGCCGGCGAGGAGGCGGGCTACCCCGCCGGCGATCACGCCAGCGCGTTCAGCTACGCCCACAAGCACTTTCTCAAGAAGACGGTGCACGCCGGCGAGGCCTACGGGCCGGAGAGCATCTTCCAGGCGATCACCGATCTGCACGCCGACCGCATCGGCCACGGCACCTATCTGCTCGACCCGGACATGATCTCGGCCCCCGAGATCGAGGACCGCGCGCGCTACGTCGAGAACCTCGGGCAGTACATCGCCGACCGGCGCATCACCCTCGAGGTCTGCCTGACGAGCAACCTCCAGACCAACCCCCACATGAACGACCCCTCGCAGCACCCGTTCCGCAAGCTGCGCCAGCACCGGCTGTCGACCACGATCTGCACCGACAACCGGCTGGTGAGCAATACGACGGTCACCCGCGAGCTGCAGCTCGCCGTCGAGCACCTCGACCTCGACCGGCACGACCTCAAGTCGGTGATCATCTACGGCTTCAAGCGCAGCTTCATGCCGACGACCTACCTCGAGAAGCGGGCATACGTGCGCAAGGTGATCGACTTCTACGAGGCGATCGACCGCAAGTACTTCGGCGAGGAGCCCGAGCCATCCACCCCCGAGATCCAGGCCTGATCCTGCGCGCCGCCCTGACCGGGCTGGCGCTGCTGGCGCTCGTGGGCTGCACCGCGCCCCCGGTGGCGCTGCCCGACGGGGGCCCGCCGGTCTACCTCGACGCCGAGCCGCCGCCCGACGGGGTGGTCCTGCGGGACGCCGCGGGGCAGGTGCCCGACGCGGCGCTGCTCGACGAGGACGGGGAGCTGTGCCGCTTCGGCCGGCTGGCCTCGTCGCTGTGCGCCCCCCGGGGCGGGGCCCTGGTCGACGCCGAGGTGACCGTGGCCACCCGGGACTGCTCGGGCCGGGCGATCACCGTGCAGACCCGCACCGATGACCGGGGCGGCTTCCGCTTCACCGACCTGCGGGCGGGCCCGGCGACGGTGCGCATCCAGAGCGGCCGCTTCACCGCCCAGTACGACATCGAGATCCGGCCCGATGTCGAGGTGACCCTCTCGCCGACGGGCAGCAGCAAGGTGTGCCTCGAGCCCGACGCGGTGGGGCTGGCCCTGCTCTCGGGGGATTACGACCGCATCGACGGGGTGCTCGACGACCTCGGCTTCGCCTACGACGTCTACTGCGGCGAGAGCGGGGCCCACCGCGCGGGGCGGCAGCTCATCGGCGATCTGGAGGCGCTGTCGACCTACGCGGTGCTCTTCGCCAACTGCGGCACCGGCATCGACCTGCGGGCGACCAACCCCGAGGTCGAGGCCCTGCGCGAGAACCTGCGGGCGTTCGTGGCGGGCGGCGGATCGCTCTACGTCAGCGATCTGGCGGCCGACTTCGTCGAGGCGATCTGGCCCGACCGGGTCGCGTTCGCGATGCAGAGCCCATCGCCGGACGCGGCCGACCCGTGCTGCGTCTGCCTCGACTGCCCGCCCGAGTGCGAGGGCCCCGACCGCATGCTCGCCTGCGGCGTCTCGACCCTGCCCGCCGTGTGCGGGGGGCGCGGGGTGCGCGGCCGGGGGGCGGTGACCCGGGTCGAGGGGCGCATCGTCGACGACCGGCTGGCGGCGCTGTACGGCGGCCGCGACCTGCCCATCACCTTCGACCTGCCGAGCTGGGTCGAGATCGACGGGGTCGCCCCGGGGGTCGAGGTGCTCGTCGAGGGCGACTTCGGCGACCGGGTGCGGCCGCTCATCGTGGCCTTCGAGCCCGAGCCCGGCGGGGGGCGGGTGGTCTACACCAGCTTCCACAACGACGAGCAGGCCCCCGCGGCCATCCGCGATCTGCTGTCGGCGCTGGTGTTCGAGTTGTAGTACCGTCCGGCGATGGCCGAGACCCGTGAGAACCTGCTGCTGCCCGGCGCCGAGCGCTGGCCGGCCGACGCGCCGGTCATCGAGCTGTCGGGGGTGCACAAGTCGTTCGGCGACAAGCACGTCCTGCGGGGGGTCGATCTGGTCGTCGAGACCGGGCGCACGACGGTGATCGCCGGGCAGTCGGGCAGCGGCAAGTCGGTGCTGCTCAAGATGATGAACGGCCTCGAGCTGCCCGACGAGGGCACGGTCAAGCTCTTCGGGCAGGATCTGGCGGCCATCGGCGAGCGGGCCCGCACCGAGCTGCGCAAGCGGTGCACGATGGTGTTCCAGAACTACGCGCTCATCGACTCGCTGACCGTGGCCCACAACATCGGCTTCCCGCTCGCCGAGAACACCCGGATGAAGCCCGCCGAGATCCGCGAGCTGGTGGCCGATCTGCTCGAGATGCTCGAGCTGGGCCACGCCATCGACCAGATGCCGGCCAGCCTCAGCGGGGGCATGAAGAAGCGGGTGGCGCTGGCCCGGGCGGTCGTCACCAACCCCGAGGTGGTGCTGTTCGACGAGCCGACGACCGGGCTCGACCCGGTGATGATCGAGTTCGTCGACGAGCTGATCCGGCGCACGCAGACCCAGTACGAGATCACCTCGGTCATCATCAGCCACGACATGGCCAGCAACCGGCGGCTGGCCGACAAGATGGCGATCCTGGCCGACGGCGGGATCGTGGAGATCGGCGGCTTCCGGGAGGTCATCGAGTCCGATCACCCGGCGGTGCGCGCGTTCGTCGCCGACGCGGTTGTGGCCCGCATGAGCCGGGACGATACGCCCGACCACCCGGTGGACGTCGTCGGCGAGGAGGCGACGCCCGATCCGATCGCCGCTGACGCGGTGGAGGTCGTCGCCCGGGTCGAGGGGCTGCACAAGTCGTTCGGCGACAACCACGTGCTCAAGGGCATCGACCTCGCGATCCCCAAGGAGCGCATCACGGTGGTCATCGGCGGCTCGGGATCGGGCAAGTCGGTGCTGATCAAGCACATCATCGGGCTGATGCGGCCGTCGAAGGGGCGGGTCGAGGTCTTCGGCCACGACCTGTCCGATCTGGGCGCCCGCGAGCTGCAACGCGAGGTGCAGAGCCGCATCGGCATGCTCTTCCAGGGGGCGGCGCTGTTCGACTCGATGACCGTGCGCCAGAACCTCGCCTTCCCGCTCGTCGAGGGGCGGCGGCAGAAGAAGAAGTCGGTCGCCGAGCGGGTGGACGAGGTCGCCGAGCGGCTGCATGTGACCGACATCCTCGACCGCATGCCGTCGGCGATCAGCAATGGGCAGCGCAAGCGGGTCGGCCTGGCCCGGGCGCTCATCACCCGGCCCGAGATCATGGTCTACGACGAGCCGACGACGGGGCAGGATCCGATCATGATGCGCCGGGTGGACGACATGATCGTCGAGGCGGCCGAGCAGTTCGACATCACCAGCGTCGTGATCAGCCACGACATGCTCTCGACCTTCCGCATCGCCGACCAGATCGCGATGATCTACAAGGGCGAGCTGCGCATCGCGGGCACCCCCGATGAGCTCCGGGCGAGCGACGACGATGAGGTGCAGCGGTTCATCTACGCCGGGGCCGGCGGCGACTGACGGGCTGGCCGGGGGGTGTCCCGATCGCGGCAGCCTTGCCACCGAAGCCCGCGCACCGTACACCGGAGATGACGTGTATGCCCCCCGGAATCACGACTGCTTCATCACCTGCGCCGCCGCCGACGTCGAGGCCGGGCGGGCGCTGTTCGACGCGCTGTCGGCCCGCGGGCGGCGGGTCTTCTTCGCCGACGCCAGCCTGGAGCCGGGCGAGTTCCGCGACGACGCGCTGCCCCTCGCCCAGCGGTCGAGTCGGCTGACGCTGGCGATGATCTCGCCCCGCAGCACCGACGATCACGAGCTGCAATGCGCCATCGCCGACGGGGTCGCCCTCGGCCGGCGCAAGCTGCCCGGCCATCGGGTGGTGCCGGTGCTCTTCGACGGGGTCCGGCTGCCCTACATCCCGTTCGTCGACCGCCACGTCGCCATCGAGGCCGACCGCCTCGGCGACTGGAGCGCGGTGGCCCGGGCGCTCGACGCGGTCATCGACGCGGTGGCCGACGGGCAGCTCGCCCGGGGCGGGCCCGAGGGGCTGCTGGTCGACGCGCTGCTCAAGGGCGCCGGGGCCCAGCGGCTGCTGCCGGTCGACCCCGATCTGGTGGCGGCGGCGGCCCGGGCGGTGGACGGCCCGGGGGACGCCGCCGCGCGGGCCCGGGCGGCGGGCGCGGCGTTCGGCGAGGCCCTGCGCCGGCACCCGCCGACGGCGGTGCGCCTGCTGCGCACGCTGGCCGAGGGGCCCGATCTGGCGGCGGGCACCCGCTTTGGAGATCTGGATCCGGATGCCCTGCGCGACGCCTGCGCCGAGGCGTGGGCCGCCGCGCCGCTGGACGACGCCGACGCCTGGTCGAGCTGGGCCGCGTGGCACGCCCGCGACCCGCAGGTGGGGGCCCGGCTGGAGCGCGATCCGGTCGAGGCGGCCCGGGCCCGCATGCCCCGGGGCGACGCGGCGTGGAGCGATCTGTGGCGCCGGCTGTGGGCGGCCCACCCGGGGCACGAGGGGCTGGTGCGGGACGCGACCCGCTGGCTGGCCGCCCGCCGCCGCCCGCCGGGGCGCTGGGTCCGGGTGTGGGAGGAGCTGCTGGCCGGGCTGGGCCGGGTGGGTGATCGGGCGGTGCTGCTGCTGCTCGGCGCCCGCTGGCTGCGCGGGCGGGAGACCCACGAGGCGTGGCCGATGGTGTGGCGCACGCTGCTGACCGATCCCGCCGGGCTGCCCATCGGGGTGCACCGCCGGCCGCTGCTCGAGCTGGGGCTGCGCTGGCTGGGCGGGGGCCTCACCCGGTCCGGCTGGGTCGTGGTCTGGAGCACGCTGCTCGATGAGGTGGAGGCCGGGGCGGGCGTCGTCGAGCGCCGGGCCCTGCTCGCTCGGGGGCGGGCGGCGCTCGAGGCCGGCCTGGCGCCGGACGACTGGGCGGCGCTCATCCGACGGCTGATGGCCGCCGACGACGTGGGCGACGCCCGGCTCTTCGACCTGGCCACCGACTGGCTGCTGGAGCACGAGCAGGCCCCGGCCTGGGCCCGGGTGTGGCGGGTGCTGCTCGATCGCTGCCCCCCGGCCGATCCCGAGCGGGGCCGGCTCATCGGCTGGGGCCGGGCGTGGCTGATGGCCCGGGAGGGGCAGCCCACCTGGCCGCTGGTGCTCGAGCGGCTGCTGGAGGACGGGCTGCGCGACCCCGAGGTGCTCGGCCGGGCCGAGGCGTACCTCGGCGAGCGGGACGACCGGCCGCTGCTCTCGGCCCGCCTGCTGACGATGGCCACCGCCCGGGTGCCGTGCGACGCGGTGGCCCGGCGGCTGGCCGACTGGCTGGCGGCCCACCCCGACGATCGCCGGGCCGAGCGGGCGCACGGCGTGCTGGGTCCGGTGGCGTGGGACGGCATCGACCGCAGCGGCTGGGGATCGGGCTGGACGGCGCTGGCCCGCCACGAGGCCGAGCGGCAGGCGGCCGAGGAGCAGGCGTGGCGCCGGCTGGCCCGGGCGGCGGCCGACGGCGAGACGGTCGAGGGGCGGGTGATCGCGGCGGTCAAGGGCGGGCTGACCCTCGACCTGGGGGTGCCCGCGTTCATGCCCGCCAGCCAGATCGACCGGGGCGTGATCCACGAGCGCGAGCCCTACGTCGACCGGGTGCTGCGCTGCCGGGTCATCCGCTTCGATCGGGCCGCGCGGCGGGTGGTGGTCTCCCGGGTGGCGGTGCTCGACGCCCGGCGGGACGCGCTGCTGAGCACGCTGAAGCCCGGGGACCGGGTCGACGGGGTGGTCAAGCGGCTCGAGACGTACGGGGCCTTCGTCGACCTGGGCGGCCTCGACGGGTTGGTGCACGTCTCCGAGGTCGGCTTCGGGCACGTCCGCCATCCGTCCGATCGGCTGCGCATCGGCCAGGGCGTGCGGGTGCGGGTGCTCGAGGTCGACGCCGAGCGGGGCCGGGTCTCGCTGAGCCTCAAGGAGCCGACGCTCGACCCGTGGCTGCGGGTGCCGGCCCGCTATCGGCCGGGGGGCTGGTTCGACGGGGCCCGGGTGGCGCATGTGACCCACTACGGGGCCTTCGTGGAGCTCGAGCAGGGGGTCGAGGGGCTGGTGCACCACACCGAGATGAGCTGGGCCCGCACCCCGCCGCCGCCGATGCAGCAGGTGCGGGTGGGTGATCGGGTGCGGGTGCGGGTGATCTCGGTCGATCTGGCCCGGCGCCGGCTGACGCTGAGCCTGCTCGACCCCGAGGCCGACCCGTGGGCCGCCTTCGCCCGGCGCCACCCGCCGGGCAGCGTCGTGCGGGGGCGCGTGGACGAGGTGACCGGCGACGGGGCCCGGGTGGCTCTCGACGGGCCGCTGACCGCGACGCTGCGCCCGGCCGCCGGCCGACCGGGCGAGGCGGTCGAAGCCACGGTCGAGGCGGTGGAGCCCGGCGAGCGGCGCATCGTGCTCTCGCCCCGCTGATCGTCCGAGCGCGCTTCGAAACGACGAGCGCCCCCCGAAGGAGGCGCTCGAAGCGGACCGGGCCGGGCTCAGCGGCGGGCGAGCGGCGCCGGCTGGCCATCCCGCCGGCGGGGGGTGCGCCGGGGCGGCGCCGGGCGGGCGACCATCTCGGCGACGCCGTGGGCCGCGACCCGGACGCGCTGCTGGTCGACGGTGCGCCCGCCGCGGGTCAGGGTGACGAGGTGCATGCCGGCGTCGAGGTCGGTGAACACCCGGCTCTGGCCGGCGCCGAGGCGGCCTCGCTCCCGGCCGTCGACGAGCACCTTCACCGGGTGCCGGGTGCGGTTGCTCACCCGCAGGTCACCCCGGTTGACGTCCACCGGGCGCCACACCGCGACCCGACCCGGGGCCACCCGCAGCGTATCGGCGGCGAGCACCCGGCCCTGACGCTTGAAGACCACCCGGTGGGCGCCGGGCACCTGGCGGGCGACCACCAGCGTGGCGCCGGGGCGGACCCGGTCGATGCGCTGGCCGTCGACGAAGAGGTTGGCGGCGAAGGGGAACGGGTTGCGGACCTCGAGCCGGCTGTACCACGCGCCGACCTCGTAGCGGGCCTGCTGACCCCGGCGCACGTTGATGCGCCGGGTCAGGGCCGGGCCGTCGCGGTGGGCCCGATCGGCCGGGCGGGCCTCAAGGGTGTAGGCCCCGGGGGCGAGCGGCCAGCTCTCCATCTTCTGCCCGGGGGCGGCGACGCCCATCGACCGGCCGTCGAGCACCAGCCGCATGCGCACGCCGCTGTCGTTGACGATGGTGGCCTGACCGAAGCGGGCCTCGACCCGGTGCACGGCCACGCCCTCGATGGGCACCGCGACCCGGCTGGTGTCCTGGTGCCGGCCCCGGGGCCCGTGCACCCGGACGAGGCGCACGCCGTTGGGCACCTCGCGGAAGACCCGGCGCTCCCCGGGGCCGAGCCGGGTGAGCCGATCCCCGTCGATCGAGACCTGGATCGGCGCCATGCGTTCGTTGACGACTCTGATGCGACCATCGAGGCTGTCGCGGGCCTGGGCGACGCCGGCGGCGAGCAGGGCGACGGCGAGGGTGGAGAAGGCGAGGGGCAGGCGGGGGATGCGGGTGGCGTTCATCGGGATTCTCCTGTGAATTCGGCCCCTTGGGGGCTCATGGCATCATGTTCGGGGTTCGCGGCGGTCGACGACCCCTCCCCCGATGCATTCAGCGGGTCCCGAATTTTTTCTGCGGCGGGTCGCGCGGGCGCGCGTATCGCGGGCGGCCGAGTGGGCAGGCAGTCGAGAGGCGGCCAGTCGGCCAGGCGGGCGAGGGACGGCAGGTGCCGGGCAGGCGTGGAGCAGGCAGGCGATGATACGTGGGGAGAATATATGGCCGGGTGGCCGGCGGCCTCACATCGCGGCGTAGCGGACCTCGGCCCGCAGCATGCGCCGGGTGGGGCGATCGACCGGCTCGCCGGCGGCCTCGGCCTTCTCCTCGGCGGCCCGCAGCCGGGCGTACTCCGAGCGCAGGAAGGCCCGCACGGTGCGCTCGAGCCGATCGAACCCGATGAGGGTGATGGCGTGCACGGTGTCGCTCACCCGGCGCTTTCCGGAGAGCAGGAACTCCGCCCGGCGGGTCACCGCGGCGGCCAGGGCGGGCACGTAGTCGACGAGGCGGGCGAGGCGCCGGGCGTCGGAGCGCGGGTCCCGGAGCAGCCCCAGCACCCGCCGCCCGATGAAGAACACGTCATCCGTCGTCGCCAGCATCATCGCACGACCCCATCCATGAGTTGTCTCGATCGAAGCGGGGGCCGACCCTGGCCCCCGGCGGCGCCCGGGATGTCGCTCCCATCGGCCACACTCCATGCATCGGCCGAATATCCGATGACTTGAGCCCCGGCCGTAATTTTCCTCTCCCGGGGTTATCCGGCCGGGCGTCGGCGCCGGGCCGGTTGCGTCGGTGACGGGGGTGTGGCACGCCGATGACCCACCGCCCGGAGGTCGCCGATGAGCGTGAGCGCCTACGTGCCGCCGGTCGCCGAGCAGCGGCCCCGAACCGCCCGGGTCGGCTTCTGGCTGGGGCTGCTGCTCGCCGCCGGGGTCTGGGCCCTGCCCGCCGCCGAGGGGCTCTCCGATCCGGCCCACCGGCTGGCGGCGATCACCACCCTGATGGCCACGTGGTGGATGACCGAGGCGGTGCCCATCGCCATCGTCGCCCTGCTGCCGCTCGTGCTCTTCCCGCTGGCCCAGGTGGCCCCGGCGAAGGTCGTCGCCCCCCAATACGGCCACGACCTGGTGTGGCTGTTCTTCGGCGGCTTCCAGCTCGCCTTCGCCATCGAGCGGTGGAACCTGCACCGGCGCATCGCGCTGTTCCTGGTGCGGGTCGCCGGCACCCGGGCCGATCGGCTGGTGCTCGGCTTCATGGCCGCCTCGGGGCTCTTGTCGATGTGGCTGCTCAACACCTCGACGACGCTGATGCTGCTGCCGGTGGCCCTCGCGGTGGCCCGGGCCATCGAGCCCGGGGCGCCCCACGGGGGGCCGTTCGGCAAGGCGCTGATGCTGGGGCTGGCGTACGCGGCGAGCGTGGGCGGCATGGCCACCTACCTCGGCACCGCGCCCAACGGCGTCTTCCGGGGCATCGGCCAGACCTTCGGGGTCGACGTGGCCTTCGGCGACTGGATGCTCTTCGCCGCCCCGCTCTCGCTGCTGCTGATGGGGCTCATCTGGCTGTATCTGACCCGGATCGCGTTCCCCGTCGAGCGCCGCGAGCTGCCCGACGATCACCCGGCGCGGGCGGCGCTCGCCCAGCGGCTGGGGCCGTGGTCGCCGGCCGAGAAGCGCATCGGGGTCATCTTCGCCCTGGCGGTCGCCGCCTGGGTCTCCCGGCGGTGGATCGTGGCCGGGCTGGGCTTCGAGAAGGGCGCCATCACCGACACCACCATCGCCATCGCCGTGGCGGCGGCGCTCTTCGTGCTGCCGACGCCGGTGACCCGGGGCGAGGGCGACGCCCGGCCGGGGCGCGCCCGGCTGATGAACTGGCAGACCGCCCAGCGCACCCCGTGGCACATCCTGTTGCTGTTCGGCGGCGGCTTCGCCCTGGCGGCGGGCTTCGCCGAGACCGGGCTGTCGGTGTGGCTCGGGGCCCGCATGGCCGAGCTGATCACCGGCTGGCCCCTGCCGCTGGTCATCCTGGCGGTGGTGCTGTTCATGACCTTCCTCACCGAGGTGACCTCGAACACCGCGACCGCGACGGTGCTGCTGCCGGTGATGGGCGGGCTGGCGCTGGCGATGGGGCTCGACCCGGCGCTGCTGCTCATCCCGGCGACCCTCGCCGCCTCGTGCGCCTTCATGCTGCCGGTGGCGACCCCGCCCAACGCGATCGTCTACGGGTCGGAGCTGCTGACGATGCCCGACATGGCCCGGGCCGGGCTGTGGATCAACCTGGGCAGCGGGCTGGTGATCACCGCCTGGATGCTGACCTGGGGGGCGTGGGTCCTCGGGTGAGCGGGTTACTCGCCGCCGGCCGACCCCTCTTCGCTGGCCCGGCCCCGGCGGGTCTCCTTGCCCCGCCAGCGCTTCCAGATGCCGCCGTCGCGGCCCTCGCCCTCGCCGAGCCGGGCGGTCGGCCCGGCGCCGGTGACGCAGGCGTCCCACGGCGGCGGGCGCTCGGCCCCGGCGTAGCGCGCGCCGTCGGCCGCCTCGAGGATGTCCTCGTAGCGGTTGATGCAGAACGCCCGGTAGCCGGTGGTGCCGGGGTCGGTGGGCCAGGCGTAGGCCAGCCAGTCCACCGCGCCGGCGGGCACCGCGGTCGGCGGCCCGCCGGGCGCCGCGTCGGTGAAGCGGGCCCCGTCGGGGCCGAAGACCCACATCTGGTAGGTGTAGCCGCCGAAGTCGACCACGCCCCCCCGGGCCCCCGGCTTCAGCCGGCGGAACGGGTCGCGCAGCAGCGGCACGTCGAGCGGGTGGCCCGCGCCGAAGCCCCGGGCCGCCGACAGCTCGCCGACGAGCGCCGCCCGGCCGTGGGCCTCGACGCTCTGATCCTGGGCCCACAGCAGCGTGCGCAGGGTGGCCACCGCCTGCCGCCCGGCGGCCTTCTGCCCGGCGACCACGATGTTGGGGGCGGCGACCTGCACCGTGAAGGCGATGCCCAGCGCGAGCCCGGCCCCGATCGCGGCGGCCCAGCTCGCGACGCGCTCGGCCTTGCGCCCGGCGGGCACGGTGAACAGCGCGGCGACGCCCAGCACCAGCCCAACCGCGCACGGGATCCAGCCCCAGCGCATCACGAACGGCGCGCCGACGGCGACGGCGACGAGGGCGGCGACGGGCAGCAGTCGGGCCATCAGGGCAGCACCAGGGTCATGCGGTGGATGCGGGTCTCGCCGCGCTGGGCGTCGACCCAGGCGATGTCGGGGTCGTCGAGCGGCGAGCTGTAGTCGTAGAGCAGGTACTGGTGGGCGTCGAGCTGCACCACGCTGGCGAAGCAGGTGTCGCCGGCCGAGGGCAGATCGAGGGCGTGCTCGACGGTCAGCGTGTCCCGGTCGACCGTCCACAGGGCGCACCGCTTGGGCCGGATCCAGTAGTCGGCCAGATAGCGCAGCCGGCGCTGGTCCAGCGAGCCCTCGCCGCCGAGGTCGTAGTGGCCGTCGTCGGTCACGTTGCGCCGGCCGACGAGGTAGATCGTCTCGCCGTGGCGGAAGACCAGCGGGGAGTCGTACTTGCGGGGGTCGTCGCGGCAGGTCCACTCGCCGAGCGCGTCGGCCTCGGCCCGGCAGATACGGCTGCCGAACCGCATCTGGCCGTCGACCACGTCCCCCGCCTCGTTGCGCCCGACGGCGACGATGCCCCCGTCGGCGGTGAAGGCCACGTCGGTCTCCGAGATGCCGCCCCGCAGTACGACCCCGCCGTCGTCCACCGCCGGCACCCAGGCGATGCCGTCGGTCGAGCGGTACCACGAGACCGCCAGGTCGCTCTCGTCGCGGCTGTAGATGTCCTCGCCGCCGGTGTAGCCGATGAGCCACGCCTCGGCGCCCCGGCGCTCGAGCCGCCAGGGGATGAAGCCCTCGGGGAAGGTGTCGAGCGGCTCGGACCAGTCGCCGGGCCCGTTGTAGCGCACCATCGCCGCGCCGCCGGGTTCGAAGTCGAGGCTGCTCTGGCCCAGGCGGGCGTAGAACAGCATGAGCTGGCCGCCGATGGAGAGGAAGCGGGGCTCGCGCAGGTCCCGGTCCTCGTACAGCTCGCCCTCGAAGCGCCACTCGACGTGGTCGGTGGTGCTGACGATGTACAGCCGGGTGTCGGGGCTGGCGAAGTGGCTGGGCGCGGTGCGGAACGCGAAGAACAGCCGCCCGTCGTGCAGGACGATGTCGAGGTTGTTGTGCGCCGCCTGCGACTCGACCCGGGCCGGCATGGCCTCGGAGGGCACCACCACCTCGGGCGCGGTGAGCGTGGGCGTGGCGGCGGTGCACGGCGGGGCGGGGCAGGCGCAGGCGTTCAACTCGTCGCACCGGGTCTCGAACGGCGCCTCGCCGTCGCAGCCGGCGAGCAGGGCGAGCAGGGCGAGGGCGATGAGCGGCGGAGGCGAGGTGATCTGCATGCGGCGGAGCATAGCGCCGGACGGCGATCGTGTCAGGGGGAGATGCCCCTCGGGCGCGACCCGGCCCGCGCTCGACCGGGCGCCATCCGGAAAACACGGGACGGAGAGGGATATCAGCGTCTCTTCGTAAGTTCAACTCCCCGTAGCTTGCCTCTATAACCATCTGTTACTTGCATATCTCCGGTCTATCGATGACCGCGTCACGGTGGCCCGGAGAACCCCCGGATCAGGAGAGTGTCATGCCCGCCGAGAGCCCCCGGCCCCCCCGCAGCCCGCGCACCCGTCGCCGGCAGATGTCGCACCCGGTCTCGCCCGGCCGGGCGATCACCCAATTCGAGACGTTCGGTCAGATCCTGTTCCGCCGTCGCAAAGAGCTGCGCATGACCCAGAGCCAGCTCGCCCGTGAGATCGGGGTGCAGCCCAACTACATCGTCTACCTCGAGAAGGGCGAGCGCCGCCCCAGCGACCGCACGGTGCGCAAGGTGGCCGACGCCATCGGCCTCGACCGGGGCGAGATGTACCTCGCGGCGAACCCCCAGATCCGGGAGTTCCTCGACGTCAACGACCAGAACGAGGTGCACAACGACGAGATGCCCGACGGCTTGCAGGCGCTCGTCGAGGACGAGGCGCTGTGCGAGCGCATGGGCATCACCGAGGACGAGATCGCGCTCGTCGCCACGGTGCGCTTCGCCGGGCGGTCGACCCGCAAGCAGCAGTACCTGTCGCTCATCCTCAACATCCGGTACATCTTCGCCTGACCGGGCGCCATTCGGCGCGCCCGGCGCACGGCGGAGGCCCGCCCTCCGCACTCCACCGCGTGGGGAGGTCTCATGGGGATCATGACCGGCCCGGTCTCGGCGGTGCGCGGCGCGAAGCTGCTCGCCGAGCATCGCAGCCTGATCCCGCTGGCGCTGCTGCCGGCGGGGGTGGCGTGCCTGCTGTCGTTCGTCGGCATCTGGGCCGCGTTCGCCTTCGGCGACGTGACCGCGGCCATCTGGCCCGACGCGCCGGACAACACCCTGCTCTACATCCTGTGGTGGGTCGGCGGGCTGCTGACGCAGATCGTGTCGGCCATCGGGGTGCTCATCATCACCCCCTGGCTGGTGATGCTCGTGGGTCTGCCCCTGTGCGGCCCGCTCGCCGAGAAGGCCGACGCGCTGCTGGGCGGCGCGCCCTCCGACGGCGGCTTCTGGAGCGACGTCGTCGGCGCCCTGCGCTCGACGGCGGGCATGACCGCGCTGGGGCTGGTCGGGGCGGTGATCTTCTTCGTGCTGGGCTTCATCCCGGTGGTGGGGGTGATCACCGCGCCGTTCGTCACCTTCGTCTGGACCCCCCTCTTCTTGTGCTTCGACCTCTACGACCCGGTGCTCGCCCGGCGGCAGATGGCGTTCCGCCGCAAGCTGCGGGCGGTGGGCCGGCGGCCGTTCACCGGGATCAGCGTCGGGCTGACCGGCATGGCGCTGATGTCGATCCCCATCGTGAACCTCTTCGGGCTGCCGGTGGCGGTGCTCGGGGGCGTGGTCGCGGTGCGCGAGCTGGAAGAGACCGGCCGCCTGCCGGGCTGAGCCCGTCCCCCGCGCCGTCGGCGAGCCCCTGCCCCGGCGGCGCAAAACTTCCCCGGGCGTCGGTTGTCCTCAGGCTCGATTCGGCGGTATGACGCCCCACCACCCCGACCCGAGGGGGATCCCTCCATGGCGCAACAGTCCCCGCAGCCCGGTGACGAACTCGACCTCGACGCGTGGCTCGCCGACGGCGACGCGGGCCTCGACGGTGAGCCGCCCCCGCCCCGGGGGGTCACGATGCGCAACCCGCTCTTGTTGCTGGCGGTGCTGGGGGTCGCGATCTTCCTCTTCGTCGAGAGCTGGCCCCGCACCGCCTACATGTTCGCCGAGCCGGTGCAGTGCGGGGACATCGGCCAGCGGCCGCACCTGCGCCAGTCGGACCCCGACGCGTTGCCCGAGCTGCCCACCGACGGCCTGTGCCGCCTCCAGGGGGTCAGCCAGTCCCGGGGCAACCTGGCCACCGGCGCCCCCCGGGAGGACACCGAAGACCCCTACGAGAAGAACGCCGGACGCAAGCTGTACGTGAAGCTGTTCGGCGACCGGGTGTTCGCCGTGCTGCCGGCCGACCGGGCGGTCATCGGCTACCGGCTGCGTCACGACGGGCTGGTGGGCTACGAGATCGACACCGTCGGGCGCATGTTCGACCCCGACGCCATCGAGGGCTACGGCGACACCGCCCGCACCCTGCGGCTGAAGTTCTCGGTGGGCTCCGACCAGCCGATCCGGATCTTCGACGCCACCGACGACCCCGCCGACCGCTGGCCCTACGCGATCATCTCGGCGGTGCTGCTGCTGACGGCGCTGCTCGCGGCGTTCGGGCTGCTGCGCATCGCGCTCGGCGCCCGCCGCCGATCCGAGGGCCGCCCGGAGGCTCAGCCGGGCTGATCGGGCGCCGGCTGCGGCTCGCCTCCGACCTCTTCCTCGACCATCTCGAGCAGCGCCCGGCCCTCGCCGAGGTCGGTGCGCCGGCCGGCCTTCTTGAGCGCCGAGCGGGCGGCCATGCCGGCCCGGTTCGCCGCCCGCAGCGTGCCGTCGGCCAGCACGATGCCCGCCGGGTGCGGCATGCGCTCGAGCAGGGCCAGCAGCGCCGCCCGATCACCGTCGAGCGCCAGCGGCGGGGGGTGCACCTGCTCCAGCTCGTCGAGCAGGTCGTCCAGCGCCCGGCCGATCGCGCCCAGCTCGCCCGGCCCGCCGCCGCAGCGCTGGCGGCGGTCGTCGCGGTGCAGCGCCCGGGCCACCCGATGCACCCGATCGAGCGGCGCCAGCAGCCGATCGCGGGTGCGGCGCACGATGAGCAGCCCCAGCCCCAGGTTGAGCAGCGCCAGCCCGCTCAGCGCCCAGGCCCCGGCCCGCGCCAGCCGCTGGGCCCGGGCGTCGGCCCGGTGCATCGACGCCCGGTTGAGGGCCGCCAGCCCGTCGAGCGTCTCGAGCAGCGCCGCCCGATCGGCCGCGTCCCCCCGCAGGGCGCCCGGGGCGTGGGACTCGATGGCGGTGAGCATCGCCGGCTCGGCCTCTTCGGTGATGTTGCTGCGGGCCCGCTCGAGGGCGGTGGCGAAGCGGTCCCGGCCGGCGGCGCCCACCGGACGGGCGGCGACCACCGCCCGCATCTCCTCGGCCGCCGCCAGCGAATAGTCGTTCTCGGCCAGGATGCGCTCGATGGCCGGCCCGGTGCGCAGGAGCAGCCACGCCCCGGCCGCCGCGGTCGCGATCTGGAGCGCGGCGAGCAGCCCCACCGCCAGCCGCATCTGGTCGCCGAGCCGCATCACCACGCCTCGTGCAGCGCGGCGGCGGCGCCCTCTTCCCCGACCACCAGCAGCCCCCACGCCTCGCGCAGCTCGGCCCGGGGGTCGGGGGCCGACAGCCCGGTGGCGTCGTCGGACTTGCGGATGGCGAGCACCGTCAGCCCGAACTGCTCGGGCAGCTCCAGCTCGCTCAGCGTGCGCCCCACCATCGCCGGGCGTACCTTCAGCTCCGAGATCACCAGGTTGGGCCCCAGCCGGATCTCGTCGCTGATGCCCTGGTAGGTCAGCCGGCGGGCGAAGCGCTCGGCGAACTCCACCTCGGGGTCGAAGACCTCGTGGGCCCCCACCAGCCGCAGGATGCGGGCCACGAGGGTGTTGTTGGCCCGGGCCACGATGCGCTTCGCGCCGAGCTGGCGCAGCAGCGTGGTCACCAGGATGGCCGTCTCCCGGCTGTCCTCGCCCATCGCGCAGACGGTCAGCTCGCGGCTCTCGGGGGACAGGCTGGCGAGCGCCTGCTCGTCGGTGGCGTCGAGGCGCACCGCCCGGTCGGCGAACTCGCTGGCCGCCTGCACCCGCTCTTCGTCCCGGTCGACGGCGATGATGGCGTAGCCCTCGGCGTGCAGCGAGCGGGCGAGGGCCATGCCGAAGCGGCCGAGGCCGATGATCAGGGCCTGTCTCTGCATCAGGGCGCCTCCGGGGGTCGGTCGGTCATCCGGTCATCCGATGGGCACGTCGGCGCTCGCGCCGCGCACCGCGTGGGGCCGCTCGCGGGCGGCGAGCAGCAGCAGCAGGGTCAGCGGCCCGATGCGGCCGGCGTACATGCCGGCGGTGACCAGCAGCTTGCCGACCGCGTCCAGCGCCGCCGTGCCGCCCAGCGACAGCCCGACGGTGCCCACCGCCGAGACCGCCTCGAACAGCGCCACCTCGAGCCCCAGCGGCTGGGTGGCCAGCAAGCCGAACAGCAGCGCCACCACCGCGCCAGCGCCCATGAAGCTGACGACGGTGGCCTTGCGCACCGCCTCCCCCCGGATCTCGAATCCGAAGGCCTCGACGTGGGCCCGATCGCGGAAGGCCGAGCGCACCAGCAGCACCAGCACCGCGATGGTGGTCACCTTGATCCCGCCGGCGGTCGAGCCGGGGCTGCCGCCGATGTACATCAGCGGGATCATGACGCTGTAGGTCGCCGGGTGCAGCCCGCCGAAGTCCACCGAGTTGAAGCCGGCGGTGCGCAGGGTGACCGACTGGAAGAAGGCGTTGATCACCCGGTCGATCGGGTCGAGCGGAGCCAGGGTCCGGCCCCACTCGAACGCCATGAAGGCCAGGAAGCCGACCCCCAGCAGGACCGCCGTCGTCCAGCCGATGATGCGCCGGGCGAGCGGCCCCATGCTGCGCCCCCGGCCGCCGGCGATCACCAGCGGGCCCAGGCCGCCGAGCACGATCAGGGCGGCGCAGGTCAGCATCACCAGCGGGCTGTCGGCGTAGGGCACCAGGCTGTCGGTCTGCAAGGCGAAGCCGGCGTTGCAGAAGGCCGAGACGGCGGTGAAGACGCCCCGCCAGATCGCGGTGGAGAGCCCATCGCCGTGCACCGCGAACGCCCCGGCGAGCACCGCCGCGCCGGCCAGCTCGGCGATGAGGGTCACCCCCAGGATGAGCCGCACCCGCTGCACGAGGCCCCCGCGGTCGGTCGTATCGAGCAGCTCGGCGGCGGTGGCCTCGTGGCGGGGGCTCATCCGCCGGCCGAGCAGCAGGATGGCCGCGGTGGAGAACGTCATGATGCCCAGTCCGCCGAGCTGGATGAGCAGCAGCACCACCCCCTGTCCGAAGGGGCTCAGCGCGGTGGCGGTGTCGACGACGATCAGGCCGGTGACGCAGACCGCGCTGAAGGCGGTGAACACGGCGTCGACGAAGCTCAGCGGGGCCCCGGTGGACGCCATGGGCAGCGCCAGCAGCACCCCCCCGGCGAGGCCGGTGAGGAAGAAGCTCGCCCCCACCGCCAGGGCCGGATCGACCAGGGCCTGCTCCGAGATCCCCGGGTCGAGCGCGTCGCCCGGGCGGCGGGCGCGGCGGTCGAGGGCGGCGGTACACACCCCCAGCGCGATGAGGCCCGGCACCGCGAGCAGCACCGCGTCGAGGGCCGGCAGCAGCGGCAGCGGGGCGCAGATCCAGGCGATGGCCAGCCGACGGCGGGGCGGAGCGGGCAGGGCTCGGATCGTGGCCCAGCCGACCCCCGCGAGCAGGCTGCCGGCCAGCGCCAGCCGCCCGGTCAACGCGTCGGAGGCGCCCAGGCCCAGCACCGCCAGCCAGCACGACCCGGCCCCGAGCATGGTGCCCAGCGAGGCCCGCCGGGGGCGGACGTGCGCGGTGTCGGGGTCGGCCGGGTCGTCCAGCCAGCCGGCGATCGCCGCCAGCAGCAGCATGCCCGCCCCGACGCAGGCCATGAAGCGCAGGGGCGCGTCCCCCGCGACCCGGGCGCAGACCAGCGTCGCCGCCACGACCCCCAGCCCCAGCAGCCGCCGGGCGCTGCGCGGGGCCCGGGGCGCGACGAGCAGCGCCAGCGGGGGCAGCGCGATCTGGATCGCCAGCAGCCAGCCGACCCACCGGGGCAGCCCGTCGAGCGCGGCCAGGACCGGCGCGATCCAGACGTCGCACAGGGGCAGCAGCACGAAGCCGAAGGTGAGCAGGGCCCCGGTGACCGTCGGCGGGAGGCCGGTGAGCGCCCGCCCGGCGGCGTCGGCGGGCGCGTCGTTCGCGCGGCTCATGGGCGTGAAGCGGGCAGCGGTGAGCCCTCCCGAAGCGGTCGGTCGATGGGGCGCTCGAGGCCGGGTGCACCCACATCGATGAGCGCGGCCGCCCGCCGGTCACCCGCTCGCCCGACACCCCCGCGCGCACGTCCCCGCCGGGCGGCCGGGCTCACTCCTCGTCGTCGCCCTTCTCGCCCCGGGCCGCCTCGGCCTCGCGCTCGGCCTTGCGGAAGCGGGTGCCCCCGCCGAGGTCGATGCGCCAGCGCCCGTCCTCCTTGCGCATGTAATACGCCCGGGTATCGGCCCCGGCTCGGGCGACGACCTTGGCGAAGTCACCCTGGATCTGGACCGCCGCCGGCTCGACCTCGAGCGGGCTGCCGTTGAAGACCAGCCGCCGGGCCAGATCCTCCCAGCCCCGGCCCTCGGCCTTGCCGTCGGCCCGCCAGGCGTGCTCCAGGCGGTGGGTGGTGGCGGTGCTGAACAGCTCTCGCATCTCGACGATGTCGCCCCCGGCGGCGGACTCGCTCGCCGAGCGCAGGACCTCATCGGGCGTGTCGCGGCAGCCGGCGAGCAGGAGCAGCGCGGCGAAGGCGAGCAGGCAGCGGCTCATGGATCCTCCTCGGGGGCGTCCCCGTCGGCCAGCGACAGCCGGCGGCGGGCGGCGTCGGGCACGACGGCGTTCTCCGGGCGGTAGCGGTCGGCGCGATCGTCGGCGGGCAGGTCGCGGTTCTCGATGGCCGACAGCGCCTCTTGGTCTTCGCCGTCGAGGAACCACGCGGTCTCGCGGAAGCCCTCCGGCGGGTCGAGGTCACCGTCGAAGTCGGGGTCGTCGGCCGGCGCGGGGCGGGGCGGGGCGTCGTCTTCGGCGTCGGCGTCATCCCCGGGCAGCGCCACCGCCGGGGCCCCGAGCACCGTGTCCCGCGCCTCGCCCTCGGCCGCCAGGATGGCCCGCCAGGGCCCGGCCACCGGGGCCCCGGGCGGCGGCGGGCGCAGCAGCTCGCCGCAGCGGCTGCAGAAGCAGGCCGTCCGATCCACCTTCGCGTCGCACAGGGTGCAGTTCACGGGCGCTCCGAGCTGATCGCGATCGACGGCGAGAGCCTACCAGATCCGAGGCGCGGGGGCCGCGCGGCGAGCCACCCGATCAGCGCGTCGAGGGCCGGATCGGGCACGACGGCGGGGTCGAAGGCCGGCATGTGCTCGTCGAGGCCGGGGCGGCGACGCAGGCGGGCCCGCAGCCCGCTCGGAGACCAGCGGCGACCGACGACCGCCGGCGCGGGGCCGCCCTCGTGGCAGTGCTGGCAGGCGGACCGGTACAGGGCCGCGGGGTCATCGGGCATCGCGACCGGAGCGGGCTCGACCGCCGCGCGCAGGGCGGCGGCCTCGGTCGGGCTCGGCGGCCCGCGATCCTGGAAGCGCTCCACGCAGGCGGCCAGCGCCTCGGCGGGCGTCTTCGGGCGGCCGCCGAACCGGGCCTCGCCGCCGGCCCAGGGGCTCAACGACGGCGCCGGGCGCACCCCGCGGGACGGCCCGGGGTGGCAGTCGGCGCAGGCGAAGCCGCTGCGGCCGAATCCGCGGTCGGCGAAGAGCGCCCGCCCCGCGTCCGCGTCACCCGTCGGAGCGATGGACGGCGGCGGCTCGACCGGCGGCAGGGCGGGCGGCCCGCCGCAGCCGAGCAGCAGCAGGGTCAGCGCGGCGGACCTCACCGCTCGGCCCGGCCGGTGAACACCCGATACAGCAGCCACAGCGCCGGGGCCAGCACCACCCCGCCCGCGATCAGGGCCGGGCCCAGCGCGTCGAGGGTCGCCTCGCGGGCGCCGCCCAGGCTCAAGGGCAGGTCGGGGCGCACCAGCATGCCGTCCATCGCCCAGCCGAAGCCGGCCAGCGCGCCCAGCCCCTGGGCCATCGCGGCGATCCGGGCCAGCCGATGCCGCCGGCGCCACAGAGCCCACAGCGTCGCCCCGCCGGCGGCCATCGTCAGCCCCAGGATCACGAGCCCCGGGCCGTCGGTCAGCCGGGCGAAGAAGCCCGCCGCGTCGCCCCGGGCCAGCCCCAGCGCGCCGAGGCCGAAGATCCCGACCGCGACCTGCGCCGCCAGCGCCCGCGCCCGGAAGCGGTCGCGCAGCGGGGCCTCGGTCTCCAGGCACAGATACGCCGCCGCCAGCAGCGCGCACAGGGCCACGGTCATCAGCCCGGCGAGACCGGCGAAGGCGGTGGTCCAGCCGGCCCAGAAGCCGCTGGTGACCGCGCCGTCCCACCGGATGTCGCCGGTGGCCAGCCCGGCGAAGGCCGCGCCCAGGCAGGCGGGGGTCAGCAGGCTGCTGACGGCGAAGACCCGGCCCCAGCCGCTGCGCCAGGTGGGCGTGTCGAGGCCGTAGGCCCGGAAGACGAAGGCCGACCCCCGCAGCACGATGCCGATGAGCGCCGCGGTCAGCGGGATGTGCAGGGCGATGCCCACCGCGGCGAAGGCCACCGGGAACACGGTGAACATCAGGACCACCACGAAGATGATCCAGATGTGGTTGGCCTCCCAGATGGGGGCGATGGCCTTCGCGATGGCCGCCCGCTGCTCTTCGGCGTCGTCGCCCCGGGCGAACAGATCCCAGATCCCGCCGCCGAAGTCGGCCCCGCCGGTGAGCAGGTACAGCCCCAGCGCGAGGCCCATCAGGCCGTAGACCAGCTCGGCGGTCATGCCCGGTCCTCCTCGGTCAGCGGCGTCGCGTCGCGGAACAGCGCCCGCAGCAGCACCACCACGACGACCCCCAGCACCACGTACAGCGCGGTGAACGCCACCAGCGGCACGTGCAGCTCGGGCATCGGGGTCACCGCGTCGGCGGTCTTCATCACCCCCCGCACCACCCACGGCTGGCGGCCGACCTCGGTGACGAACCACCCGGCCTCCACCGCGATCAGGCCCAGCGGCGCGGCGGCGATGCAGGCTTTGAGGAACAACGGTGAGTCCAGCCAGCGGTCACGGCCCCGGCGCCAGCGCCGCCACAGCCCGACGCCGACCAGCGCCAGCAGCGCGAACCCGCAGCCGACCATGATCTGGAAGCTGACGTGGGTCACGACCACCGGGGGCCACTCGTCCCGGGGCACCCGGTCGAGGCCCTGCACCTCGGCGTCGAAGTCGGCGAACGCCAGAAAGCTCAGCGCCCCGGGCAGCTCGATGGCCCACTTCAGCTCGCGGGCCTCGACGTCGGGCCAGCCGCCGATGGCCAGCGGGGCCCGGGTCTGCGTCTCGAACAGCGCCTCGGCGGCGGCGAGCTTCGTCGGCTGGTGCTCGGCGAGGTGCTTGGCGCTCAGGTCGCCGGTCACGATCTGGAGCGGCAGGCTGACCGCCAGCACCGCGAACGCGACCGTCGCCGCCCGCCGGTGGAAGCCGCTGTCCGGCTGCCGCAGCAGCCCCAGCGCGTGCACCCCGAGCACCGCCGCGGCGACGCTGGCGTAGGCCGCCAGCGCCATGTGGCTCGCCTGGGTCGGGAACGCCGCCGCCGAGAAGGGCGCGAAGGGGTCGATGTCGGTGATGACCCCGTCGACCAGGGTGAAGCCGGTGGGGGTGTTCATCCAGCTGTTGACCGCGACGACGAGCACCCCGCTCGCCAGCCCGGCGACGGCGACCATCACCCCGCTGAACAGGTGCAGCCCGGGGGAGAGCCGGTCCCGGCCGTAGAGGTACAGCCCGAGGAAGATGGCCTCGACGAAGAAGGCGAAGCCCTCGAGGCTGAACGGCAAGCCGATGAGCGGCCCGGCGTGCTCCATGAAGGTGGGCCACAAGAGGCCCAGCTCGAAGCTGAGCACCGTGCCCGAGACCGCGCCGACGGCGAAGAGGATGGCGGTGCCCCGGGCCCAGCGGCGGGCGAGGTCGATCCAGGCCGGATCCCGGGTGCGGCGGGCGGCGACCTCGGCGATCACCATCAGCAGCGGCATCGCCATGCCGGCCACCGCGAAGAGGATGTGGAACCCCAGCGACATGGCCATCTGGGTCCGCGCGGCGAACAGGTCGGTCATCGCGTTCTCCTCGACGGGTGCGCGCCTCGCGACGAGCACGGGCCGTGCCGGGTCGACGGGCCGCATCATAGAGGAATCGGCGCGGCACATCGCCGCGCTCGCGGTGCGTCGGCCGTCGGATTCTGACATCATGCCGCTGTCCGGCGATGGGGAGGACAGCATGCGGCGACTGTGGCTGGCGCTGATCGTGAGCGCCCTGGTGAGCAGCCCGGCGCTGGCCGGCGAGGCTCCGAGCACCGGGACGAGCCGGGCGACCGACGCCAAGAAGAAGACGACGAAGAAGAGCACCCGCAAGCGCAAGAAGCGCTCGACGAAGAGCACCCGCAAGAAGGCCAGCACCAAGAAGAAGTCGAAGCCCTCGACCGTGCCGGTCGACATCGGCATCGGGCCCGCCTTCCACTGGATGACCGGGCCCATCCAGGACGATCAGGCGCCGCATTACGGGCTCAAGATCAGCCTCGAAGCCATCCTCGACAAAGAGACCATCCAGGCCAACAAGGGCCGCATCCCCAAGAAGTACCGCAAGCTGGCCAGCGGCGTGGAGGAGGCCCGGGTCACGCCGTACATCATCATCCCGGACACGCTCTACATCTCACCCAAGACCGGGGACGTCGGGATGTACGGCATCGGCTGGCGCCCGCTGGGCCTCGGCATCCCGCTGCTGAAGGTGCCCCGGCTGGCCATCGGGCTGGGGCTGGACGTCACCTACATCTACATCGACGGCGAGGACGCCGGCCTGGGCACGACCCACTTCCTGCGGCCGGGCCTCGACCTGCAAGCCGACCTCGAGATCCCGTTCTCGAAGTCGTTCCTGGTCAGCGTGGGCTGGCAGTCGACGTTCTACCCCCCGCAGGAGCTGGGCGGCGACATCCTGGCCTGGGGCGAACTGGAAGACTCCATCTGGCACATCGGGCAGGCCTACCTGATGCTGCACTTCCGCTTCCCGTACGACGCCTCGCTGTAAGGGACCGTCAGGAAACAAGTCGTCCATTCGGACGCGATCTCGCGCGCCAGGGCCGGCTTGCCGCTTCGGCCGCTTCCTCGACGTACCCCTGGTACGACTTCGTCGCGGCCTGCAGGGGCGCTCGGCCCTGACCCACGATCTCACGCCCTCGGTAGATCGACTTGTTTCCTTCCGGCCCCCAAGGGCCCGGCCTCAGCTCTCGGTGGGGTGCGCCCGCCGGATGAGGTGGGCCCGATCGATGCCCGGGTCGAGCGTGCCGAAGTTGAGGTGCCCCGCGCCCAGCCGGGCGGCCACGAACGCCTCGCCGACCCTCGAATCGACCGCCCGCAGCAGGATGGACGCCTGGAGCGCCAGCGCCAGCCGCTCGACCACCCGCCGGGCCCGCAGCTCCAGCGTCGCCGTCTCGCGCAGGGCGCCCAGCGTCTCGTCGACCCAGGCGTCGTAGCGCACATCCAGGCCCCGGGCCGCGTTCAGCTCGGCGGTCAGCGCGGGCAGGGTCTCCCGCTCGCGGGCCATGGCCCGCAGCACGTCGAGGCAGATGACGTTGCCCGAGCCCTCCCAGATCGAGTTCAGCGGCGCCTCGCGGTACAGCCGGGCGACCGGGTGCTCCTCGACGTAGCCGTTGCCCCCGTGGCACTCCATCGCCTCGTAGATCGCCGCCGGGGTGCGCTTGCAGACCCAGAACTTGCCGATGGCGGTGCCGATGCGGGCCAGCGCGGCCGCCTCGGGGTCGGACCGGCCCTCCTCGTAGGCCCGGGCCATACGCATCGCCAGGGCCAGCGCCGCCTCGCTCTCCAGCGCCAGATCGGCCAGCACGTTGCGCATCAGCGGGTGCTCGATGAGCCGCTTCTTGAACGCCCGCCGATGGCTCGCGTGGTGGATGGCCAGGGCGACCCCGTGCCGGATGAGGGCCGCGCTGCCGTTGATGCAGTCCAGCCGGGTGTGGGCCACCATGTCGATGATCGTGCGCACCCCCCGCCCCGACTCGCCGACCCGCAGGGCCCACGCGCCGTCGTACTCGATCTCGCTCGACGCGTTGCTGCGGTTGCCGACCTTGTCTTTGAGCCGCTGGAGGTTCATCGGGTTGGGCGCCCCGTCGGGGGTGAACCGGGGCACCAGGAAGCAGCTCAGCCCGACGTCGTCGTAGGCCAGCGTCAGGAAGAGGTCGCACATCGGCGCCGAGCAGAACCACTTGTGGCCCGACAGCCGGAAGCCCTCCCCGTCGGCCTCGGCCCGGGTCGTATTGGCCCGCACGTCCGACCCGCCCTGCTTCTCGGTCATCGCCATGCCCACCGTCAGCGCCGCCTTCTCATCGGCCGGCACGTTGCGCGGGTCGTAGGCCGCGGCGGTGATCCGGGGCTCGTAGCGATCGGAGAGCGCGGGCGAATGGCGCAGCGCGGGCACCGCGGCGAAGGTCATCGTGACCGGGCACCCGTGCCCCGCCTCGACCTGGGTCATCAGGTGGCCCTTGGCCACCCGGGCCACCAGCGCGCCGGGGCGCGCGTCGGTCCACGGCCCCCCGGCCAGCCCCGCCTCGAGGCTGGTCTTCATCAAGGCGTGGTAGCTGGGGTGGAACTCGACGGCGTTGATCCGGTGCCCGCCCCGGTCGAACAGCCGCAGCCTGGGCGGGTTCTCGTTGGCCAGCCGCCCGTGCTCGATCAACGCGGCCCCGCCGGTGCGCCGCCCGAAGGCGGCGACCTCGTCCCGGAACCCGCCCCCGCCCTCGCGTTCGAGGGCGTCGACCAGCGCGGCGTCGTGGCCGAAGGCGTCGTAGTCCACCAGCGGCGGCACCTGATTGAACACGTCATGGGTCTTCATGGGCGGTCTCGATGCGTCGTGGGCGATCAGGTGTATGGGGTTCCACTGGAACGTGACGATTCGGGGCCAGCGGCTACGGAGACGTCTGCCGCGGGCCCAGTCACCAGGGCGATCATATCCCGGGTCACCGACTCAGCCCAAGCCTGCTCCCTCGGCCTCGGGCTCGGAGCAGGCAGCAGGTGGCTGAAGATCCGCCCGCCGCAGCGGCCGCGCCCTGCGGCCCCGACGAGCGACCGGCCCGAACCCGCCGGGCCCCGCCGGGCCCGCATGGTTGCGGAAGTGCCGGGTCATCCATAGAATCCCGGCCGTCAGCGCGACCGATCTCCACCGAGTCGCTGACGTGGAGGCAGCCTCGTCGTGCTCTCGGGGTCCCTGATCGCGCTGCTGGTATGTGGCGGCGTCACCGCGTTCTCCCTGGAGAAGCGGCGCGCGCGCCGGCGAGAGGCGGGCAGGCGGAAACAAGATCGGGCCGAGCGCACAGTCCAACCCGCTGGGGAGAGCGCGGCGCAGCCCGAAGACGACGCACCCTGGCTGGACACCATCCCCCATATGAGCTCGCGGGAAGACGAGATCGACCGACGCCTGAAGACCTCGGGGACCGCGGTGGTGCTGTCATCGTGTGGCGCGCTGGTCTCGCCCGTCTTCACCCTGGCCGCGTTGCCCTTCCTGGGTGCCAGCCTGTTCCCCATGGCGCGCTCTGCGGCGAGCGGCCTGAAGCAGGGTGATCGCGTCGCCCTCTCGCTCCTCGACCTCGGCGGGGTCCTGGTCGTCGTCGTCACCGGCAAGGTCCTGCTCATCGCGATGTCGACGACCGGCTTTCATCTGAGCCGCAAGCTGCTCGCCCGAACCGAGGACCAGTCCGTCAAGGGCACGGTCGATATCTTCGCTCAGCGACCGCAGACCGTGTGGCGTCTCCAAGAGGGCGTCGAGGTCGAGACCCGGCTCGGCGATCTCGGTCAGGGCGACGTCATCGCCGTGCATCCGGGCCAGGTCGTGCCGGTCGACGGGGTCATCGTGGAGGGCTTCTCCCGAATCGACGAGCGACTGCTCACCGGCGAGTCGAAGCCAGCCGAGAAAGGCCCGGGCGACCCCATATTCGCCACGACGACCGTCCTCGAGGGCCGAATCGCGGCCCGTGTCGAGCGATCCGGTCAGGACACCATCGCCGAGCAGATCAACACCGTCTTGAGGACGACCAATGACTTCAAGTCCTCGGTCGTCGCTCGAGGAGAGCAGGTCGTCGCGCGCGGCGCCGAGCCCACGGTGGGTTTGAGTCTGTTGACCCTGCCCCTGCTCGGGCCCAGCAGCGCGATCGCCGTGATGTGGGCCGGCTTCGGATACCACATGCGCATCGGCGCGCCGCTCAGCATCCTGAGCTATCTGGGGCAGGCGAATCGGCGAGGGGTGTTGATCAAGGATGGGCGCTCCCTCGAGCTGCTCTCCACCGTCGACGCGGTCGTCTTCGACAAGACCGGGACGTTGACCGAGAGTTCATTCGCGGTTCACCGGATCCTGTGCGCCCCAGGAGGGTCGGAAGACAGCGTGCTGCAAGCTGCCGCGACCGCCGAGGTCGGCCAGTCCCACCCGGTCGCTGTCGCCATCACCGAGGAGGCGATCTCGAGAGGGCTGGCGATCGGCACCACGCGCGATGTCGTCTATACGGTCGGGCTGGGTCTTCGGACCGGAGACGACACCCTGGTGGGCAGCGGACGACTCATGCAGTCCGAGGGCGTCACGGTCCCCTCCGAGATCGCGGTCGCGTTGGAGGGCGCAGCTTCGAGGGGGACGACCGACATCTTCGTCGCCATCGACGGGGCGCTCGCGGGGGTGATCCAGCTCGAGCCGAAGATCCGCCCCGAGGCCCCGGCGCTCATCGCCGAGTTGAAACGCCGGGGGATCGAGCTGTACATCATCTCTGGAGATCAGAAGGGACCGACGGAGCACCTCGCGGCGACTCTCGGAATCTCCAATGTGCACGCCGAGGTGCTGCCCCAGGACAAGGCGGACCTGATCGGGCAGCTTCGAGAGCAAGGCCGCGCGGTGTGCTTCATCGGCGATGGCATCAACGACGCTGTCGCTCTCAAAGAGGCGCACGTATCGATCTCGATGATGGGGGCCTCGGCCGTCGCCGTGGACACCGCCTCCGTCATCCTGATGGATGGCAACCTCGCCCGGGTCGGGGATCTCTTCGACCTCGCGGAAGGGCTCCGGAAGAACCTCGATCGCGCAGAGATCATGACGATCGTGCCGGGCTTGTTCGTGGTGGGTGGGGTGTACTTCTTCAACATGCAGGTCGCGGGCGCGGTCCTGTGGTACTGCTTCACCTTGGGGCTGACCATCGTCAATGGCGTGGCCCCGATGCTCACCGAAACGGTCGAGACGAAGAGGACTTCGAGGTCGACCGACAGAGCCACCGCCATCGGCTCGCCGCCGAGGGCCGGCGGCTGACCGCGGCGCTGTCGGCGAGCCGCAACGCCACGGTCAGGCAGCGATGGCACGAGGCCGCGTAGACAGCGGCGCGAAGAGATCCCGATGCGAGGGATCAGAGGGCCAGCTTGTGCGCGTTGAGCTTCTCGTAGTAGGGAAGACACCGCTCCAGCAGGGGCTCGAGGGCCTCGTCCAGCGGCTCCTCTGAAGGTCGAAAGGGTGTGAACCCGCTCGAGTTCGCGATGCTCGTGTACCACGTCTCGGACCAGCTCTTGCCGTCTCCCGAGCTCGTATCTCCCCGCAGCGTCGATCCCTGTAGGTTGGGCTCCCAGGAGAGCATGCTCTCCGAAAACGGGACTCCCAGGCGCCCACAGAGCACGCGCAGCACATCGGCAGGAGCGCGGGCCAGATCGTCGGAGTGCACGATGAGCGGCCTCTTCCCCTCGATCCGCGTGACGTCTTCCACCAAGCCCCACAGGATGTCGATCCCGATGTCTTCGAATGTGACCGGCCGGTCCTCTCCGTAGCGAACGAGCACCTTCTTGTACGAGACCAGGATGTCCTTCGGGTGCCGGATCAGGAAGAAGTTGGTCAGGGACGCCAGCCAGTCGCGACCGAAGGCGGGCAGCACCGTGCGGCTGATGTGTCGCTGGAAGACGTAGCGCCCCTCCGGCAGCTCCCGGGTCATGGCCGCGATGACCTTCGTGTAGTCCTGCTCCCAGTCCGCCTCGACGCGCGGGTGTCGATGCTCGGGAGAGGCGTTCCCCGTCGCGAGGAGGTAGGCACCGTAGAGGGGCGTGTCGAAGATGGTGCATCCCTCGAGCTGCTCGAAGGCGCGCGTGATCACCGTCGACCGGCTGCGTGGGCAGTTCCACATGGCGATCTGGCGGCTGGGGTCGGGCTGATCGAGCGTACTGTTGATCATGTGGGCTCCTTTGCTGTGACCCGTCGCAGGTGCTCGAGGAGCACCCGGGCGATCTCTTGGACATGGGGTTCGACGATCATCGTGAAGTGGCCGCCGGAGATCTCGTGGTGGTGGAGGGGGCCAGCGCACGCCGGGGTCCAGCCCCAGCCCGGCTCATCCGGTGTGACCAGGGGGGCTATCTCGGGGTGGAGTTCGCGCGCCTTGAAGAGCAGGAGAGGCAGCGGATGGATCTCGCGGGGCTGGTAGGTGGCCTCCGCCGACGTGGTGGCCCGGTACAGCGCGAGGATGCGCTCCAGCTCGCTGCGGCGGATGCGGGTCCCCGCGGCGTGCAGCGCTTCCAGGCATCGAGTCACCTGCTGGCTGGGGGTCAGCGTCTGCATTCGCTCGAGGCTGAGGTCCTCGCGGATCTCCCGAGGGAGCCCGCGCGCATCCGCCAGGCTGCGGATGTGTCGCGCGTAGCCTGGAGCGGCCGCATAGTCGGTCGAGCTCGGGGCGAAGGGGATGTCGATCAGCACGACGAGCTCGACGCGGTGGCCCGCGCGGTGCAACTGCTGGGCGATCTCGAAGGCGACCTTGGCTCCGGTGGAGAAGCCGCCCAACAAGAACGGCCCGCGGGGCTGAACCTCCATCAGATCGCGCACGTGGTGGGCGGCGATCGCCTCGATGGTCGTGTGCTGCGCAGCCGGGTCCTGGTAGCCGGGCGTCTCGAGCGCGAAGAACGGGCGCGCCTCTCCCAGCGCCCTCGCCAGCGGGAGCAGGTTGAACACCGGCCCCGCGGCGCCAGACACGAACCACAGCGGGGGCCACAGCCCGTCTCGTTGAAGAGGGCGCACGGTCGTGTCTTCTTCTGATTCCAGGGGGACGCGTGGCGCCAGCGCAGCGCTCAGGGCACCGGAGAGGTGACGGGTGAGCGCGCTCCTCGTCGGATGGCGGAAGAGCAGCGTCGCAGGGAGAGCGATCTCCAAGGAGTCCTGGAGGGTACCCCGCAGCTCGATGGCGCCCAGCGAGTCCAAGCCGTAGGCCACAAGCTCGGTCTCCGGATCGATGTGATCGATGGATGACTCACCCAGGGCCCGGGCGATGTGGGCCGCGATGTGCGCCTCGAGCAGGGCCGGGCGATCTTCCGGGCGGGCTGCGAGCCAGCGCGCTCGGAGCGAGACCGTGGGCGTCTTCGGCTCGGGGCCGGCGCGGAGCGCCAGGCGAGCGAGCACCGGCGGCGGCTGCTCCCCACCAAACCACTGGCTCGGGGGCGTCGGGACGACCGCCACCTGGCCCTGCGTCGAACCGAGCAGGGAGAGCAAGGCCTCGAAGCCTTCAGCGGGCGGGATCGCGTCGTCGCGGCGCAGCTTGCCCGACGCCGCCAACCCCGCGGCCATCCCCGCCCCGGCGAACGCCCCCCAGTCGACGCTGAGGGCCGGCAGCCCCTGGCTACGCCGGTGGGCGGCCAGGGTGTCGAGGAAGGCGTTCGCTGCGGCGTAGCTCGACTGCCCCGGGTTCCCCAGGAGCCCGCTCGTCGACGAGAACAAGACGAAGGCGTCGAGTGGCTGGTCGGCGGTCCCTCGGTGGAGGTTGATGGCCCCCAGGACCTTGGGCGCGAGCACCGCGTAGAGGCGGGCTGGCGACTGCTGCATCAAGATGCCGTCATCGAGCACACCGGCGGCGTGGAAGACCCCACGGAGGGGGAGGTCGGCTGGCATGCTCCGAAGGATCCGCGCGACCGCTTCGGGCTCGCAGACGTCCGCGGAGACCACGCGCACCCGAACGCCGTGCCGCTCCAGAGCGCCGAGCTGCTCTGCTGTGGCTGGATCCGGGGGGCGTCGCCCCATGAGGATGAGCTGCCCAGCGCCTTGCTCGGCGAGGACGGCGGCCAATTGGCGCCCCAGATGACCCAGGCCCCCGCTGATCAGGTAGCTGGCGTCGCGGCGGATGAAGCCCGGCGTCGCGTCGGGCGCCTGCAATGGGAGCAGCCGCAGCACATGCGGCACGCCCCCGCGCCGGATCGCGAGATCCTCGCCTGCCCGACCATCCCCCAGCGCCGCCGCGATCGCAGGCGCGGCGGCTCGCCCGGTGTCCTCGAGGTCGAGCAGCCGGCAGGACAGCTCGGGGTGCTCCCGGCGGGCCACGCGCCCGAGCCCCCACAGCCCGGCGCCGGCCAGGCCCGTCACTGGCTCTCCCGGCTCGACCGACTGAGCGCGTCGGGTCGACAGGAGGAGCGCCGGCGCCTCGTCCCCCGCCCGCACCAGCGCTTGGAGGAGGAGCAGCGTGTGCTCGAGCAGCGCGGGCGCCCGATCGGCGGAGGGCGTCGCGGCGCCCCACAGGGAGACGATCCCGTCGACCTCGGACTCTTCCCGGAGCAGCCGATCCCAGTGTGAGGGCTGGTGGGGGTCGAGCTGCACGTGCCGCGCTTCGGGCCGCCGGAAGGTGGCGCCGCGGCTCACCCGCACCGGGTCGAAGCCCATCGCCGCCAGCTCGCTGGCGACCTCTTCGTCGTCGTCGAGCACCAGCAGGCGCGCCCCGCGCACCGGCTCGCCCTGGAAGGCATCGGGCTGCCACGCGGGTTGGTACAGCCACCTCCGCCAGCGCCCCGCCACCTCGATGCGCGGCGCCGCGCGGACGGTGAAGCCGCGAAGCTCCACGAGGGGCAGCCCCGAGTCGTCCGTCAGGTGGATGTCCCACTGTGAGGGGCCGGTTCGAAGGACACGCCCCCACCCTCGGGTCCCCGCCCGGACCGCTCGGGGCCAGGTGAACACGGCGGTCGCGCTGAAGGGCAACCGGGCGGAGTCGGGCGCGGAGATCGCGTCTGCGTAGTGGGTGCAGTCCGTGAGCTGAAAGGCCGCGTCCAGGAAGCCGGGGTGGAGCGGCAGATCCGGGTCGGGCGGGTCGAGTGACAGCCAGCCCAGCGCGCGGTCCTGGTCGTGGTGGATCGCCTTGATCCAGCGAAAGTGAGGCCCGAAGTCGTAGTGCCGCAGGTGGGCCGCCGCGTAGTGCGCCTCGGGCGCCACTCGGCTCGGGAGCTCGCGCTCGAGCGCCTCGACGTCCAGCGGCGTGGGGCGGCCCGGGGACGGGCGCGGCCTGAGGCGGCCGATGGCGTGCGTCGTGTGGCCCTGGCCTTCGAGGCTGATCAGCTCGAACTCGGACCACCCGTCGTCCGAGGGAGAGCGCAGGAGGAGCTGCAGCCGCCGGGCCCCGTGTTCGGGCAGCACCAGCGGCGCCGGGAACACCAGGTCGCGGATCTCCACGCCCTGATCGGGGTCGCTGAGGGCCGCCGCCTCGAACAGCACGGCGAGGTGGCAGGCGCCCGGCACGACCACCTGGCCGAGGACCACATGATCCGCCAGGAACGGATGCGTGGCCAGGCTCAGGCTCGCCTCGAAGAGCGTGCCCCGGAGGAGCGGCGACCGCGTCACCCGGTCGATCAGCCCTGACGCGGGCTCGGTCTCCACCGCGCGCCGCGCGCGAGGGCTCGCGTGATCGGCCATCCAGTAGCGGCTGCGCTGGTACGGCACCGCAGGCCCTCGGACCTTCTGGCCCGCGGGGTTGACCGCGGACCACACCGGATCACGCCCGCGGGTGTAGAGCCGGGCGAGGGTCGCGAGCACCTGGGCGCGCTCGCTCCGCCCGGGCCGAATGGAGGGGAGCCAGTCCACCCCCGCATCTGGGAAGGCGCGGCGGGCCATGCCGCAGAGGGTCGGCTTGGGCCCGATCTCGACGAAGCAGTCATAGCCACCGTCGAGCAGCGTCTGGAGGCCCTGGTAGAAGCGCACCGGCGCCCGGATGTGGCGGCCCCATCGCGCGGGGTCGACGGGCCCGCCGGGGACCGGTTGCCCGTCCAGGTTCGACACCCAGGTCACCCGGGGGGCGGCGTGCTCCAGGCCACCCGCGAACTGGCGAAACGCAGAGACCACCGGCTCCATCATCGGCGAGTGGAAGGCGTGAGAGACCGTGAGCGGTTTCGTCGCGATGCCCAGCGCCTCGAGCTGGCTGGCGGCCCGACGAGTCGCCTCGATCTCGCCGGAGAGGACCACACTCTCGGGTCCGTTGATCGCCGCGATCGACAGCGGCAGCCCCCACTGCTCGACGAGCGGCGCCAGCGTGGCCTCTCCGGCGGCGACCGCCAGCATCGCTCCCCCAGGCAGCGCGGCCATGAGCCGGCCCCGCTCCGCCACGAGAGCCAGGCCGTCTTCCAGCGAGACGACCCCCGCCACGCAAGCGGCGAGCAGCTCTCCGATGCTGTGGCCGAGCACCGCGTCGGGCTGGATGCCCCACGCAGCCCAGAGCCGGGTGAGCGCGTAGCCCATCGAGAACAGCGCCGGCTGGGCGACATCCGTCCGGTGGAGGGCTGCGCTGGCTCCCCCTTCGCCGAACATCAGCGACAGGAGCGGTCGCTCCAGCCGAGGCCTCAGCAGCGCGTCACAGCGGTCGAGCGCACGGGCGAACACCGGCTCTCGGCGGTACAGCTCCCGCCCCATGTTCAGCGCCTGCGCGCCCTGGCCGGTGAACAAGAACGCGATCCTGGGCCGCCTCGCGGTGGGCTGCGGTGGGTCCGCGGCCAGCGCCGCCAGCCCCTCCCGCAGCTCCGCCTCGTCTGCCACGACCAGGCCGGCGCGGTGCCTGAGGTGCGCGCGCCCCAGCGCAGCCGTGGCGCAGAGATCGGCCAGCGACGCCCCGTCCGCTGGCCGATCGAGCCAGCGCGCCGCGAGCGCGCTGAGGGCCGCTGGCGTGTGAGCGCTGAGGGGGAAGAGGCAGGGGCCCGGCGTGGGCGCAGCAGCGGGGCCGGGCACCCGCTCCGGCGCCTGCCCGACGATGACGTGGGCGTTGGTGCCGCTGAAGCCGAAGGCGCTGACGCCCCCGATGCGCAGCGCGTCGGCCCACCGGCTGTGCTCGGTCACGACCTCGACGGGCAGCTCGTCCCAGGGGATGTGCGCGTTCGGCGTGTCGAAGTGCAGACTGCGTGGAATCTCGCCTCTCTGCACGCACAGGATGAGCTTGATGAGCCCGGCCACGCCCGCTGCGTTCTCCAGGTGGCCGAGGTTGGACTTCACGGTGCCCACGCGCAGCGGCGTCGGGCGCTGCCCGATCGCGCGGCCGATGGCCCGGATCTCGATCGGGTCGCCGAGCGGGGTCCCCGTCCCGTGCGCCTCGATGTAGCCGATCTGTTCGGGTGGGATCTGCGCGTCCGCCATCGCTCGAAGCAGGAGCTTGCGCTGGGACTCCCCGTTCGGCACCGTCAGCCCGGCGCTGGTGCCGTCGTGGTTGACCGCGACGCCGCGGATCACGGCGTGGACCGGGTCTCCATCTGCCAGCGCGTCGTCGAGGCGCTTGAGCACCACCACGCCGCAGCCCTCGCCGCGCACGTAGCCGTTCGCGTCGGCGTCGAAGGCCCGGCAGCGGCCATCTGGCGAGAGCGCCCCGGTGCTCCCCAGCAGCAGGAAGAGCTCGGGGCTCAAGTTCAGCTGCACCCCGCCGGCGAGCGCGAGATCACAGCGGCCCTCACGCAGCGCCTGGGTGGCCAGCGCCGTCGCGACCAGCGACGAGGAGCACGCCGTGGAGACCACCATCGACGGGCCCTGAAGCCCCAGCAGGTACGAGATGCGCCCCGCGGGTGCGTTGGTGTCGTTCCCCGTGAGCAGGTGGTGGTCGCCCATGCGGCCCGGATCGGTGGCCGCGTACTCGCCGTGCAGGCGCCCGAGCCCGACGTAGACGCCGGCGGCCCGGCCTTCCAGGCTGTCCGGAGGCAGCCCGGCGTCTGCCAGCGCCTCCCATGCCACCTCGAGGAGCAGGCGCTGCTGCGGGTCGAGGCTGAGCGCCTCGCGGGACGAGATCCCGAAGAAGTGCGGATCGAAGTCCGCGACGTCGTCCAGGAACGAGCCATGGCGCGCGGTCGTCTTGCCCGGCGCCTTCGGGTCGGGTGCGTAGTACTGGCTGTGATCCCACCGATCCTGGGGGATCTTCCGAACCGCGTCGACCCCGTCTCGGAGCAGACGCCAGAACGCGTCCGGCGTCGACGCCCCCGGGAAGCGGCAGCCCATCCCGATGACCGCCACCGGGACGTGCTCGGGCGTCTGCGCCTGCTCGAGCCGGGCCTTGAGGTCTCGGATCAGGCGCAGCGCCTTCGTGAGCGCGGCGCGCTGCCCGCCCGATTGCTCACTCATGAACCCTCCGAGGTCGCGCCGAGGCGCCGCTGTCCGCCGCTGTCCCCCTCATGCCTCCTCCGCCTCGATCTCAGCCATCAGCAGGGCTTCGAGCTCCTGGTCGGTGAGCGTCTCCAGGTCCTGGCCCGACACGTCGACGCTCTGCGCCTCGGCGACTGTCTCGGGCGGCCTGCCCTCCGCCTCGGGCGGTGTCCAGCCGATCACCTCGCGCAAGACGAACCGAGCGAGCTGCTGGAGGTTGGGGTAGTCGAAGACGATCGTCGCGGGCAGCGGCAGGCCGATCTGGTCTTGGAAGCGGCTGCGAGCCTCGATGGCCATCAATGAGTCCATCCCCAGTTCGAACAGCCGCTGCTTGGGGTCGATCTCCGCGCTCGAGCCCAGATCCAGCACCGCTGCCACCTCTGCCCGGAGCGCAGAGAGCAGCAGCGCCGTCGCCGCCTCCTCGTCGCCCAGTGCGGTCAGCTGCGATACCAGCCCGGCGCCGCGCGGCGCCTCCCCCGGGTCGCCCGCCGCGCGATGCTCGCCGGTGCCTGCCAGCTCTGAGAGCAGCGCAGGTGGAGCGGGGTACAGCGCCGAGAAGGCGTCCCAGTCCTCCACGGGCATCACCAGGCGCTGGGCAGCGTCGCCCTGCAAGAGCTGGCTCAGCACCTGCAACCCGCGGACCGGGTCGATGACCTGCTGCCCGTCGAGCTTGATGGCGTCCGACGCGGCGGCCATCCCCGCTCCGGCCCAAGCCCCCCAGTTGACGGTGAGCGCCGGCAGCCCGAGGCCGCGGCGGTAGTGGGCCAGCGCGTCCATGTAGGCGTTCGCCGCTGCATAGTTGGCCTGACCGGCCGTGCCCACGGTCGCGGTGGCGGACGAGAAGAAGACGAAGAAGTCCAGCCGCACCCCCGACGTGAGCTGGTGCAGGTGCCAGCTCCCCTGGACCTTGGGGGCCAGCACGCGCCGAAAGGCCGCCTCGTCGAGCGTCAGCAGCCCGCGGTCCTCCAGCACGCCGGCAGCGTGGATCACCCCCGCCAGGGGCAGCGTGCGTTGCTTCAGGGCGGCTTCGAGCGCAGCGCGGTCTGCGACATCCGCCTGGGGAAGGCTGAGCCGGACCCCCCGGGCGCGCAGGTCGTCCAGGCGGGCCCGAGAGGCATCCGTGGGCCCGCGTCGACTCAGCAGGATCAGCTCACTGGCCCCGGCCGCCGCCATCCACCCGGCCACCTCCAGGCCGAGGGCCCCCGTCCCTCCGGTGACGAGGTAGCTGCGATCCCCGCGAAGGCGGAGCGGCTCCGGCGACGAAGGGCGGTCCAACGCAGGCAAACGCAGGACGAGCTTGCCTCGATGGCGGGCGGCCGCCATCGTCCGGAAGGCTTCGGAGGCCCGATGGATGGGGACGACGGTGTGCGGCAGCGGCGTGAGCACGCCGTCACCGGCGAGGGTCATGACCTCTTCCAGAAGCTCGGCCATCACGCTGGGATCTCGCCGGACGATCTCGGACAATTCGAACAGGTGGTAGGTCACGTCTGCCCGGTACGCGGCCACTTGCTCGGCGCTCCACACGTCCCGCTTGCTCATCTCGATGAAGCGGCCGCCCTCCGCCAGAGCGGTGAGCCCCGCCGCCACGTAGCCCTCGCCGGTCAGGGCGTTGAGCACCACGTCGACCCCCCGCCCGCCGGTGTCCGCCAGCACCTGCTCGGAGAAGGCGGTGGTCCGAGAGTCGTAGATGTGCGCGATGCCCTGCTGCCGCAGGAATGGCCACTTGGGTCGGCTCGCTGTGGTGTACACCTCGGCGCCTGCGCGCCGCGCCAGTTGGATCGCCGCCTGGCCCACGCCCCCTGCACCGGCGTGGATGAGCACCCGCTCGCCGGGCCGAAGCCGGGTCAACCGCTCCAGGGCGAAGACCGCCGTCGCGAAGACGCCGGGCAAGGTCGCGGCCTCGGCATACGGCATCCCCGCAGGGAGCCGCGCCGCCAGCCGCGCGTCGAAGGTACAGGTCCGACCAAAGGACGAGACCGGGCCCGCCACCGCCACCGCGTCGCCGACCTCGAACGCCGCGACGCCCTCGCCGACGCCCACCACCTCGCCGACGGCCTCGTTGCCCAGGACGTCGTCGCTCACCGCCCCCAGCGCGCTCAGCACGTCCTTGAACGACAGCCCGGCGGCTTGCACCCGGATCTCGATCTCCCCCCGGCCCGGCGCCCGCCGCTCACAGGGGACCAGCGCCAGGCTGTCCAGGTTGCCGGGGGAGCGGGCCCGAAGTCGGAAGCCGCCGCCGGGTACGGGCGGAGCCGTGGCCTTGGCCAGGCGCGCCACGAGGCGCTCGCCGGCGCGGAAGGCCACCTGCTCTTCCCGGGGCTGGCCCGCCTCGTGACCGGCCCTCAGCTCGGCGAGCAGGGTCTGTGTCTGGACCTCGGCGTCGAGATCGACGAGCCTGGTGTTCAGCTCCGGGTGCTCGAGGGCGATGATCTTGCCCATCCCCCACAGCGGCGCCTGGGCGACGTGCTGGACACCCCGGCCGTCGCGGTCGGGCTGGGCCAGGCGCGTGATCAGGCGGAGCGACGGCGGACGGGCCAGGGCGAGCAGCGCCCGGGTCAGGTGCAGCGCGCTGCCACAGCCGAGCGTGAACGCAGCGTGATCGTGCTGTGGTCCTTCGAGATCCAAGGCCCACAGATGAGCCACTCCGGCCCAGTCGTCCGAGGCGAGCAGCCGGCTGTAGTGGCTCGGATCGCGGGGATCGATGTGCTCGACGAGGACGCCGGAGGGCGAGCGGGCCGGGGCTCGCTGGGACGCGCCCGAGGGCCGGACCAGCACCGCGCCGCCGCCGGCAGCGCGGATCGTCTCCGCGAGCGCCTCGGCCGTGCCGCCGTCGTCGGCGAACAGCAGCCACCGACCCGCCTCGTCCGCCGGCGCCGCCTGCAACGGCGCCGGCGCCCAGCGCTGCTGGTAGACGGGCTCGGGTCCGCTCGAGGCCGCGCCGCCGCGCCGCAAGAACAGCTCGGGCTCGGCGTTGACCTGGCGGTAGCCGAGGATTTCGGCCGAGACCTGGCCGTGGGCGTCCATGAGGGTGATGTCCCACACGAACCGTTGGCGCATCCGGGCGTAGACCTGGAAGGCCCGGCCCTGCGGGGCTCGGTGAAAGCGCAGACGCTCGATGGAGAACGGGAGCCAGGTGCCCTCGCGGCGCGGGAATGCATCCCCGACCAGCGCCTGGAAGCAGGTGTCGACGTGCACCGGGTGCACCGGGTAGCCCGACAGGGCGCCCGTCGCGGGGGGCATGACCGTCCGGCCGAGCGCCCAGTGCTCTCCCTCCCACAGCGCCAGCGCCCCGAAGCGAGGTCCGAGATCCACCCCGATCGCGCGGACGCGCCGGTCGACCTCCTCAGCCGAAAGCTCAGCGGTGCAGGCAGCGCGCAGGGATGCCACCTCCGGCGGCGCGGCGGGCGCTTCGGTCGAGGGCGCCAGCCAGCCCTGGAGGTGGGTCACCGCGTCGCGGCTGCCTTCGATGAAGCTGATCACCTTCACCCGGTGCTTGCCGGAGGCCGCCGGGGTGAGCACCACCTGGACGAGGCGGGGCTCACCGTCCACCACCAGCGCCCGGGGCAGGACGACGTCCTCCAGCGTCGCGGTGGGCCACCCGAGGCCGTGCTCGGCGGCGCTCAGAGACATCGCGATGTGGAAGGCCCCCGGGACGACCACCTCGCCGAAGACCACGTGGTCCTCGAGGAAGGGGAAGCCCGCGGTGTCGACGCGGGTCTCCAGGATGATGTCGTCGAACGCGGGGGAGGCCAGCTTCTTGACGAAGAACGGGCCGAGCGCCTCTCCGCCGCGCCTCGAGCGCGGACGCTCGGGGAAGCGGCGCAGCCAGTAGCGCTGCTGTGAGAAAGCCGTCGTCGGGAGCATCGCCGGCTCCAGCGGCTCGTCACCGTAAGCCGCCGCCGCGTAGGCCCCCCAGTCCAGGTCCACGCCGCCGACGTACAGGGTCGCCGCCGCGGCCCCGAGCGTCGGCCAGGCGTCCTCTCCCCGGCGCATCGTCGGCGCCATCGAGGCTGGGTGATCCGACAGCGCGACGCCCGCCAGGCCCAGCAGGACCGGCGCGGGTCCCACCTCCACGAAGGCCGATACGCCGTGCCCGGCGCAGGTCTGCAACCCCTCCGCGAAGGCGACCGGGCGGACGATGTGATCCCGCCAGTACTCCGGCGTGCTCACCTCGCTGCCGGCGAAGCGGCCCTCGCGGTTCGTGATCAAGGCGAGCTGTGGCGCCCGGAAGCGCACCGAGCGCGCCGTCTCGAGGAACGCGTCCAGGATCGGCTGCATCAGGGGCGAGTGGAAGGCGTGGGACACCCGCAAGCGCGTGGTCCGCAGGGCGCGCGCCGCGCACGCCCGGGCCAGCGCCTCGAGCGCCTCGAGCGGCCCGGACACCACACAGGAACGCGGCCCGTTCCGCGCCGCGATCACCAGCTCCGGCCGGGTGCGGAGCAGCGCCTCGACCCGGCTGGGATCGGCCGCGACGGACAGCATGCCGCCCCCCGCGGGCAAGCGCCCCATCAGCCGGGCGCGGGCCGCGATCAACCGCAAGCCGTCCTCCAAGCTGAACACCCCCGCCCAGTGCGCGGCGACGTACTCACCCACGCTGTGCCCCATCACCACGTCCGGCTCGACGCCGAAGCTGCGCCACAAGCAGGCCAGCGCGTACTCGACGGCGAACAGGGCCGGCTGCGTGTTTCGCGTCTCGTCGAGCGCCTCGCGGCACTCCGCGTCCCACAGCAGCGACAGCAGGGGTCGCTCCAAGAGCCCGTCCAGGATCCGGGCGCATCGGTCCAGCGCCTCCCGAAACACCGGAACCTGCGCGTACAGCGCCTCGCCCATGCCGCACCACTGCGACCCCTGCCCGGTGAACAGGAAGGCGACCTGCGGGCGCTCCGAGACCACCCGGTGGGTGAGCGCGCTCGGGGCGTCGCCCTCGAGCCAGCCCCGCAGGGCATGCTGGAAGGCGTGCACGCCCTCCCCGCGGACGACGAGCCGGTGGGCGTGGTGGGCGCGCCCCGCCGACGACGACGCGCAGATCGACGCGGGGGACGCCGCGGTGTCCTCCAGCCATGCCGTCAGCCGCGCCACCTGCTCCCGGAGGGCATCGGCGGACTTCGCGCTGACCGTCAGGACGTGGGGGCGCGGGGGCGGCACGGCGAAGCGTCGAGCAGGGGCGGCCTCGACGATGACGTGGGCGTTGGTCCCGCTCAGCCCGAAGCCGCTCACCCCCGCGATCCGCCGCCCCGATCGGTTCTCCGGCCAGTCGACGACGCCCTCCGGGAGGCGCACCGGCCATCGCGCCCAGTCCACGCTCGGGTTGAGGGGGCGGCTGTGCAGGTTGGGCGGGATGCGGCCGTGCTCGAGGGCGAGCAGCACCTTGATGAGCCCAGCGATGCCGGCGGCGGCCTCCAAGTGCCCGATGTTGCTCTTCACCGCGCCGAGCACGAGCGGCTCGTCGCGCTCGCCGAAGACCGCCTCCAGCGCGCGCACCTCGACCGGATCACCCAGCCTGGTCCCGGTGCCGTGGGCCTCGATCAGGGAGACGTCGCCGGCCGCGATCCCCGCGTCTTCGAGCGCCCGGCGCAGCAGCGCCTCCTGAGCCGGGCCCGAGGGCACCGTGAACCCGCTGCTCGGCCCGTCGTGGTTGACCGCCGTGCCTCGGATGACCCCCCAGATGGGATCGCCGTCGGCCAGCGCCCTGTCCAGCGGCTTGAGGAGCACCACGCCGCAGCCCTCGCCGCGCCCGTAGCCGTCGGCCGCCGCGCTGAAGGTGCGGCAGCGGCCGCTGGGGGACAATGCGCGCATCCGGGAGAGCAAGACCGGCACTTCGGGCGACAGCATCAGGTGGACCCCACCCGCGAAGGCCAGCGCACACTCCCCGGCCCGCAGGCTCTTCACCGCCAGATCGACCGCGGTCAGCGAGCTCGAGCAGGCCGTGTCCACCGCCATGTTGGGCCCCGTGAGGCCCAGCGTGTAGGAGATGCGCCCCGCTGCGAAGCAGAAGTCGTTGACGCCGTCGTAGGCGCTCATCGCCGCGTCTGGCGGCAGCTCCAGGCGATCGTAGTCCGCCTGGCTGATCCCGATGAAGACGCCCGTGTCCCGAGGCAGCCGGTCCGGCGCGATGTTCGCGCGCTCCAGAGCCTCCCACGCCGCGGTGAGCAGCAGGCGTTGCTGCGGGTCGAGGCTCTTGGCCTCGCGGGGAGAGATCCCGAAGAAGAGCGGATCGAACTGGTCCACGCCGCCGATGAAGCCCCCCTCTCGGGTGTACATCGTGCCGGGGGTGTCCGGGCTCTCGTCGTACCAGTCGTCTACGTTCCACCGGTCCGGTGGGACCTCGACCACAGCGTCGACGCCGGCGCGCAGGTTCTCCCAGAACTGCTCGGGGGTGTCGGCGCCCGGGAAGCGGCACGCCAGGCCCACGACGGCGATCGCGCCCGGAGCGGGCGCGGCCTGCGCGGGCGCGGCCTGCGCGGGCGCGGCCTGCGGAGGGTCGGGCAGGCGGGGCGCGAGCTGCTCCAGCAGGTGGTCCGTCAACGCCTCGCATGTGGGGTGCTCGAAGGCATAGGTGTCCGGCATGGGCAGCCCGAGCGCCCCCTGCACTCTCCCGCGGAATTCCACGCTGAGCAGGCTGTCCATGCCGAGTTCGAAGAAGCCTCGATCGGCAGGCGGGGGGCTCGCGCTCCCCAGCGTCTGTCCGAGCTGCTGCCGCAGCGCGTCCAGCAGGGCGCGCCTGCGCAGCCCCGCGGGCAGCGTGTGGAGCGTGTCGGCGAAGGGCTCCGCCGGGCTGCCCGTGACCGCGCTGGTCGCCCCCAGCTCGGCCAGAAACGGTTGTCGGTGCGCCGGCTCGTCGAAGAAGCGAGGCCAGTCCATGGACAAGGCCGCGACCTGACCCGGGTGACGCATCAGCTTGCCCAGCAGGCGCAGCCCGGTGGCCGCGGGCAGCAGCCGATAGCCCAGCCGCTCCAGACGGAGGCGGTGGACCTCGCTCAGGTCGGCCGTCATCCCGGCCTGGGCCCACGGCCCCCAGTTGATGCTCGTCGCCGCCAGCCCTGCCGCCGCACGTTGCTGGGCCAGCCGGTCCATGAAGGCGTTGGCGGCCCCATAGTTGCCCTGGGCCGTCGCGCCGAGCAGGGACGAGTCCGACGAGAAGAGCACGAAGAAGTCCAGGTCGAGCCCGAAGGACGCCCGGTGCAGGTTCCACGCGCCCTGCACCTTGGGTCCGGCGACCGCGGCGAAGCGGTCCCGATCCAGATCCACGAGCAGGCCGTCGGCGACCACGCCCGCGGCGTGCACGATCCCGCGAACCGGAGGAAGCCCCGGGAGCGCCAGCGCCCGCGCCACCTCGTCCCGATCGCCCACGTCGGCCGCCACCGCGATCACGTCGGCGCCACGCTGCCGGAGGTCCTCCACCCGCGCCGCCTTCGCCGCGTCGAGGCGCCGGCTGCACAGGACCAGGTGCCGGGCGCCCGCCCCGATCATCCACTCGGCCACCAGCAGCCCCAGACCGCCCAGGCCGCCCGTGATCAGGTAGGTCGCGTCGTCACGGAGCGCGGGCACGCCGGCCGGCGCAGGCGCGGGGCGGAGGCGCGGCACGCAGCGCGCCCCGTCGATGACCGCGATCTGGTTCTCGAAGCGCGACCCCGAGATCTCGGCGACGACGCGCTGCGCTTGGACTGCGCTCGGCTCCGAGGGATCCAGGTCGATCAGCCCCCCCCAGGTGCGCGGGTGCTCGTGGGCCACCGCCTTGCCGAGCCCCCACAGCGCCGCCTGGAGAGGAGCAGAGGCGTCGTCTCTGGCGCGCGCGGCGTCCGACCGGCGGGCGATCGCCCCGCGGGTGACCACGGTGAGGCGGAGGCCGGGTTCGGCCTGGAGGAGGTGAAGCACCGCCGCGCAGGCCGACGCAGCCGCCTGGTCCAGGCGCCCGGACGGGGGCTGCTGTGCAGGCGCGTCCAGCCCCCAGAGGTGCAGCACCGATGGGAAGCGGGCGGCGTCGATCTGCGCGGCCAGCCGGGCGCCGTCCCCCGCAGGCGAGCCGGGCGCGTCCGCATGGATGAGCCGAGTCGCCGCGCCGAGCGCCTCCAGATGGCCAGCGACGGTCCGCCCCACTCCACCCCGATCGGCGAGGATGAGCCACCCTTCCCCCTCGGCCTCGGGGGGGGCCGCGCTCTCTCGCTCCTGGGCTTGCCAGACGATCTCGTAGACCAGATCCGCGTCCGAAGCGGCGGTGACCGCCCGATTCGTGCCCGCCGCCTCGACCCAGTGGCGCTGGCGCTGAAACGGATAGGTCGGCAGGGGGGGCAGCGCCGCAGCGCGCCCCGGTCCGTAGACCGCGCGCCAGTCGATGGGCACGCCGTGCGCGTGGCAGCCCGCCAGTGCCAGCGTCATGGCCCGGGCCTCTGCGCCCTCGCGCATGCTCGGCAGCCAGACCCCTCGGGCGTCCTCGGCCCATCTGCGCATCATCCCGAGCAGGGTCGGCCGGGGCCCCAGCTCCAGGTAGACCGCGCTCGGTCCGTCGAGCAGTCGTGTCGCGCCCTCGTAGAAGCGGACCGGCGCGAGCACGTGCTGGCACCAGTAGTCGGCGGTCGCGATCTCCGGACCCGCGGGCTCGCCGCTCAGGTTGCTGATCAGGGCCAGCTGGGGCTCGCGGTAGGAGACACCCTCCGCGACGCGCCGGAAGGCCGAGAGCATCGGCGCCATCAGCGGTGAGTGGAAGGCGTGGGACACCTGGAGCGGCCGGGTGCGCATCCCCGCGGCCTGCAGCTCGCGCTGGACTTCGGCGATGGCGGACTCGGCCCCCGACAGGACCACGCTCTCGGGCCCGTTGATGGCGGCCACCGACAGCCGGTCGCCCAGTGACGCGACCCGAGCCTCGACCTGGCTCGGCTCGGCCTCGACCGCGAGCATCGCGCCCCGCTCGGGCAGCTCGGCCATCAGCCGGCCCCGGGCCGCGATCAGCGCGATCGCGTCCTCCAGTGAGAACACACCCGCCACGCAGGCCGCGACGTACTCGCCCACGCTGTGCCCGAGGACCACATCCGGCTCGACGCCGAAGGAGCGCCACAGCGCGTACAGGGCGTACTCGACCGCGAACAGCGCCGGCTGAGTCGTCTCCGTCTGATGGACCAGGGCCGCACGCTCGGTGTCCTCGGCGAACAGCACGTCGATGAGCCCCCGCGCCATGTGGGGCTCGAGCAGCGCCGCGCACTGGTCGAGGGCCTGTCGAAACGTCGGGTAGAGGCGGTACAGCTCACGGCCCATACCGGGGTACTGGGCGCCCTGCCCGGTGAAGAGCGCCGCCAGACGCGGCCGCCCCTTGGCTTCGACATCAAACGCCGGGCGCCCCGAACCGAGGGCCTCGCGCAGCGCCTCGCTCGTCTCGGCGATGAAGACCCGCCGATGCGCGAAGTGGACCCGCCCGGTTGCCGCCGCCTGGCATGTCTCGGCCAGCGGAGGCTCCGGTCGATGGTCGAGGAGCGCCCGATAGCGGGCAGCTTGCGCCTCCAGCGCAGCCGCGGTCTGCCCCGAGATGCACAGGCTGTAGGGCCCGTGGCTGGGGCGGCGGGCGCCCGGAGGCGGGCAGGCGGGCGCCTCCTCGATCAGCAGGTGCGCGTTGGTCCCGGCGAAGCCGAAGGAGCTGACCCCGCCGACGCGCGGTGTCGGCGCCGCCCGCCACGGCGTGCGCTCCGTGGGCACGCGGATGGGCAGCAGGTCCCACTCGATCGCCGGGTTGGGGGTCTCGAGGTGCAGATGCGGCGGGATCTCCCGGTGCTGGAGCGCCAAGACCAGCTTGATGACCCCGGCGACCCCCGCGGCGCCCTCCAGGTGCCCGATGTTGGTCTTGACCGACCCGAGCAGGAGCGGCGATTCGCGCTCGCCGAAGACCTCGGCCAGCGCGTTGACCTCGATGGGGTCGCCGAGCGGCGTGCCCGTGCCGTGCGCCTCGACGTAGCCCACCGCCTGTGGGTCGAGGCCCGCGTCGTCGAGGGCGTCGCGGAGGAGCTGCGCTTGGACGCTGCCGTTGGGCACCGTCAGCCCGCTCGCCGCCCCGTCGTGGTTGACCGCAGAGCCACGGATCACCGCCAGTATCGGGTTGCCCGCCTCCAGGGCGTCGCTCAAGCGCTGAAGCAACAGCAGCCCCGCGCCCTCACCCCGCCCGTATCCGTCGGCCGCGGCGTCGAAGGTCTTGCAGCGCCCATCCTCGGACAGCGCGCCGAGCTGGCTCACGATCGCCAGGGACTCCGGCGAGAGCAGGAGATCCGCGCCGCCCGACAGGGCCATGTCGCACTCGCGGCGGCGCAGGCTCGCGACGGCATAGTGGAGCGCGACCAGCGACGAAGAGCAGGTGGTGTCCAGCGCGAGCGCGGGCCCGTTCAAGCCGAGCGTGTACGAGATGCGGCCCGCGGCGACCCCGTTCAGGCGCCCCGTGTCCGTGAACCCGTCCAGGCTGCGCAGGTCGGCCGTCGAGATGCGGTCGTAGTCGCTGGAGGCCATGCCCAGAAAGACCCCACAGCGCCCCGCGCGCAGGTCCTCCGGGCGCAGCAAGGCCCGCTCCATCGCCTCCCAGGCCAGCTCCAGGAGCAGCCGCTGCTGGGGGTCCATCCGGTTCGCTTCGCGCGGTGAGATCCGGAAGAACCCCGCGTCGAACCGGTCCACCTGATCGAGCAGGTGCACCCGCCGGGTATAGGTGCGCCCGGGCGTGGGCGCCTCTCTCCCCGGGGCGTACCAGTCCTCCATCGACCAGCGCTCGGGCGGGGGCTCCGCGGCCGTGTCGGTCCCGCGCGTCAGCAGCTCCCAGAACGACTCCGGCGTGCTCGCGCCGCCCGGCATGCGGCACGCCATCGACACGATGGCGACGGGCTCACGTTTCCTGGCCTCTTCTTCCCGGAGGCGGGCCTGCATACGCTTGAGCTGCAGGACTGCCTGCTTGACCGGGGACAACGCTCCCTGCGCGTCGGTGCTCCGCTTCGTCACCTTGAAATTCCTCGAGCTGGGCCAGCAGCAGGGCCTCGGCGTCGGCGTCGCTCATGGCAGTGAGCTGCTCCAGCAAGGCGTCGGAGAGCGCCTCGACCTCCGCTGGAGGCGACGCCCCATGGCTGAGTTGTGGGTCGATGGAGATGGGGAGCACCTTCTCGGCGAGGTGGTCGACGAGCGCAGCCACGCTGGGGCAGGTGAAGGCGATCGTGCGCGGCAGGTTGCACGCGAGGGCGACCTGGAGCCGGTTGCGCAGCAGGATCGAGGTCAGCGAGTCCATGCCCGACTCGAAGAAGCCGTGCGCCGGATCGAGGACCGAGCCGGACGACTGGCCGAGCAGATCGGCGACGATGTGCAGGATCTCTTCGGTGAGGAGCCGCCTGCGATTCCGCAGCGGCGCAGCCTGGATCTGCTCCAGCAGGCTCGGCGGCCCGACGCCCTCTGCCCCCTGGGGCGGTGACGACGGTGGGTCCGCGGTCACCGCCACCGGCGCCCGGCTCTCTTTCCCGTCCTGGGCCGCGGGCTCGATCCAGTTGCGCGTCCGCTGAAAGGCGTACGGCGGAAGGTGGAGGCGAACGGGAGGCTCCTCTGGAAAACGCTGCTCGAAGAGCGCCGGGAGGTCCACGGGCAAGCCATGGACGTACCCGCTCGCCAGGCTGGCCAGCATGCGCCGGGAGTCGGGCACCGTCGGGGTGAGGCTCGGCAGCAATACGGGTGCCGTGTCGTCAAAGATGCCCGTCGCCATGCCCAGCAGCACCGGCTTCGGGCCGATCTCGATCAGCGTGTCTGCGCCTGCGTCGGCCAAGGTCTGGCAACTGTCCGCGAAGCGCACCGGCTCCAGGATGTGGCGGCACCAGTAGTCGGGGCTGCCCAGCTCGGCGCCCGCCATCCGCCCCGTCACGTTGGACACGATGGGCAGCCGGGCCCGCCGGGCGTGGAGGCCGCGCAATCGCTCCCGAAGCCCCGCCACCATGGGCCGCATCAGCGGCGAGTGGAAGGCGTGGGAGACGTCCAGCATCCGGGTGCGCGCGCCCTCCGCCTGGAGCGTGCCACAGACCGCGTCGACCGCGGCCCGGCGACCGGAGATCACCGTGTGATCCGGGCCATTGAAGGCGGCGACTGCGATGTCATCCCCGTGCTCGCCGAGCAGCTCCGCGACGCGATCCGGAGCGGCGCTGACGGCGGCCATGGCGCCCCCTGGGGGCAGGGACGCCATCAGCCTCCCGCGGGCCGCGACCAGGGCCAGCGCGTCCTCCAGCGGCAAGACCCCCGCCACGCAGGCGGCAGCCAGCTCGCCTGCGCTGTGCCCCATCACCACGTCCGGCGTCACACCCAGCGTCTCCCACAGCCGGGCCAGGGCCACTTGGATGGAGAACACCGCGGGCTGTGTGTACTGCGTCTGGCTGAGCAGGCCCGCCTCGGCTTCCGGGTCGAACAGCAGGGTGAGCAGCGGCCGGTCCAGGTGTCGCTCGAGGATCGCGGCACAGTCGTCCAGCACGCCGCGAAACACGGGCCAGTCGCGATACAGCTCTCGCCCCATGCCCGGGTACTGCGACCCCTGCCCGGTGAACAGAAACCCGACCTTGCGCGGGCGGCCTGCGCTGCGCTGCGCCGCGGGGCTGTGACCGCCCGTCGGCCCCAGAGTGACCCCCACCGGGAGGCGCGCGCCCGGGGTGAGCAGCGCACCGAGCTGGGCCAGGAGCTCTGCCCGGTCGTCGGCCACGAAGGCCGCGCGGACGTCGAAGTGCTGCCGCCCGGTCGCGTAGGTGAAGCAGAAGCTGTCCAGGTCGATCCCGGGGTCGACCGCGAGCGCGCCTCGGGCCCGCGCCACCTGCGCGTCCAAGCCAGCCCTGGTCTTCGCGCTGAGCACCAGCAGTCGCGGCCCGCCCCGGGGGGAGCGCGGCGCTCGGCGAGGCGCCTCTTCGAGCACGACGTGGGCGTTCGTCCCGCCCATTCCGAAGGAGCTGACCCCAGCGCGGCGCGGGAGGCCGCGCTCCGCCAGCGCCTGGGGCTGCTCCCAGCTTTGCAGGGTCCCGCTCACGTAGAACGGCCCGGCCGCAAAGTCTATCCGCGGGTTCGGACGGCGGAAGTGCAGGGTCGCAGGCAGCGCGCGGTGCCGCAGCGCCAGGGCGGCCTTGATGAGGCCGGCTACGCCCGCCGACTCGGTGAGGTGCCCCAGGTTGGTCTTCACGGAGCCCAGCACGCACCGGTAGCCGCCGTAGCCATCCTCCGGCGCCCACCCGCGACGCTCGGCCAGGTTGACCTGCCACGCTCGGGTGAGCCCCGCGACCTCGATGGGATCCCCGAGCGCGGTGCCCGTCCCATGCGCCTCCACGTACGTGATCGTGTCTGCGTCGACGTCGGCCGCCGCCATCGCCTCATGGATGACCGCCGCTTGACCCTCGACCGTGGGCGCCGTGTAGCCCACCTTCAGCGCGCCGTCGTTGTTCACAGCGCTGCCCTTGATGACCGCGTAGACGTCGTCGCCGTCGGCCAGCGCCTCGGACAGGCGCTTCAGCACCACCGCCGCCCCCCCGCTCCCGAACAGCGTCCCCTGGGCGTCTGCGTCGAAAGCCCGGCAGCGCCCATCGGGGGAGAACATCATGTTCTCCTCGTAGACGTACCCGGCCTTCTGGGGGAGGATGAGGTTCATGCAGCCCGCGATCGCCATGTCGCACTCACCGGACAGGATCGACTGGCAAGCGGCGTGTACGGCGACCAGTGACGTCGAGCACGCGGTCTGCACCACAACGCTGGGGCCGCGCAGGTTCAGCTTGTAGCTGACCCGGGTGGCGATGTGGTCTTTGTCGTTCCCGAGCCGGATCTGGAGGTCGTGCGCCGTAGAGAGGAAGCTCCGGTTGGGCGACCACCTCTGGCTCGGGTGGATGTTGTTGATCAGGTACGTGTTCATCCCGGCGCCGGCGAAGACCCCCACCAGCCAGTCACAGCGATCCGCGGCGTATCCCGCGTCTTCCAGCGCCTCCCACGCGCACTCCAGGAACAGCCGCTGCTGGGGATCCATGAGCGCCGCTTCGCGCTCGCTGTACCCGAAGAAGCCCGCGTCGAAGTCCTCGACGCCCTCGACGATGGCCGCCGCCCGCACATAGCCGGGGGACGAAGCCAGGGTCGGGTCCACGATGTCCGCCTCGCTCGGCTCGAAGAACGAGATCGACTCGACCCCCTGGACCAGGTTGGTCCAGAACTGCGCCGGGCTATCGGCGCCGGGGAAGCGACAGGACATGCCGATGATGGCGATGTCGCCGGAGCGCACACCCGGCGCCGCTGCGCTGTGCCCGCCCACGGCAGCCTCGGGCCCGGACGAGCGCCGGCTGCGGGGGCGGTCGATGGAGGGCGCTCGGCTGTCCTTGCCCAGCCCCTCCAGGTGACCCGCCAAGGTGTGCACCGTCGGGAAGCGGAACATGTCGACGATCGTGAGCCCGGACCCATAGGAGGACACGAGCTCGTCGTGGATCTGCGTGAGCAGGATCGAGGTCCCGCCCAGTTCCATGAAGTTGTCGTGGACCCCGACTGCCTCCAGTTGCAGGACCTTGGCCCACAGCGCCGCGAGCCGGCGCTCGGTGTCGCTCTGGGGGCGGACCAGCGCGGTGCCCAGGTTGGGGCGCGAGGTGCCCGGCGCCGGGAGCGAGCCGACGTCCACCTTCCCGTTGAAGGTGAGCGGCAGCGCGTCCAGGACGACGTAGGTGCTCGGGCGCATGTAGTCCGGGAGGAACGCGGCGCACTGGGTGCGCAGCCGAGGCTCCATCCACGCCGCCACCTTGCCGCGCAGGGGGTTGTTGCCGTAGGCCGCGAGGGGGCGCGCGTCCACCGCCCGTGCTGCCATCGGGCCCGGCTGAACCGCGCCGCGGTCGGTGAAGACCACGTCCATGGCCGCGGGCTGCTCCCGCGCCCAGCGGATCTCGACCTCGTACCCCAGCGCGTCCCCCAGAGACCACAGATCTTCAGGGTGCAGCCCGCCGGCTCGGGTCACCGTGGCACGCAGCGCGGACAGCTCCCCCGGGCAGTCCGCGGCCGCCAACCGCTGGACCAGGGCGTGTTCTCCGGCGACGCGGGCGTTGGGGACGTTGGCGAAGCCTGCGCGCGCGGGGCGCTCGCGCTCCAGGAGCGCGCGCAGCTCAGGGAGGTCTCGCGGCCCCGCGGACCAGTCTCGCCAGGGCGTCGCGGTCCCCGCGGGGATCGACGCGTCCAGATGCAGGATGACGTCGTAGCGGAACTGCGTGACCGCGTCTTGGTGCCGCCCTCGCTTGAGGTGCATCTCCACCCTGGAGATCCGCGGGAAGCGGCGCGAGAGCTGGTAGAAGAACTCCGGGTCTATGACCAGCTCTTGTTCCTGGGCCCGTTGTCTCTCGATCGCTCGCTCGAGGTCTGCCACGCTGAGCGTGCCTTCGGCCCGGAACAGCTGCACCGCTGCGTGCAGGGTCTCGAGCAGCGCGCCGTTTCGGATGTCGCCGAGGAAGAGCGTCCCGCCGGGCCGGGTCCGCGACAGGGCCCCCTCGATCACCTGCAACAAGTAGGCGAGCGAAGGGAAGTACTGGACGACCGAATTCAGGATGACGGTGTCGAAGCGCTCCACGTCCGGGGGCAGCGCGTCCAGCCCGTCTGCGGGGGCCTCGATCAGCCGGACGTGCGCCAGATCCGGTCGCCCGGCCAGCAACTCGGAGACCGCACCGACCGCCTCCGGCGAGAGATCCGTGCCCACGTAGGACGTGCAGTGAGGCGCCACCCGGAGCAGGATCATCCCCGTCCCGAAGCCGATCTCCAGCACTCGCGGCCCGGCGTCGCGCAGGATGCGGGCCACCGTCGCGTCCACCCACTGGCGCATGTGATCCAAGGGGATGGGCAGGTTCGTGTAGCGGTTCTGCCACCCGACGATGTTCAGATCGGGGGGGCCGTCGGTCGCAGCGTCGGCGTACGTCGTGTCCCAGACCCGTCGCCACTGGTCGATCTGCTCTCGCGCCGGCGGCGCATGTCCGCCTGCTTCTCCCTGCTCGGGGACCACGTAGGCCACCAGGCGCGGCTCACCCCCAGTCGGCGGCTGAAACACCGTGACCACCGCCTGTTTGACGTCCTCGTGCTGCAGCAGGACGTGCCGGATCTCGTCGAGCTCGATCCGATAGCCTCGCAGCTTCACCTGGCGATCGGCGCGGCCCAGGTACTCGACATGCGCGCCCTCGCCGTCCGAGACTCTCGCGTATCGGGCGATGTCCCCGGTGCGGTAGATGCGCTCCCCGGGCCGCCCCCCGAGGGCGGTCGGCTTCGGGATGAAGCGCTCCGCCGTGAGGCCGGGCTGTCCGTAGTAGCCCCGGGCTAGGCCCACGCCCCCGAGGAACAGCTCGCCTGGCTCTCCCGGCGCGAGGGGCTGGAGATCATCGTCGAGGATGTGCACCTCCATCCCGTCGATGGGGGCGCCGATGGACACCACCGCTGCGTCCGCGTCGCGCGGTGAGACCTCGCGGACCGTCGCCCAGATGGCCGCCTCGGTGGGTCCGTACCAGTTGTAGAGCGGGATGCCCTTCGCCACCAGCTCCGCCGCCAGCGTGCCCGGAAGCGCCTCGCCGCCGCAGAAGGCCCGGAAGCCTCGGGGGACCTCGAACCCGTGCTCCAGCAGCATCCGCCAGGTCACCGGCGTCGCCTGCAGCAGCGTGATCCGCTCTTCGCGCAGCAACGCCGTCAGGCGCTGCGGGTCGGCCGCCTCTCGATCACTGGCCAGGACCACGGTGGCACCACACAGCAGCGGGAGAAACAGCTCGAAGATGGAGATGTCGAAGCAGATGGTGACCGTCGCGAGCACCACGTCGCTCGGCGTCAGCGACGGGCTCTCCCGGGCGCTGCGGAGGAGGTTCATCAGCGCGCGGTGCGAGACCTGGACCCCCTTGGGGCGGCCCGTGCTCCCGCTGGTGAAGATGATGTAGGCCAGCTGATCGGCGCGCACCCGGGGCGCCGAGGCCCGCGAGGCGGGCGCAGGCCACGGCTCGTCGAGACACAGCACCCGGGCTTGAGACGGTGGCAGCGTATCCCGAAGCCCGGACTCGCTCAGCAGCAGGGACATCCGGGTGGTCTCGATCATGTACTGCAGCCGGGCGGCCGGGTAGCTGGGGTCCAGCGGGACGAAGCACCCGCCGGCCCGCACCACGGCGAGCAACGCGACCAGCAAGTCCGAGGAGCGCCTGACGGCGATCCCCACCGGCGCCTCGGGGCCCACGCCGAGTCCGCGGAGGACCTCCGCGAGCCGGCGAGCGCGTGCGTCCAGCTGCGCGTACGTGAGCGCAGAGCCTGCGCTGCGGACAGCCACCGCGTCGGGGCTGCAGGCGGCTTGGTGGGCGACGGCCTCGAAGATGCGCGTGTCGCCGCCTCGATCGCTCACCAGCTACTCCTCTGACCTCGCTGTGGCACCCGCGGGAAGAAGGGGGCGCTCTGGCCGACCCCCCTGGGGCCAGAATCGGGGGACAGTACACGAACAGTGGATGGCTGCCAAGCTGGCGGGCACTCGTTGGTGAACGGTCACCGCGCTGGCACATCGAGTTCGCCCTCAGCCCCCGGCCGTCTCCATCTTCTGGCGCAGCGAGAGCGGGCGCATGTCGGTCCAGACCTCCTCGATCCACGCCAGGCACTCGGCCTTGGTCCCCCGCTTGCCGGCCAGGCGCCAGCCCGCGGGCGGCTCTTTGTGAGCGGGCCAGATCGAGTACTGATCTTCGTGGTTGACCACCACCTCGAGCACCGCGTCGTCGTCGTCCCAGGCCATCGAGTCCTCCTCGGTCATCGATGCGCGGCACGATGGCACATCCGGCTCCGGTTGGGGAGCACCGACCGCGCCACGGGCACCCGTCGTCGGGCACGGGGCTCGAGGTCCCCCCGCCGCCGTCCTGCCAGACGGTGAAGTCGTTGCGGCCCTCGATACGCCCCTTGGCGTTGACGCCCCTCGCCGCTGCCGATCCGGCGACCGCCCGGGTGCTCGGCGGCCCGCTGACCTGCGCCGCGCTCGACGCCTTGCCGGCCGACTCCGCCGGATCGCGCCGGCCACCGCGGGCGGCTTCTGCTTCTCGGTGCGGTGCGTGGCGGGCAGCGCGCGGCCGACCCGGGCGGGGCCTCAGCCGGGGGAGGGTGCCGCGATGAAAGATTCGTGGTCCGGGGCTGGCCCCCGGCGGCAGCCAGACGAGGGCCGAGTCGATGGTCACGTCGGCTGTCCGCCAGTCGGCCGGCAAAGCGTCGACGAACGCCCGCGAGTTGGGGCCCGCTCGGTGGATCGTCTGCACGCCGGGCGCGAGGAAGGGGACCTCGTCGACCAACGCCGCGTCGTCGCACGGCGCCAGCGTCGCCTCGGACCGGAAGGCGCGCGCCATCGTCCCACACCTCCCTGAACGGGCCCCGCTCGGGCTCGCCATCGGACGGTAGGGGCCGCCGGCGCGCCTTCGAAACCTGTGGTTCCACCTACGCCGGCGCCGGCCGCCTCACCGGCCGCGCTGACCATCGCCGGGATCGTCGCCCGGCATGTGGGCCTCGAACGCCGCGGCGAACAGCGAGAGCGCCTCGTCGTGCACGTCCGGCTGCAGGAGGCCGCGCAGCAGGGTCTCGACGGCGGTGCGCAGCATCCGCTCGGGCAGCGCCTCGTCGGCGATCGGGTAGCCCGCGTACTCGGCGCGCCGGTCCCAGAAGCCCTTGAACATCGCGTCGATCATCAGGATGGCCCCGTCGACGTCGACGTCGGGCCGCACGAGCCCCCGGCTCCGGGCGGCGAGGAGCTGGGCCCGCACCCGGCGGTAGACGGGCAGCGCCAGCCCGACGACGCCCGGCTGACCCTCGAGGCGGGCCCAGGCCGCGAGGCGGAGGCCGTGGGGCTGCTCGCCCAACCAGCGGAACAGCACCACCAGCCCGGTGGTGAAGAAGCGCAGATCGCCGGGCGGCAGCGCCCACTGCGCGGCCTGCACCTGCTCGTACTCGGCGAGCGACGCCTCGACCACCGCCTCGAACAGCCCCTCCTTGCTGCCGAAGTAGTGGTTGATGAGGGGCTGGGTCACCCCCGCCCGGCGGGCGATCTCCCGGGTCGAGGCCCCCGAGAGGCCCATCTCGGCGAAGCAGTCGCGGGCGGCGTCGAGGATGGCCTGACGGGTCTGGCGCGCACGGCGGGACAAGGTCATGGCGCCATTGTCGGGATCGGAGGGTTCTTTTCGAAGCGCGGAGCGGTTGACGTCGAATTTATCGGACGATAAATGAAGGTGGATGTCAAAAGGAGGCGCGATGTCGACCGCCGCTCCGGACGATCCCCTGCGCTCGGCGCTGCGCGCCCACCGCGGGCGCCTGGCGCTCGCCACGGCCCTGATCTGCGCATCGGCCTGCCTCGAGCTGGTGCCCCACCTCGTGGTGTTTGCGGCGGCGGTCGAGGTCTTCGCCCCCCGGCCCGATGTCGGCGCCCTGGCGTGGCTGGTCGCCGCGGCGTTCGGCGGGGTCGTGCTGCGGTTCCTGCTGCTCGGCGGGGGCTACATCCTGTCCCACGGGGTGGCGTTCTCGGTGATGCGCACCCTGCGCCTGCGGCTGACGAAGAAGCTGAGCCGGGTCACGGCGAGCGTGCTCGAGGCCCACCCCGGCGGCGACCTGAAGAAGATCGTCGTCGACGACGTGGCCAGCCTCGAGGGGCTCTTCGCCCACCACCTGCCCGAGCTGGCCAGCGGGCTGATCGTGCCGCTGCTCGGCGCGGGCATCCTGCTGTGGTCCGACTGGCGGCTGGCGGCCCTGGCGCTGGCGATGATGCCGGTCGCGATCGGGGTGCAGGCGGTGACCATGCGCGGGTTCGGCGCGGCGTGGGCCGAGTGGCACGCCGCCGAGGCCCGGGCCAACGCGGGCGTGCTCGAGTTCATCCGGGGGGTCGTGGTGCTCAAGGCCTTCGACCGGGACGCGTCGTCCCTCGCGCGGGTGCGGGACGGCATCTACGGCATCCGTGATCTGGCGGTGGCGATGACCCGCCGCACGATGCGGGGCTACGGGCTGTTCTTCGCGCTGCTGTCGGGCAACCTCCTGGTCGTCCTGCCGGCCGGGCTGTGGCTGCACCTGTCGGGCGACATCGGGCGCGAGCAGCTCGTGCTGTTCGTCGCGATCGGCGCGGGGCTGATGCTGCCCCTGATGAAGCTGCTGGTGCTCTTCGGCAACGCCCAGCTCGTCCAGGGCGCGCTCGACCGCGTGCGGCGCCTCGCCCTGGCCGAAGAGGTCGACGAGCCCCCGTCGGCTCCGCCCGATCCGCCGGCCGCGGCGGTGCGCTTCGACGGGGTGGGCTTCAGCTATACCGGGCGGGACGAGCCCGCGGTGAGCGGGGTGGGTTTCGAGCTCGCGCCGGGCACGACCACCGCCATCGTGGGCCCGTCGGGGGCGGGCAAGACGACGCTGCTCAGGCTGCTGGTGCGGGCCTACGACCCCGACGCGGGGGTCGTCTCGATCGGCGGCGTCGATCTGAGGGCGCTCACCGCCGCTCAGCGGGTGGCGCTGGTGAGTCACGTCTCGCAGGACACGACGCTGTTCGACGGGTCGGTGGAGGACAACCTGCGGCTCGCCCGGCCCGACGCCACCCTCGACGAGCTGAAGGCCGCCTGCCGGGCGGCCCACGCCCACGCCTTCGTCGAGGCGCTGCCCGAGGGTTATGCCACGGCGCTCGGCGACCGCGGGGCCCGCCTCTCGGGCGGCGAGCGCCAGCGGCTGGCCATCGCCCGGGCGCTCTTGAAGGGCGCCCCGGTCATCGCGCTCGACGAGGTCACCGCCAACGTCGACCCCGACAGCGAGCGCGGGATCCAGGCGGGCATCGCGGCGCTGGCGGCCCGGCGCACGGTCGTCGTCGTGGCCCATCGCCTGCGCACGGTGGCCCACGTCGACCGGCTCCTGGTGATGCACGACGGCCGGCTGGTCGACCAGGGGCCGCACGCCGAGTTGCTGGCGCGCTGCGCGATCTACGCCGCGATGTGGCGCGCCCAGGAAGACGCCGAGGGCTGGACCCTCACCGGAGGTGCCCCGTGCTGATGGACTTCGGCTTCGACCTCGCCGGCCGCACCGAACCCCGGCTCCGGCGGGGCGCGCTGCTCTCCGCGCTCGGCGCGCTGACCGAGGCGGCCCCGCTGCTCGTGGCGTACGTCGCGCTCGACGGCGTCTTCTCCGGCGCGGCGACCGGGGCCTGGATCCCGTACACCGTCGCCGCCCTGGCCGGCTGCGTGGCGCTCACGGCGCTGTTCAACGCGCTGGGCGGCACCGACAGCTTCATCGCCACCTACGGGCTGGTGTGCGACGCCCGCCTGCGCCTGGCCGACCACCTGCGGCGGCTGCCGATGGGCTTCTGGACCCGGGCCCGCACCGGCGCCGTGGGCAGCGTGCTCACCGACGAGTTCGCGATCTACACCGAGATCGTCACCCACGTCTGGTCGCTGGTCGTCACCCACCTCGCCAAGCCGGTCGCCATCGGGCTGGTGGTCCTCGTGGTCGACTGGCGGCTGGGGCTCCTCGCGCTGGCCACGCTGCCGCTCGCGATGCTGGCCATCCCCTGGAGCCACCGGCTGCTCAACCGGGCCTCCGACCGCCTGGCCCACACCAAGGCCCGGACCCACGCCCGGCTGGTCGAGTACGTGACGGGCATCGGCACCCTGCGCGAGTACGGGCAGACCGGGCCGTTCCACGCGCGCCTCGAAGCCGCGCTCGAAGAGTTCGAGCGGGCGCAGATGAAGACCGAACTGGCGCCGGCCCCGGCGCTGTTCACCTACAAGCTCGTCGTGTGGCTGGGCTTCTCGCTGACGATCGGGATCGGCGCCTGGATGGTGGCCGCCGGCCACCTCGAGCCGACCCGCTACCTGCTCGCGGCGCTGCTCTCCCTCCAGCTCTACGCCGCGGCGAGCGGGCTCTCCAACCACCTCGCGATGGCCCGGTTCGCCTCGCGCACCCTCGAGCGGATCCGGGCGCTCTTCGACGAGCCGCCCCAGCCCGACGTGGCCCCGGACGACGCCGGCCCCCGCCCGCCGCGGGACGCGCCCATCGAGGTCGAGGGGGTGCACTTCGCCTACGGCGACCGCCCGGCGATCGTCGGCGTCGACGCCGCCTTCCGGCCGGGCACGGTGACCGCGCTGGTCGGGCCGTCCGGCTCGGGCAAGTCGACGCTGGCCCACCTGCTGACCCGGCTGTGGGACGTCGAGCGGGGGTCGATCCGCATCGGCGGGACCGACATCCGCGACCTGCCCCTCGCGACGCTGCGGCGGCACATCGCCACGGTCCTGCAAGACGTGGTGCTCTTCCGGGAGACCGTCACCGAGAACATCCGGCTCGGCCGCCCCGACGCGAGCCGCGAGGCGGTCGTCGCTGCGGCTAAGGCGGCCCGGGCCCACGACTTCATCGAGGCGCTGCCCGACGGCTACGACACCGTGCTCGAAGAGGGCGGCGGGCTGTCGGGCGGCCAGAGCCAGCGGATCTCGATCGCCCGGGCGCTGCTGGTCGACGCCCCGGTGCTGGTGCTCGACGAGGCGACCTCGAGCGTCGACCCCCAGAACGAGTCGCTCATCCAGCAGGGGCTGGCGGCGCTGGTCCGCGACCGCACGGTGGTGGTCATCGCCCACCGCCTGTGGACCGTGCAGCACGCCGACCAGATCCTGGTGCTCGACGGCGGGCGCATCGTCGAGCGCGGCACCCACGACGCGCTGCTCGCGGCCGGCGGGCTCTACCATCACCTGTGGGAGACGCAGCGCGAGAGCCGGCGCTGGCGACTGGAGCGGGACGGGCCGGCCTGAGCCGGGCGGCGCGCAGGCGCCCCGACTCATGGGCGCTTCGGGCGCAGCGCGGGGAAGCCGTGGCCGCCCGGCGCGCCGACCACCGGGTCGTGCACCCAGCAGCGCAGCATCAGCCGGGTCGACGCCGCGTAGCGCTCGGTCAGCGGGGTGCGGCTGTGCACCGTGCGCAGGTTGTCGGCCACCATGTAGTCGCCCGCTCGCAGCGCGACGCGCCACTCGGCCATGCCATCGAGCACCCCTTGAAAGGCGTCCAGGCGGGCGACGACCTCGCGGCTCGGCGTCCGGCCGAGCAGTCGGAAGCCGTCCTCGATGATCCGCCGACTCCACAGGAGGTCGGACCCTGCCAGGATCGGGCGCCACGCCACCCCCTGCCCCCGGGTGTCGAGCACCCGGCCGGCGGTCAGTTTGCCCTGGATCTCGGCCAGCCCATCCGTGTAGCGCACGCCATCGTGAGGATCGGTCACCCGCCAGGGCAGCGGCGTCTCTTCGAACCAACGCTCGACATCGGTCCCGAGCTGCGCAGCGATCGCGCCGCGCAGCTCACGGGCGGTGATGATACGCGTCACCCCACCGCCGCCCGGATCGGGCGCGTGGCACACCATGGTCAGCAGCCGGGCCGGCGTCGCCCGGTAGCCGTTGTCGCTGTGCATGCGCTCGGCGCCCCGCATCGGCCCCTTGGGGCCGGCCAGCTCGGTCTGCACTCCCAGCCGCGATACGATCTGTCCCCGCGGCGGCTGGTACCCACCGGCCGTGATGCGCCCGAAGCCGGCGTTGACCGCGACGATCAGCGCGTCCCCCGCCGACCAGTCGATCCCCTCGACGACCACCAGATGGGGCGCTGACTCGAGCCGGGCGCGCACCGCGGCGATGGTGGCGTCGAACACCCGGGGCGCCGCGGCGCGGGCGGCGTCGCGCAGCCGGCTCTGAAAGCCCCAGTCGTAGTAGGCCCGCGGGTCGTCGGGGGTCAGCGGCCGCACCGCCTCACCCCACACTCTCGATGCGCCGGCGTCGACCCTCACCCGGGCGTCGTCGGGCAGCGTAGTCAGCGTCATGAGCCCTCCTCGTCGTCCGCCGCGCTGGCCTCGAAGGCGGCGATGGTGCGATAGCGCGGCTCGTCGCCGTCGAGGCGCAGCCCGCGGGCGCAGAGGTACGCGCTGAGCAGCGAGATGCTGCCGCCGACGAAGAACACCGGCACCACCGCGCCGCTCAGCGACACGATCAGAGCGCCGATCGACGGCGCGATCAGCCGCCCCGAGCCGCTGACGGCGGTGATCAGGCCCATGTAGCGGCTGGTGTCGGCGCCCGGGCGGGCGAAGTGGGCCACGCCGAGCTGCCAGTAGAGGATCCACGAGCCGCCCATCACCGCGCCGTACATCGCCTTCGAGACGATCGCCAGGCTCAGGGCCAGCATCGGCGAGACGCTCATCGACGCCGCGGCCGCCCCGAGCAGGACGAAGCTGCTGCCTCGCAGGGTGCGGATGCCGGCCCAGACGCCCCACGGGTTGCGCCCGTCGATCAGGCGCCCCCAGGCCTCGGTGGTGGCGAAGGCGAACGACTTGGGCAGCAGCGTGGCGATGGCGACCGTCGCCAGGTAGGCCAGCCCCAGGTCGCGCACCAGGAACGCCTTGACGAAGGGCGACACCATCAGCCCGCCCAGCGCCGAGGCGATCGAGGCCCCGATATAGCGCCGGAAGCGCACGTCGGTCGTCACGATGCGACGGGCGTTGGCCAGGGCCGCGCCCAGGCCCGGCGCCTCACCCCGGGCGCGACCGTAGCCCCCGTCGATCGGCATGCGCCGCAGCCCGAAGGCGCCGATGAGCGCCAGCACCGACGCCAGGGCCAGCATCACCCGGGCGCTCGGCAGCTCGTGACCCGCGCGCGTCGCCAGCTCGATGATCAGCGCCGCGCCGCCGGCCCCGGCGAAGAACGCCAACGCTGCGAAGCGCCGCACCCGCCCGGCGATCGCGCCCCGCACCGCCGGGGGATAGGCCGCGCGCACGACCCCGCCCAGCGCCATCTGGGCGATGATCTGCCCCAGGTTGCCGATGCCGTGCAGAGCATTGAACAGCAGCGGGTCGGTCGTCACCGACATCACCGCCACCGCGCAGGCGAAGACGCCGATCGCCCCCTGCACGTAAGGGATCTTGGACGCCCGCGCCATGCGGCTGCCGATGTACAAATCGAGGAAGATGCCGACGCTCGACGGGATCAGCGCCAGGGCGAGCTGCCACGGCGGTGCGCCCAGGCTGCGCAGGGCCACGATCGGGGCGTTGGCCATGATGCCCAGCGCGAACGCTTCGAGCAGGGCATAGCGCAGGTGCAGCCGGCGGGTGGTCTCGGCCGCGCCGGAGAGGGTCGATCGACCCATCAGAAGCGGGCGCGCAGGCTCGCTCCGAAGGTGCGGATATCACCGGCGAAGCCCGACCCGCCACTGACCCCCCTGAAGGCCGCGGGGAAGTAGTCGGCGTCGAGCAGGTTGCGCCCGAAGACCGAGGCGGTCAGCCAGTCGGTGGCGGCGTAGGAGACGTGAGCATCCCACAGCAGGTAGGCCGGCAGGACGAAGGTGTTGGTGTCGTTGCCGAAGCGCTCGCCGACGTGTCGCAGGCGGGTGCCGACGCCCAGCCCGAAGCTCGACGCCCAGTCGGCCCCGGCGGTGACGGTCGTCTCGGCCACGCCCAGCGGGCGGTTGCCCTCGGTCTCGGGGGCGGCGATGTCGGTGGTGATCTCGGCGTCGCGCAGGGCGACGGCGCCCATCACGCTCAGCCCGTCGACGACCTGCACCCGCAGATCGAACTCCAGACCCCGAATGCGCCAGTCGCCCGCGTTCTCGGGCACGGCCGTCTCGGCGTTGAACTGCACGATGTCGAACCGATCGAGCTGGTAGCCGGTCACCGTCAGATCGAGCATCTCGTCGAGCAATCGGGTCTTCAGCCCGATGTCCAGAGTCGTGCTGCGCTCGGGATCCACATCGGCGAAGTCGGTGTTGGCGATGGCCCGGAAGATCGGCGAGAAGGCCTGCCCCCAGTTGGCGAAGAGGTGCACCCGGTTGCGCTCGCCCTTCCAGGCAGCGACGTTGAGCCCGACCGACGGGCTGATGGCTGAGCCGTCGGTGCTCGCCTCCTCGCCGGTGGCCGGCAGGACCTGGGTCCGCTCGAAGGTGTCGAAGCGCACGCCGCCTTCGACCGTCACCCGGTCGAAGAGCGAGAAGCGCTTGCGCACGAAGGCCCCGTAGACGCTCTCGGTGGTGTCTCGACGGCTCTCGTCGCTGTAACGCCACTCGCTGGCCGGCGGGCCCTCCCCGGTCACGTAGTCCACCGGGATGCCGCCGCCATAGTTGCCCCGGGACTCCAGCAACTCGGCCGTCGTGACGCTGCGCTGGGTGCGGATGAACTCCAGCCACTCGCCGCTCGCCCCCGCGCTGTACGCGCCGGAGATGTCTTCGGTGATGCGGTACTCGCCGAGCACCTCCAACTCGACGAAGTCGTGGAACTCGTCGGAGAGCCCGTCGCGGCTCAGGCGTCGGGTGACGGTGCCCTCCGCCGGGCGATCACTGGGGCGGCCCACCTGGGAGTCGGTGATGCCGGCCCAGTGCGACAACGTCAGCTTGCTGGTCAGGGCCGGCATCCACGACCGGGTGTAGCGCACCGCCGCCCGCTGCTCGGTGAGGTTGAGCTCGTTGAGGCCGGGCACCGACAGGTTGGCATCGCGCTCGATGCCGGGCAGCCGCTCACCATCGTCATCGAGCAGCACCGGCGCCGCGCTGCTCTGCCGGCTGCGGAACCAGCCACCGAAGACCGAGAGCTGATCCTGCCCCGACAGCGGGATCTCGGCGTGCAGGTAGACGTCGCCCTTCGTGATCTCGGTGCCCTCGCGCCAGCCCTCGCTGTCGACCGTGCTCGCGGTCAGCGAGAAGGTGCCGCCCTCGCCGTGGCCGATGCCCAGCGGCGCGCCGACGCGAGCCGACGCATGCACGGTGTTGGTCTCCAACTCGTAGTCGGTCACGAAGGTCGACGTCGACGTGTGGCTGCCCGGATCGGAGAAGAGCTGGATCGCCGCCGTCAGCGCGTTGCGCCCGTAGAGCGCAGCGGCAGCGCCCTTGGCCACCTCCAACCGCACGATCGAGTCGAAGGGCAACCCGCCGATATAGGGCCCGCCGAAGGACAGCCGCCGCTGGGGGATGCCGTCGATCAGGATCAGGGCGTGCCCCCCCGAGGTGGCGTTGGTCGACAGCCCGCGCACCTCCACGTCGCCGAAGCCCGAGCCCGCCTGGCGCACGTTGAGGCTGATGCCCGACACATCGGTGGCCGCGTCGAAGATCGACTGCGTGCCCGGCCGCTCCAGACGCTCGGTGTCGATGACCCGCACGTCCGAGGCGGCGTCGAGCGGCGTGGTCTCGACCCGGCTACCGGTGATGACGATGACCTCAGCCGGCGCCGCGTCTCCCTCGGCCGGCGCCGCGTCTCCCTCGGCCGGCTTCGGCTGCGAGAGCGCGCCGCCGCTCCAGCCGATGCACAGCAGCGCTGCGCCGATCGACCCGACGAGCCGGTGGGCGATCACGCACCCATCCGCAATCCATGCACTCATCTCAATCCCCCCGCTCGTGAGCGCACGCAGTATGGTGCGTCGGGCGGGCATCCGAACGGGGTGACTTTACCGGCCCAGCCAGGCGACGGCGTCCCGGATCTACCGATTGCAGGGAGCCGTCAGAGCGACTCGAGGAAGCCGATCAACGCCTCGCGCGCGTCGGCCGGAGCCGAGCGGAACGCCTCGCGGGCCGCGGCGCCCTCGCCCCCGTGCCACAGGATCGCCTCGGCGATGGAGCGGGCCCGGCCGTCGTGCAGCAGCCGGGTGTGCCCGCTGACGACCGCGGTGAGGCCCAAGCCCCACAGCGGCGGCGTGCGCCACTCGCGGCCGTCGGCGAGGCCGTCCGGGCGGCCGTCGGCCAGCTCGGGGCCCATGTCGTGCAGCAGCAGGTCGGTGTAGGGCCAGATGGTCTGCTCCGAGAGCGCGGGCGCGTCGGCCACCGCGCCGGTCGTCATGCTCGGGCGGTGGCAGGCGGCGCACCCGAAGCCGTGGAACAGCGCCTGACCGGTCCGGACCCGGGGGTCGCCCGGATCGGGGCGGACCGGCACGGCGAGGAAGCGGGTATAGGCGGTCAGGCCGTCCAGGGCTCGCGGGCTCACCTCGGGCTCGTCGTCGAGGCCGAGGAGCTGGCACTCGACCTGCGCCGCGGTGCAGATCTCGTCGGGGAAGACGACGCTGGTCAGCCCCATGTCGCCCGACAATGCGGCGGCGTTCTGCTGGCGCAGCGACGGCTGGTTGGCCTTCCACCCGAACCGGCCGAGCGCCGCCTGCCCCGCCTCGACGTCCAGGACCCGGTTGGCCCGGCCCGAGATGCCGTCCCCGTCGAGATCGTCGGGGTCGGCGAAGGCGACGATCTGCGCTTCGGGTACCGCCTCGAGCAGACCCAGGCCGATGAGCGGTGAAGCGACGCGGGGGGAGACGACCAGCTCGCCCTCCGGCGGGCGCTGGGACCACGCGGAGAAGCCGTAGCGCGGCGCGATCAGCGTGAACGGCGCGCCGTCGTCGAAGGCGCCCGCGGTCGGCGTGGCCTCGACTCGGATCACGACCTCGGGCGACAGATCGGCGATGGCCCGGGTCTGCAACTGATCGCCGTAGACCGGATCCGGCCCGGCGGCGCCCAGCCGGAAGAGCAGCGCGATCGGCGTCTGCTCGGGCACCGTCGGCGGCGCGCCCCGGCCGGCGCGCGGGTGGCACGACTGGCACGCGGTGGCGTGGAACAGCGGGCCGAGGCCGTCGCGGTCGTCGAACGGCCCCGGCTCGGGCACCCAGTCCACTTCGAAGAGCGCCTCGCCGATGGTGAACGCGCGCCGGGCCGCGCCATCCAGGTCGGGCGCGGCGACCCGGAACGCGTCCGGGCCCGAGGCCTCGACGCTCGCCCGCCCGCCGAGGTGCGTGATCAGGGGCAGGTCGCCGCCGGGGTCGACCGCGGCGTCGGGGGCTGTGTCGGGTCCGAGGTCGAGCGGGCCATCGCGATCAGGTCGGACGGCGGCGTCCGGCGGGGCCGCGCCGCGATCGGTGGGTGCCGCCGCATCTCGCGGGCGGGCGTCGGCGAGGGCGTCGACCGCGATGTCGACCTCACCGCAGCCGGCCAGCGCGCCGAGCAGGACGAGCCGCCCGACCCTCATCGCACCGGCACCGGGCTGGACCTCCGCGCGTCGGGCTCGAGCCCCGCGCCGAGCTGGCCGCTGCGATTGACCCCCCACGACCACCAGCCGCCCCCGTCGTCGAGCGCCAGCCCGTGTAGCGGGCCGCCGACGATCTGGACGACCCGCGCCGGCAGATCGATCGCCGTCGGCCGCGGCCGGCCGGTGGTGTCGCCCGTGCCGAGCTGGCCGCTGCCGTTCTGGCCCCAGCCCGCCGCCTCGCCGCCCCGGCGCACCGCGTGGGTGAGGTTGCCGTCGGCGCTCACCGCCGCCGCGTCGTCGAGCGCCTCGGCCGTCACCGGCGTCGGGCTGTCGCCGAGCAGGCCGCTCTGCCCGTGCCCGAGCTGGCCCGAGCTGCCGGTGCCCCACGCCGCGACCGTGCCGTCGGCCATCAGCGCCACGCTGTGCCCCCGGCCGGCGGCGACGTCGAGCGCCTCGCCGAAGAGGCCGACCACCTGGGGGGCGGGGTGCGGGTCGCGATCGGTCTCGCCGTTGCCGAGGGCGCCGTCGGCGTTGCTGCCCCAGGCGAAGACCACCCCGTCGGCCCGCACGGCCAGCGAGTGCGCGCTGCCCGCCGCCACGTCGACGATGTCGGTCAGGCCCTCGATCGGCCCCGGCGGGCTGTCGGCGTCGGCGTCGGGCCGGCCGAGCTGCCCGTCGCCGTTCGAGCCGACCGACCACACCCGGCCGTCCCGCCGCAGGATGAGCAGGTGGCCACCCCCGATCGCCACCGCGGCGGCGCCCTCGATCCCGTCCAGCCGGGCAAGCGTCGCCTCGCCGGTGAGCGCGCCCCAGACCCACAGCGACCCGTCGGCCGAGACCGCCGCCGAGCCATCGGCGCGGGCCGCGACCCACACCGCGTCCTCGATCGGGGTGGGCCCCGGGCGCCCGCGGCCGGGCACGTCGACCCCGAGCTGGCCGCTGCCGTTGTCTCCCCAAGCGAGCACCGCGCCGTCGTCGATGGCCAGCGAGTGCGCCGCGCCGACGGCCAGCCGCGCGCCGATGCCGAACGGGATCTCGGCGGCGGCCGAGGCGGCTCCCCGGTGACCGACCACCCGCAGGATGTGATCGCCGGGCGGCGCGGCGATGACGACGTCGAAGCCCAGCGGGTCGAGCGGGCCGCCGCCGACCCCCGCGATCATCCACTCGGCGCGATCGGCCTCGTCGACCCGGCCGACGAGGCGCACCGCCAGCCGGGCGACGACGGCGCCGGCGGCCGGGGCCTCGACCCGCACGATCGGCGCCGCCGCGTCGGGGGCGAGGTCGGCTTCGGCGTCGAGCACATCACCATCCAGCGCCGCGTCGGGCGGGGCCACCGCCCCATCGGCCACCGTATCGGGGGCGCCATCCCGCGGGCGGTCGACGGCCGGCGCGCCATCGTCGCAGCCGACCGCCAGCAGCGCGAGCACCGCCAGCGCCCGCCACCCCGAAGCGGCGGCGCTCACGGCACTGTCCACTCGATGGGCTCGGGGAACGGCCAGTTGTCGAGCAGCTCGGCGTCACCCAGCGACCCGCGGGCGTTCCAGCCCCACAGGAACATCGCCCCGTCCCGCGCGACCGCGGTCACATGGGTCGCGCCGACGCCCATGTCGACGATGTCGTCGAGCCCCACGACCGGGGCCGCCGGCGCGGGCAGATCGACGGTGTCGCCGGTCCCGAGCTGACCGTTGAAGTTCTGGCCCCAGCCCCACAGCGTGCCGTCCCGCTTGAGCGCGAAGCTCATGTTGCCGCCGGCGAAGACCCGGGCGACGTCGTCGATGTCTTCGACCAGCGTCGGCGCGGGGCGGTCGCCCTCGTCTCCGCTCACCCCGATCCCGAGCTGCCCGCTGCGCCCCAGCCCCCAGCTCAAGACCCGGCCATCGCGGCGCACCGCGAGGGTGTGATCCCGACCGCTGGCGATGCCGACCACGTCGGCCAGCATCGGCACCTGCGCCGGCGTCGGATGCGGCTCGTCGTCGACCGTGCCGTCGCCCAGGTTGCCGTTGCTGTTGCGGCCCCAGATCCACACCGTGCCGTCGCCGCGCAGGGCGACGCTGTGCTGGGAGCCACCGACCACCGCGATCACGTCGTCGAGGCCCTCGACCGGCGCCGGGTGGTCCCGCCCGTCCGTCGAGCCGTCGCCGAGCTGGCCGTTGCCGTTGTCGCCGAAGCCCCAGACGGTGCCGTCGGACCGCAAGACGAGGCCGTGACGGAAGCCGCGCCCGACGGCGACCGCGTCGTCGATGCCGGGCACCGCCTCCGGCGCGAAGCGGTGCTCCTCGTCGGGCTCGGCGGCGGCCGGATCGCCCAGCCCGAGCTGGCCCGATCCGTTGTCGCCCCAGACCCAGACCCGGCCGTCGGTGGTCAACGCGATCGAGCTGTTGACGACGAAGTAGATCGACGCCACCGACTCCGGCGCGGGCAGCTCGACCGGCGGCTGGACGTCCTCGTCGGGCCCGATGCCCACCTGGCCCCGGTTGTGGCGGCCCCAGGCCCAGATGCGGCCGTCGACGACGAAGCCGGTGTGCAGCCCGCCGGCCGCCGAGCGCTGGCCGAAGTAGACCTCGACCTCGTCCTCTCCGACGTTGCCGGAGGCGTCCTCGGCGACGACCCGCACCGTGTTGAGACCCGGAGCGGGCTGCAGCGTGGCGGCGAAAGCGCCCTCGGCGTCGGGCTCGAGGTCGACCGGCTCGGCGTCGCCCAGCATCACCTGCACGGTCGAGAGGCCCACATCGTCGGTGGCGAGGCCGGCGAGCTCGATGCGCCAGGTCGGCAGGGCGTCGTTCATCTGCGGAGACCCGATCTCGACCACGGGCGGCGTATCGTCGACGGGCGCCATGTCGGGCTCGGGCGGCGCCATGTCCTCCGCGGGCGGCGCCATGTCCTCCGCGGGCGGCGCCATGTCCTCCACGGGCGGCGCCATGTCCTCCGCGGGCGGCGCCATGTCCTCCGCGGGCGGCGCCATGTCCTCCGCGGGCGGCGCCATGTCATCCGCGGGCGGCGCCATGTCAGCCGAGGGCGGCGCCATGTCGGCCGGCATCTCGTCGGCCGAGTCATCACACCCGCCAGCGAGCGCCAGCAGCAGCCACGGGGCGTACTTGAACGAACGGATCACGATCTCTCCTGTGCGTAGCTCGATGACTCAGAACCGGCCGCCGGCGGTGAGGCCCGGCAGCGGCTCGAGATCGGGCCCGGGCAGGACCGCCGGGGCCACGGTGATCGCCGCGTCGAGCTCGCGCTCGGCCCGCGGGCGACCGAAGAAATGGAGTGCGCCGACGCCGACCGTCAGCGCGCCCAGCCCGGTGAAGACGGCGCCGGTGATCGCCACGCCGCCTTCGCCCTCCATCCACAGCCGCGCCCCGAGGGCGGACATGCCGACGCCCTGCGCGGTCGTGATGACCCCGCCCCACCACCGGGTGTCGCGCGCTTCGGCCGCCCGGTGCACCAAGAACGCCCGGCGCGCGGCGTCATCGCCGCCGTCGAGCAGGCGCCGGATGGTCCGCGCGCTGTTGCCCCGCTCGTCGAACCGCATGCCGCCGTGCACGATCTGACCGAGGCCGGCGCCGACGAGCAGCGCGGCGCCGCCGACGACCCACGGGTCGGGTCCGCCGCGGTCGGCGAGCGGCGCGTCGAGCAGCGCCCAGCCCCCGCTCCCGATGGCCGCCGCCGCGCCGGCGAGCGCGATCGAATACGAGAACCAGCGGCCCTCGCCGTCGACCTGCTCGACGCGCTCGAGCGCGGCGTCGACCGACGCCTCGGCGAGCGCGAGCGCCGTCGGCGCGAGCCAGACCGCTGCGGAGAGCAGCCACCGCCCGACGAAGCCCGCGCGCCTCGGCGGGCCCCCCGCCATGTCCGCGTGCATGCCGGCCAGTCGCGGCCGAACGGTCGACACCGATTCACCTCCCCGATCCGAAGCCGCGGCGAACATAGATGAGAATGAAATAGCATTTCAATGGATAACCGGGCCCATGAGCGGCCTGCTCGTCGGCTGGCGGCGGCAGGCGCGTCGGCGCACCCGGTCGACGGTGTAGACCTCGCCGGGGATCGTGCTCAACGGGCGGGCGTCGTCGGGCGAGGCGATGCCGGTGGCGATGAGATAGACCTCGCCCTCGGGTCGCCGCGTCGGGGGACGGGCCGGCGTCGATGTAGGTGAGGCCGTCTGCGTCCCTCGATCCCAGCCGGCCGACTTGACCCCACTCTTTTCGTTCGATAAACGATAATGACATTCATGAGGATCGAGCGCGTGGATCGCGCAGCGAGGCGCGGATGACGGGTTCATCCCACAGGCGATCTCGCACGGCCCGATGTGGGCTGTGCGAGATCGGTCGAGGCCTGACGCATGAGCGCGAAGGAGGAGCTGTGAGACCGGATCGGATATCGGGCGACCGTGATGCCCGGACGCAGACCGTCGAGATCATCGCGGCCGCCCTCTCCCGACCCACCGGCGCCGCGCACGTCTCCCGGAGGACGTCATGAGTTCGAAGCATCCCATCAACCTCACCGGCGTGCCCGAGACGATGCTGTGGACCCTGCACAACCGCGCGAGCGAGGCGGCGCGGAGCGACGGCGTGGTGCGCGACCCGAGGTGCCTCGAGATCTATCGCGCGCTCGACTACGACTTCGACCGTTCGTTCGGCGCACCCGACCCCTCGCATGGGGTCCGCTCGGCGGTGTTCGACGACGCCGTCCGCGCGTTCGTCGACGAGCACCCCGACGCGGTGATCGTCAACCTGGGAGAGGGCCTCGAGACCCAGCGCTACCGGATCACCGATGACCCCGGCGTCCTCTGGGTCTCGGTGGACCTTCCCGAAGCGCTCGCCGCCCGGGAGCGCTTCATCCCGCCGGATGCCCGCCACCTGCACGTCGCCGCGAGCGCGCTCGACGAGACCTGGGTCGAGTCCGTCCCGGACGGACGGCCGGTCTTCGTCACCGCACAGGGGCTGTTCATGTACTTCACCGAGGACGCCGTGCGGGACCTGCTCCGGGCGACCGCCCGGCGCTGGCCGGACGTCCAGATCATGTTCGACTACGTCCCGCGCTGGTTCTCGGGCAAGACCACGACCGACAAGGGCTTGTGGAAGACACCGCACTACCGGGTGCCGCCCCTTCCATGGGGTGTGCATCGCTCCGAAGTCAGGCGCCTGTTGCGGCAGTGGCTGGGCGAGTTGACCGTGGTCACCCAGGTGCACTACGAGTTCCCGAGAGGGTGGCATCGGTGGCTCTTCGGCACGCTGACGCGGTTGCCCTACGTCAGGGAGCGCGCCCCGGGCATGATCTGCGTCCGGGTCGGGCAGTGAGCGCGAGCCGCATCTGCCACCGCAGTCGAGGCCCGAACCGATGGCGGCTCGCGCAGGTCTCGGGCTAGCGGGGGCTAGCGGATCCGGAAGACGCTGAAGGTGGTGCCGCCGAGCGCCGCGCCGGTGTCCGGCGTCGCCATGATGCCGTCGTCCGTCACCTCCACGATCTTCTGGTCGGTCCCGTAGGACGGGGTGACGACGAGGTCGTCCCCCAAGGTGAACTGCAGCACGCTGGCGCTGCGCAGCGGCGTATCGAGCACGGTGACCGAGGGCGTATCGCCCAGCGTGAGCCGCGCGGTCTTCCACGCGACGCTGCTCGAGAACGAGCGCGCGTTGGCGACCGAGCCGTCGGCGACCAGCGGCTCGATCGTCGGCTCGTCGAGCACATGGATCAGGGCCTGACCGCTCGCCGTGATCGCGAGCGAACCCGCAGGGCCGCCGGCGATCGCGTTCAGGTCGATGGTGTAGTCCGCGTCGTAGGTGTGGTCGGTGATGTTGAAGCGGCGAATGCAGGGCTTGGGGCCGTTGTCGGGGTCGAGGTAGTGCACGGCGGTGCCGACGCTCTCGGTGACGATGTAGAGCCAGTCCCCGTCGAGCACGCCCTCGCGGCCGTAGCCGCAGCCCGCCTCGTCGATGTAGAACTCGGCGGTGTCGTTCACGGTGTCGATCGCCAGCACGCCCGAAGCCCCGGGGATCTTGATGATGCCGGCCGTGCGGGAATCCCAGCCCACGAAGACGTAGATCATGTCGCCGATGCGCAGCGGGTTGCCAGTGGTCGCCGTCGTGTAGTTCGTGCCCGGGTTCTCCGGATCTTCACGCAGCATCTCCGGCACCAGGATCGAGCCCATCGTGATCATCTCGCTGGGGTTCCAGATGACGATCCGATCGTTGCCGATCCAATAGGCCTTGTCCTCGCTGATGAACTGATAGTGGGCGCCATATCCGCCCAGGCTCGTCACCTGCTGCCCGGCGAAGCTGACCCGCCCGCTCTCCTCCAGAGCCCTGTCCACGAGGTCGTAGCGGGTGACCTCCCCATCGCTGTTGCCGACGAAGAGCTGCCCCGACCCGACCGGGGTCGCGGCGGACGCGCCACCCGGGATCTCGAGGACCGCGTCTTCGAGGGCAAACGCGCCGCTCAGGCTGTCGCTCAGGATGAGGTAGGCCGTCGGCGGGGTACCCATCGCCCTCGCCGTGGTGACGACGCCGTAGACCGGGGGCTCGCCTTCGCCCTCGCCCTCGCCTTCGCCCTCGCCCTCGCCCTCGCCCTCGCCTTCCGCGCCGGCCATGGCGTCCGGGCTGTCGGCGTCCCCGTCATCGTCGCAGCCCGCCAGCGTGAACGACGCGGCCATGACCAGCATCGCGGCCAGCCGGAGTCTCATTGTCATCATGGGTCTCTTCTCCCCTTGTTCGAGCCATCGTCAGAATTGCACGGTGACTTTCGTGTGAAACGAGCGGCCCGGGCGTTGCAGCCCGTAGAAGTCGAACACCCGCTCGTCGGTCAGGTTCTGCACCTCGACCGTCGCCGTGCACACCAGCCAGTCCAGCTCGACGGCGTGCATCAGAGACAATCGGTGGGTGAGCTGTGAGTCGATCTCCAGGCGGTCGGCGTTGCGCGCGAGGCTCTCCCAGCCGCGCAGGTAGCCGTGTACGTAGCGCGTCGACCAGGCCAGCTCGGTCGTATCCCCGGGCAGCAGCAGCGCCGTGCCTCGAAGGCGCGCCCCCGCATCTGCGAACAGATAGGGAATGCTCGGGATGCGGTCGCCCGACTGCTCGGCGAGGTCGCCGTCGTCGGAGAGGTTCCGCAGGTCCTGGTAGGTGAAGCGACCGTCGAGCGAGAGCCAATCGCCGCCGGGCACGGTCCACCCGACGCGGGCCTCGACCCCGAGCGCGCGCGCGTCCCAGATGTTGACGTTGCGCACGAAGTCGACCGTGGCGAGCGGCGCGATGAAGTCTTCGCTGATCCGAGCGAAGCCATCGACCGCCGCCGAGAGCCGGCCGATGGGTGTCTCGCCTCCGGCCGCGAGGCCCGCGTTGATGTTGTGGCTCGTCTCGGGGCGCAGCTCCAGGTTCTCGAGCACGGCGTCACCGTCGCCATACAGCTCGTCGGCGCTCGGAAAGCGCAGCGCGTACTCGTACGAAGCCTTGGCCGAGAGCACGTCGGACAACCGCACGTGCAGGCTGTCTCCCACCCCGCCGTGAAAGAGTGATTGCGACATGTCCTGCCACGACCCGGTGGGCAGGAGCTGCTGGGAGTCACTGGTCAGCATGTAGCCCTTCAGCGACAGGATGTTCTTCACATCGTCGTCGAAGAGGCGCGAGTCGAACTCGGCGCCGATGACACCGGTGAAGAGACGCCGGGGCTGCGCCAGCGGATCGTAGTCCTGGCTGCGGGTCTTGTTCTCTCCGCGCCGGTTCGTATGGGTGGGCGCCAGCGTGACGCGGAGCTGATGGCTGTCATCGAGGTCCGCGGCGAGCATCGGCCTGAAGAACCAGATGTCGGAGACGATCGCCCGGTCGACGGGCCGGCCCGACATCTCGCCGCGAATCGACTCCACGGCTCGCGGTGTACAGTCGCCCTGCCAGTCGTAGAGGCAGCGCGAGAGGTCGGTGAACCGCGCGTCCGTGTGCGCATACCCGCCGATGGCATCGAAGTGCAGCGCGGCGCCGATGGCCCCGGCGTACTTCAGGCTCACGCCCGAACTGCCCCGTGTCAGGGTGACCTCCCCGTAGGGCTGTGACATGGACAGCCCGTTCTGCACGTCGTTGTCGAAGGCCGAGAAGAAGCCCTGCACGACGAGGCGCCCGGCCCACGGTCGATCGGCGACGCCGAGCGCCACGGTGGCGCCCTTGCCCCGGTAGCCGTTGTGGAAGAGCGGGACCGTCGTGGGCCGCAGCCGGCCGACGTCGTCCCAGGTCTCGACGTCGACGGGATAGTCGTTCTCCGCCGTGTCGAAGAACCCGCTGGCGCGCACGAAGAGACCGCTCGGGTGATGCACGTACCGGGTGGCGAGCGTAGCCCGATGGGTGCCGAAGGACCCGAGCTGATAGGACGCCGCGGCGCTGCTGCGCGCGACGTTCTGGTCGGTCACGAGGTTGACCGCCCCACCCAGCGCGTCCGACGCGAGCCGGACCGGGACCATGCCCTGGTAGACCTCGACCCGGTCGACGAGGTCGACGGGCACGTTCCCCGGCCCGGTCATGTAACCCATCAGCTCGAGGGGGACCGAGTCGAGGAAGAAGCGCAGGCGCTCCCCGCCCATGCCGCCGAGGGCGTAGCTGCCCCGCGATCCGAGCCCACCCGCGCGCTGTACGGTCACGGGCGTCTCCCGCGCGAGCACGTCGCCGAGGTCCGCCGAGAGCCGCCTGGCCTGCTCGGTGTCGAGCACAGTGACCGTGTAGGCCGACCGCCGGAGCTCCGAGGCCGCGGATCGGCCCCAGACCGTGATCGTCTCGGGCTCCGACTCGTCGGCGACTTCCGGGGCCGCGGCCTCTTCGGACGCCGCTCCATCCACGACGGGCTCGGGGGCCTGCGCGGGCGCTGTGGCGTCCACGGCGTCCGGCGGAGCGCTCGGCTGGTCGGCCTCGGACCCACCCTGCGCGCGCACGAGGCCGGGCGCCAGGATCAGGACGGCGACCAACCGCAGCGATCTCCAGAGCGGAATCTCTGCTCCCGTCCCCGCGAACCCCATCGCGACTTCCCGCCTCGGCGCGTGCAATACGAGCCACGAGCCTCGACCGCGCGGACAGATACGCTCAATGCGCAATTCTACCGCTGAGGTGTGCGTATTCTCGCCCGTCCCGGCCATCGAGGACCACGGTCGGGCGGGCTCGAAACGGCCACGGAAGAAATACCGATTACGCGTGTCCGGCCGGCGCGGTCAGATGGACCGCGCCCCACCGAGGGCCGGGTGACCGACCGGCCTGCGTCGCGTCGTCGATGAGAGGAACCGCCCGTGAGTGGACCGAGCGAACGTCGATCTCCCCTGATGGCCGAGAAGGTCGTCAAGTGCTTCCACCAGGGCCCCAACGTGGTGCGGGCCCTCGATGGGGTGGACCTGCGGGTCGATCCGGGCGAGTTCATCGCCATCATGGGCGCGTCGGGCAGCGGCAAAAGCACGCTGCTGCACGCCGCCGCCGGGTTGACCCACATCGACGGCGGCCACATCCGGGTCGACGGGCAGGACCTCGGCGCGATGAAGGACGCCGCGCTGACCCGCTTCCGCCGCCGGCACATCGGGCTGGTCTTCCAGGCGTTCAACCTCATCCCGACGCTGTCGGCCGAGGACAACATCCGGCTGCCGGCGATGGGCACCGACGGGCTCGAAGCGCGGCTCGAAGGGCTGCTCGACAGGCTCGGCATCAAAGAGCGGCGGGCCCACCGCCCCGACGCGCTCTCGGGGGGCGAGCAGCAGCGGGTGGCGATCGCCCGGGCGCTCGTGACCGAGCCCGATATCCTGCTCGCCGACGAGCCCACCGGCAGCCTCGACTCGGTCACCGGCCAGTCGCTCTGCCAGCTTCTGCGCGAGCTGTGCGACGAGCAGTCGCGCACCATCGTCGTGGTGACCCACGAGCCGGCGGTCGCGATGTGGGCCGACCGGGTGGTGGTGCTGCGCGACGGCGTCGACATCGCCCGCTTCGCGACCGACGGCGGGCACGACCCGCAAGCGCTGACCCGTGACTATCAGAAGGCGCTCGCCGCCGAGAGGCCGGCGGCATGAAGCTGCTCTTCAAGCTGGCCTTCGCCGCCCTGCGCGAGAACCGCATCCGCCTGGGGCTGACCTCACTGGCCACGGTCGCCGCCGCGGCGATGGTGGTGTGGGTCGGCAGCGGCTACGACGCGCTGATGGAGTCCTTCGAGGACTACTCGGCCGACGCGCTGGGGCACTATCAGCTCTCGGTGGCCGGCATCAGCACCTTCAGCCAGTACGCGCCGGGCGACATCCCCCGTACGGCCATGCGCTTCGTGCCGCCCGAAGTGGTCGACGCGCTGCGGGCCGACCCCGATGTCGAGGCGGCCGACCCCATGTGGGCCCAGCGGGTGCGCCTCGAGCGTCTGGGCCCGCCGAAGGGACCCCCGAGCGATGGCAAGGGACCCCCGAGCGATGGCAAGGGACCCCCGAGCGATGGCAAGGGACCCCCGAGCGATGGCAAGGGACCCCCGAGCGATGGCAAGGCGGCTGGCGGCCCTCGGGGCGGAGAGAGCGGGCCCCCGGTGCGTCGGCGCCCGCGGCGGACGCCCTCGGCGCGGCTGCTGGGCTCCGACGCCGCAGATCCGCCGTTCCCGCTCGCGGCTGGTCGCTGGCTCGACCCGAAGACCCCCGACGCGCTCGAAGCGGCGATCAGCAGCGGCGTGGCGGAGCGCTATCGCATCGCGCTCGGCGACACGGTGCGGGTGGGTGAGGGCGCGACCGCGCTCGACCTGAAGATCGTCGGCGTCGTCGAGCTGCCGCACATCGAGGGCTTCACCGGCACGGTGGCCAGCGGCCAGCTCATGACCCCGAGCGTGGGCGGACTCTACGCGTCGATGGCCAACACCGCGCGCATCCTCGCCGAGCCCCCACAGATCAGCTTCGTGGCCGTGCGGGTGCACGAGGACGCCGACATCACCGCCTTCCGCTTCCGCTGGGCCCCCAAGCTCAACGCGCTGTCGACGCCGTCGCAGTTTCAGGAAGCCCACGACATCGAAGAGACCCTCGACCAGAGCGCCTCGGCGGAGAACGTGCGCTTCCAGGCGTACATGTCGACCGCCATCGCGTTGCTGGCGGCGCTGTTCATCATCTTCAGCGCGCTGAGCATGGGTGTGAGCGAGCGCACGCGGCAGCTCGCCATCCTGCGGGCGGTGGCGCTCACCCGGATCGAGGTCGCCGCGCTGATCGCCATCGAGGGGCTGGTGCTCGCCACCATCGGCTTCGTGGGCGGTATAGGCGCCGGACAGGCGACGCTGTGGCTGGCGGCCAACGCGAGCCCCGAGCTGCTGGGCAACGGCGCGGTGCTCGGCCCCTACGCCATCACCCTGGCGGCCGTCTGCGCCTATGGCGGCGCGCTGCTCGCCGCGCTGGTGCCCATGGTCCGGGCGACCCGGGTCCGGCCGATCGACGCGATGGCGCCCGCCGCCGCCCGCCGCAGCCGCGCGCCGTGGCTGGCGATCCTGATCGGGGCCGCGCTGCTGCCGGTCAACCTGCTGATCACCTATACGATGTCGGCGGGCGACGCGACGCGGGTCCAGCTCGCCATCCTGGTGGGCTTCCCGGCGATGGCGGTGGGCATCGTGCTCGTCGCCCCGGCGGTCACGCTCTTCGTCGACCGGGCGATCAGCCCGCTGCTCGCGCGGCTGTCGGGCATCGAGCCCAAGCTCTTGCAAAGCCAGCTCTCGAGCAACCTGTGGCGGGCGGTCGGCACCGCCGCCGCGCTGACGGTCGGGCTGTCGCTCTACGTGGCGATCCAGGTCTGGGGGCACACCATGCTCTCGTCGTTCGTGCCCGGCCCGTGGGCCCCCGACGCGGTGATCGGCTTCAAGCCCGACGGCATCAGCGCCGACCGAGCGGGCGAGATCGCCGCCATCGAGGGCATCGAGGCGACCCATGCGCTGCCCATCGTCGCCGAGCAGCCGCGCCTGCTCGAAGACCTCACCGCCAGCGCCGAGCGGGCCTCGGTGGTGCGGCAGGACAACGTGGTCATCATCGGCATCGACCCCGAGGCGGGCTTCGGAGGCGAGGATCCGCTGTTCGAGATGCAGTGGCTCGAGGGTGATCGGGACGCCGCGGTGGCCGCGCTGAAGGCGGGGCGCGGCTGCATCGTGCCCGATCACTTCCTGCGCGAGACGGGGCTGTCGCTGGGCGATGGCTTCGACCTCGTACCGCCGGGCAAGTCCACCGCCGACGCGGTACGCTACACCATCGCCGCGTCGGTGCGGCTACATGGCTGGCACTGGCAGACCAAGCTGACGGGCTTCCGCTCGCGCACCCACCGGGCGGCGGCGCTGGTGTTCAGCGACTACCCGTCGGTGGCCGCCGACTTCGACAAGGCGCGGGCGACGCACTTCTGGGTCGACTTCGACAGCCCCGACGCCGACCGCGACGCCGTCCTGGCGGCGGTGCAGTCGGTCTACGCCGCCGACCGCGGGCAGCCGGTGGCCATCGGCGAGGGCAAGCCGGGGCAGCCGGTCGTGCGGATGATGCCCGTCGAAGAGATCCGGACCGTCATCAACCACCACGCCCGCCAGTGGCTGTGGGCCATGAGCCGCCTGCCGCTCATCACCCTGATCATCACCTGCCTCGGCGTGCTCAATCTGATCCTGACCTCGGTGCGCGCCCGCCGCTGGGACATGGGCGTGATGCGGGCGCTGGGCGTGACCCGCTCGGCGCTGGTGCGCATGGTCATCGCCGAGGGGGTGCTGGTCGGGGTCGTGGCCGTCCTGCTCAGCGTGGGGCTGGGCATACTCGCCGGCTATTGCGGCGCAGGCATATCCCAATACATCAGCTTCTTCGGCGGCCTCGAACCGCAGATCGTGGTGCCGTGGGCCGAGTTCTGGGGCGGCCTCGTCGCCGCGCTGGCGCTCTCGGCGCTGGCCGCGGTCGGCCCGGCCATCTCGGTGGGGCGGGCCGAGCCGCTCACGCTGCTGCAGCAGGGCCGGGGGACCGCCTGAGCGCGACGCCCACGGCGCGCCGGCCACCGGCCCGATGCGCGACCGGCCGGCGGAGGCGCTCACTGGTCGACCCTCCTTCCTAGACCTCCAGCAGAGACCGGGGAAAGTCGCCGTCGCGAGCCGAGCGAGAGGCTGTGGCCGGCAAGGCGCGACGCCGAAGGGGGCCGAGCCCTCGACCCGACGGGGCGACGGCCCGTTGCGCGGCGCGTAGCGCCAAGCATCCTGGAGGCAAGTCGAGAAGGAGCAACGCAGCCGGACGCGGCCTCTCGTTCGGCGCAGCAGGTGTACTTTCCCCGGGATCTGCTAGCCCCAGCTCGTCGATGGCCGCGGCGTGATCCCGGCGCATCACCGCGACCAGATACTCGTTGACCGCGACCTGCTCCTCGTAGGGCACGCTGGTGACCGGGGCGAGGCCCTTGGGGAAGCACGCGTCCAGCATGGACTGCGCCAGCTTGCCGCTGCGCTCGGCGGCGTAGTCCTTCGCCTCCCGGGCCAGCACCCCGTGCATCTGGGCGAAGTTGCTGTCGACCTTGGCGTCGTAGCTGCGGGTCATGCCGCCGCCCCGGGCCAGGTTCTGGGCCGAGCGGCGGGCCTTGAATTCGATGTAGCGCATCGCCGCGGCGATGGCCACGGCGATCAGGTTGAGCAGATCGGCGTAGCCGAACCGCCGGGCGGGCGCCTCCATCGGCCGGACCGCCTGTATCGCGCGGCCGGCCGGGAAGCGGCGGATGGAGAGCTTGCGGTCGTATTCCGCGAGGGTGGCGTCGTCACGCATGGGATCCTCCAGAGCGTCGTGACTGTGATGAGTGCCCTCCGAGGCGAGCGCGCGGTGGTGTGCCCGGCGTCGACCTCGAAATATGACTTGAAAGTGTGAGTCCACATTACCGACTGAAACGTGCCCGTCAAGCCTCTCGCTCCAGAACCCCCGCGACCAGCCGCCCGTGGCTGATTCAAAGTATTGAATACACTGGGTAAATCCTTCATGTATCGCCCCGGACTTTTTTCCTGAGCCTGCTCGTCCGGCGTGGGCTCGGGAGCGAGTGCTCCATGTGAAACCGTCAACTGACTCGGGAGTCGACTTCCACTCAGGCCACCAGACGCGGCCCCGAGCCGACCCGCGCCGCCCCTTCGGCGACCCTGCGGCACCCGAGCGCCGCCGACCGCGCCCCGTCGGCGACCCTGCGCCGCCCGAAGCCGGACGACGCCTCGGCGCGCGCCACCTCGCGCCACCCGATCCCCACCCGCCGCGTATCACCGCTCACCCTGCGCCGCGCGATCCCGACCCGCGGCGCCTCGCGCGCCACCCGGCCCCGACCGATCGCGACCCGTCGCCCACCGCCGCTCGATCGACCGCGCCCGACGCCGACCCTCGGGGCCATCGAGGGCCACCCGGCCCCGCCCGACACCCGACCGCCGCCCATCGCCGGCGACCCCGCGCTGCTCGACCCCGGCCCGCGCGCCGCCCCCGACGGACCTACGCCGAGCAAGGCCGACCGACGCGCCCGCTGGGGCCACCCTACGCCACCCGGATCCGACCGGCGGGCCTGCGCGGGCGAGGTTGCACCCCTCAGATCCCGCCGACGGGACCCCTCGCCGTGAGGTTACGCCGCCCGAGGTCCGCCGACGGGACCCCTCGCCGTGAGGTGACGCCGCCCGAGGCCCGCCGGAGGGTCATCACCGGCGACCCCCACGCCGTCGACGGCCGGCCAGAGGGCTTCGATCAGCGACCCCTGTGGCGTCGATGTCTCAAACTCGGGCCCCGCTCGGCGACCTATGCGACGCTGATGTCTCGATGGTCGGCCGTGCGGGGCGACCCATGCGGCGTCGATGTCTCAAAGTCGGGCGGCGTCCGGCGACCTATGTGACGTCGATGTCTCGAAGACGGGCCCGGCCCGCCGACCCCCATGGCGCGAGCGGCCCGTCGACGGCCCATCGCGGGCGTCACCTCGCCCGACGATGAGCCGACAGCGGGCCCCGCTCGGCGTACCCCACGCGGACGATGTCCCGCCGGCCGGCCCTCCTCGGCGACCCATATGACCTCAATGTCGCGAAGACGGGCCCGCGGCGGCGACTGGTGAGGCGCAGATGTCTCAAACTCGGGCCATCGGCCGCGTAGGGTCGCGGCGACATGGCCCGCGCGCCGATTCTTGCCGGCGTAGGGTGCGCCCGCGGGGCCCGATGGCCGGCCCCGGCGGCGTACCCTACGCCCGAGGTGGCGTCCTGATGCGGTTCTGGCGAGGCGGGCAGCGGCCGGCGAGGGCTCGGCGCGATGGAGGGGCCATCGTCGAGGGGGCCTCCTCGACGGGCCGGGCCGTCTCAGCGCCCGACGAGCCGGTCGAACCAGCGGTAGACCCGGTCCTCGACCGGCCGGCCCAGGCGGGCAGTTCCCGCGGTGTCCCGAAACGCCCAGCCCTTGAGGATGACGCCTCGCTCTCCGGGCGTGACCAGGATGAGGAAGCCCTTCTCCGGGTTCTCGCGCCAGCGCCAGAACCAGGCGGTCTGCGGCCCGCCGAGGCGCTCCATGGTGATCGGCTCGCCCAGCTCGGCCTTGACCCGGGCGACGACGTCCCGCCCGGGGGCGGTGCACTTGCCTGGGCGGTAGCCGAACTTCGACTCGCCGTAGAGCCCGGCTCGCCAGCCCGGCAGCGCCTCGATGGGTCGGGTGCGCTTGAAATCTGGCAAGCCGGCGGGGTCGGTGACCCGGATGAAGTACTTGTCGATGAACTCGGGCGAGTCGTCCTGGAACAAGCCGAAGAGGAAGACCATCGCGACGCTGACCATCATTGGGGGTCCTCCTCGACGGGCCGGGCCGTCTCAGCGCCCGACGAGGCGGTCGAACCAGCGGTAGACCCGGTCCTCGACCGGCACTGGCAGGCGGCCGATTCCTGCGGTGTCCCGGAACGCCCAGTTCTTGAGGACGACCCCCCGCTCCCCGGGCGTGACCAGGATGAGGAAGCCCTTCTCCGGGTTCTCGCGCCAGCGCCAGAAGTAGGCGGTCTGCGGCCCGCCGAGGCGCTCCATGGTGATCGGCTCGCCGAGCTCGGCCTTGACCCGGGCGACGACGTCCCGCCCGGGGTCGGGGGCCGGGTGGCGCAGCTAACGAGCCAGCGCCATTCGACGTAGCCGGGCGACCCCTCGCTCGACCCCTTGCGACAACCCGCGGGTCACCTCATCGGGCGTCGCGCCGTCGACAGGTAGGGGCAGCCGGCCATCGTCGACGTACCCCCGCAGCGCCGCGGCCAGCGCCGCGTGGTCGCGGGTCCCATCAGCGAGCTCGGCCAGGCACCGCAAGGCCTGGGGGATGGCCACGCTGCGATGATGCAACGTCGTCTGGCGCCCCAGCCCTGCGGCGAGCTCAGCCGCGACCCAAGGGAACACCCGGGGCTGCGCTCGGGGCGCCTCGGGCTCGATCGCGATCGGGGTGACCTCGATGATCTCGTTCATCGCCAGCATGAAGAGATCGCGGCAGAACGCCGCCGGCGAGGCGCGATCGGGCGAGGGATCGAAGCCATCGCTGACATGCGCCTCGAAGAGCGCGTTGATGGGTACCGTGCCCGGCCAACGGGCGGCGAGGCGGGCCAAGAGGGCGTCGGCCGATGGGTGCAGATCAGCCATGACATGATCGCCGATGCGCCATGTCCGAGGCCCCTCACCCGGCTCGCACGCTGACATCGCGTGCGCCGTCAACCACCGCTCGGGGTCGATGCCCATGGCCGGTGTCTTCCGCGCGAAGAGCGTCTTGCGAAAAGCGCGGTTGATGACGAAGTCCTGGTACTGCTCGAAGGCCAGCCGCTGACCGCCCGCGAGCCGGGTCAGGTCGCGGGCGAGCGCCTCGGGCAGCAGCCGACCGAAGTTGGATGGCAAGTAGCCATCGGCGACGAACTCGAGACCGTGCTCTTGGAAGTCGGCGACGACCTCGTGCAGATAGCTCGGGGCGTTGTGCACCGCGAGGTGCTCGTGAAAGACATAGTCATCGGACGAGTGGGTCAGGGTCTCGTACTCTGCGTGCAACCAGAGCTTGTAGGCCTGGTCCTGTGGCGAGCTGGCCGTCGCCAGGAACTTCAGCAACCCCCGGGCCGCGGCGACCTGCGCCGAGGGCTCATCGAGCGCGCGCACGTGGTACAGCATCATGTCCCGCATGGCCTGGCGGCGCTGCCATCCAGGCTTGACGTTGTGGCTGACATGAGCCACCCCATCGTCGGTCAGCGCGCGCCCGCACAGCCTGCGCAGCGCCGCCTGGGCCCGCGGCGCGATCCACGAATAGACCCCGTGGGCGATGATGTAGTCGAAGGGCTCGGGGTCGTCGAAGTCAGCGACGTCGCCCACCCGCAACTCCACGTTGCGCAGCCCGGCCGCTTGGGCGAGCGCGGTCGAGTCGGCGATGTGGCGGTCGGAGACGTCGAGACCCACGAAGCGGGCCTCGGGCAGGCGAGCGGCCATCGGGATCAGGTTGCGACCGCGCGCGCAGCCGATCTCGAGGACCCGAGCCGTGCGGGGATCGGGCGGTGTCAGCCCGCGCAGCGTCGCGATGGTCCAGATCCGCGCCGGGTCGGTGTCGCCGTGGGCGCAGCCCTCGTAGGGCATCTCCTGGTATGCGCGATAGTTCGTGCGCCCCTGCCCGGCGCCCGCACCGTCGCTGTCAGGGCCTGGCTTCATCTCGGCGACGCCTCGAGCTGCGACAAGACATGGCGCGCGACGACCCGCACGCCGTCGGCCGGATCCCCTTCAGCCATGGCCCGAATATGACGCAGCGCGTCGGGGTGCTCGACGCCGACGAGCCACCGGGGGACCGACTGGCGCACGGTGATCTCGCCGTCGGCCACGGCGGCGGCGATGAGCCCGTGGGGATCGACCGCCCCACCGGCGACGGTCTGACCCTGCGAGGGGCCGAAGGCCACCGCCGCCCCGAGCGCCTCGACCCGCCAGGGCGTGTAGTCCGACCGGGCCCCGTCGATGACCGCCGGCCAGCCGGATGGGTCCCCCGCCTGGGCCAGATAGGCCGCGGCGTGCCACGGCGAGTGCTTCGGCTCTGCCGCAGCCAACGCCACCAGCACCTCGCGGGGCTCGTCACCGGCGCCCCGCAAGATCTGAGACATCGCCGCCTCGGTCCGCACCGCCGGCGGCTGCATGGGATCCACCAGCACCGTGAGGATCGGCACGAGGCGCGCGTCGGCGTCCGCCGAGGTCGCCCGACAGCGCCCGATCAACAGCGCCGCGGCTCGGCGTTGGGCGTCGACATCAGAGACGGCCGCAGCGTGCAGTCGCTGGGTGTCGATGGTGGGCGTGCGACGGCTCCGGCCGCGGTTACCCCTGCCGAGCAGCAGGTTGATGGCGACCTTGACCGCCGCTCGATCGCGCTCGAGCATCGCCGGGGTCCGGTGGGGCAGGCCAGCGGCGTCGATGTGAACCTCGCAGGTGATGCCAGCGGGCTCGTCGGCCGACGAGAGGGGCGGTGTAGCCATCGGTGACACTCCAGCAGGGTCCGGGGTGGTTGGAGCAGGCTCGGGCGCGGCGGCGCCCGGCGTCGCCGCGCACCCGCCGACGACGAGCACCGAGAGCGTCACGAGCTGGGCGAGGAGCGAGCGGGCGAGGCGTCGTCTGCTCATCCGAAGAGGCCCGCGATGGCGTCGACGGGTGAGCGGGCCCGTCGCGCGCCCTGCGCGACGCGCGGCGGGCTCTTGCCCGTGCTGATCTCTCCGGGCCCAGCGAGACCCTTCCCCCCGCCACCGGTCTTTGCGCCATCGACCATCGCGAGCTCACCCGCGGCGTCGTCCCCGGCTGCGCCATCGACCGCGGTGTGCTTCGAGCCCGCCTTGCCCGATGCGCCGGACTTCGAGCCCCCTTTGCCCGAGCCGCCCTTCTTCTGATTGGCCTGCTCGACCAGCTTCTTGCCATGCGCGCGCACCGCCTTGGCGAGGGGTCGCTCGATGGTCGCGCCGACCGCGTGCGCTTTGATCTCACCCGCGAGATCGTGATAGTCCGTCCCGCCCCCCAGATAGTGAGCATCCGAACCGGCCATGACCGCAGCGTTGATCTTGCCCGGGTGGCGACCCCCATCTCCCCCCTTGGTCTGCAGGGCGGTCAGATCGGCGTCGATGTGCTTCGAGCGGACAGTCTCGGCCTCCCAGGCCTTCGTCGCGATCCGCACCCCGGTCGTCTGGGCCCCCCAGTCCTCCCAGTCGTCGCGCGCGTGCTCCTTCTCATGGGCGACGGTGGCCTTCTTCGACCAATAGGTCTCGTACATCGCCGAGTTCGGCGCCTCGCCCATGTCGGGGTCGATGTCGTCAGCGATGTCCTGATAGTTCTTCGCCGTAATGAACTTGGCGTCGCCGCTCGGCACGTCGATGAGCCCATGACTCTTGACGCCCCAGTGATAGTCACAGTGCATCGTCGCGGTGAGGTGCAGCTTGCCGTCTTTGGTCTCGTGGCTCACGCTCTGGAACGTGAAGGTCGGGTCCATCAGCCCGAGGTTGTCGCCAGCGTCCAACCCACCGCGGAGGGTGCGCGTCGCCTTGAGGCTCGCGACGACGATGGGCAGGTCGGCCGGTGTGCTCGTTTTGCTGCCGGCCTTGCCCTGCGCGGGTGTCGTCTCGCCCCCCTTGGCGCGCGCGAGGCCGCGCGCGCGACCCAGCTCGGCGAAGACCGCCCGGCTCTGACCGAAGAGCGAGGCCGACCGATCGGCCGGCGCGACGCCGGGCTCGGCGCGCTCCGGCGACGGGTCGCTCTCACGTGGGCGCTCACGGTCGCGATCTTGATCTCGAGATGACGATGCGTCGGTCATTCGACCCTCCTGTCGGGCGCCGGCGCGCTCACAGGCGCCCCAACTCACGTGACTCTGCCTCGGCCGCGCGCACCAGCAGGCGCTGATCGAGCCCGCTGCCGCGCTCGGCGGCGTAGAAGGCGGCGCGCAAGACCGCGTTCTTGATGTTGCCACCGCTCAGCTTGAACCGCTTACCGAGCCGGCTGAAATCGATCTCCCCGTCGATCGGCATCTGAGCGGGGATCATGCGCTGCCACATCTCGGCGCGCTGCTCCGCGTCGGGGAGCGGGAAGTGCACCTGAAACCGCAGCCGGCGACGAAAGGCCGGATCGAGCCCGCGCTCGAAGTTGGTGGTGAGGATGGTCATGCCATCGAAGCTCTCCATCCGCTGCAGCAGGTAGTTGACCTCCATATTCGCGAAGCGATCGTTGGCCCCCTTGACCTCGGTGCGGGCCGAGAACAGGCTGTCGGCCTCATCGAAGAACAGGATCACCTGGGCCTGCTCGGCCTCGTCGAAGATGCGCGCCAGGTTCTTCTCGGTCTCGCCGACCCACTTGCTGACGACCCGCGAGAGGTCGACCCGATACAGCGCCCGCCCGACCTCGGCGGCGATGATCCCCGCCAGCATCGTCTTGCCGGTGCCCGGCGGGCCGGCGAAGAGGCACGCCAGCCCCCGACCGTAGGCCATCGTCCGCCGAAAGCCCCAGGTGTCGAAGACCCGAGCGCGATGGCGCGCCTGAGAGACGATCTCGCGGAGCGTCTCGATGACCCGCGGCGGCAGGACCACGTCGTCCCACCCGAGGGTGGTGCTCACCGGCTCGGCGATCGTATCGAGCGCGTGCCGGATCTGGCGCCGAGCAGCGTCGGCGACGTGCCTCACCTCGAGGGGCTCCCCGGCGAGATCGGCGGCCCTGCGCCCGAGTCGCACCGCCCGCTCGATGGCGCCCGGGGTCAGGCTGAAGGCGCTCGCGAGCTCATCGACCAGCGCCGGGCGCTCCACGCCGCGGGCCGCGAGCGACGCCTGCCATTGGCGACGCTGCGCTCCCTCATCGGGCAAGGGGACCTCGACCTCGTCGAGCGCGACGCCGAGCCGCTGAAGCTCGCCGACGCGCTGCCGGGCGACGAGGAACAGCGGCCCGTCGAGCCCGTAGAGCGTCCGCGCCAGCGCCGGCAGCCTCGGCTCGTCGGGGCGGGCGAAGAACCCGTCGCCCCGCAGCAACAGGGCCTCGCCTCGCAGTCGGGCGTCGAGCACGACCTCGAGCAAGGCGTCGGTGAAGTCAGCGGGCGCCCGAGGCAAGGCCTCGAGATCGACCACGGCCACCGCGCGCCCTCGTCGGGCGCAGGCCTCGAGCACAAGCTGCTGTCGCCCACTCCCGGCGGCGCCGATCAGCACGGCGCGAGGCCGCGCCTCGCCGAGGAGGACATCGACCCGGGCGCGCGCCGCCTGCGCCGGGATGTCGGCTGAGATCCGCTCGGGCCGCGCTGCGCCGCGGGGTGCGGGCGTCAGGCTCGCCTCGCCGCGTAAGAAGGCGAGGACCGCTGGGGCGACGAACACCCCGCGGTGCGTACCCGGCGCCCCAGCTGGCCACCCCTCCCCGTCGAGCCGCACGAGGCCACCGGCGACCAGCCGACCATCACCGCGGAGCGCGCCGTGCGCCTGCATCGCCGCGTCGGGGTCGTCGGTGATGAGCTCGCACAGGAAGGCGGCCGTGGGTAGGCGGGCGGTGAAGTCTGCGATCGCGAACCGATAGAGGCGGGCCACATCGAGCGAGAGGTGCGGGGCGGCGGCCGCCGCCACCAGGTCCACCTCGAGCGGATCGAGGCCGAGGCGCTCAGCGATCAATCGGAGCGGCCCGGCAGCGTAGCGTGGCGATGGCGCAGGCTCACCCGGCGGGTCGAGGCCGAGGCGCTCGACCAGGTCGGTCGGGCCGCCCCCGCTCAGGGCCTGTCGGATCTCGGTGACGCTGACGAACAGATCACCGAGCTCCCCCCCGGCAGCGGTCAGTCGAGCGCCGTGACGCCGGAGATGCCGGTGGACCCGATCGATGGCCCAATCTACGAGGCCACGCAGCGCGGTGAGCAGCTCGCCCGAGGTGGGCACCGCGTCGACTTCGGTTGGCAGGGGGTCGGATCCCATGCGGAACAGTACCACGAGCCCCCCCCAGATCAAGGGTGAGAGGCAGACCGAGGATGAAGCTGGAGCTGTTCCTCGTCGCGAGCCCCATCAACATCATCCGGGTCCTGCCCACCCTCAACGAGGTAGAACGTACGGGCCCGCCCCCGGGCGTTGAGCACGAACATCGCCACGCCCCGGGTGGCGTCGACCGACGGCCAGCCCCGGCCAAGGGCCTCTTGAAGCGGGTCGACGGTGTCAATGGGGCGCGATCATGTTCGCCACCCGCAGCGGCAGCGAGCGGCGGGGGCGGGCCGGGTCGTAGGTGATCCACTCCCGCCGCCCCTCCCGCAGTCGATCCCGGGCGCACCCGCAGATCCACAGCGTGCCCGTCCGGGGGCGGCCGTCCACCTCGAAGGCGTAGGGGATGGCGAAGGTGCGCTCCCGCGCGCCGCGGAAGAACTCGTGCAGCAGGATGACCCGCTTGGGCCGGCCGAGGGTGCCCTTCACCGCCGGGGCCCCGCGCACCAGCCGGACCCGGCGCAGGTTGGTCAGCAGCGTCGCCAGCGCGCCCAGGGCCAGCGCCCCGCCGGCGATCACCGCCCCCAGCAGCATGAACGCGCCCTCGTCGTAGGCCAGCCCGGCCAGGGCCATCGCAAGCCCGACCCACAGGATGTCGCGGGCGATCATCGAGCCCGGGTCGCGCCAGATGCGGCGGCGGTAGGCGTCGCGCAGCCGGTAGGGCCGCGGGGGCTGGTAGGGCAGGGTGCGCCCCTCGGCGGCCTTCAAGAGCTTTCCCACAAACTCCGGCGCTTCGCCCAGCACCGTCCCGAGCGCCGATCTCGGCGTCTGTCGGCGCCCGGAATACTTCGAGTATTCCTGCGGCCTCCATCCTGGACCTCGGCGCTCGGTCCGGCACTGTGCTCGACCGTATTTTGTGGGCAAGCTCTCAAGGGCTGAGCCCGAAGCGCTCCAGCGCGTCGGGGAACCCGTCGGGGTAGTTCAGCTCGGCGTCGCTCGGGCGCACGTAGATCGGCTCGATCGTGCCCAGCGGCGCCGGCGCCTCCAGGTCGACCAGCGCGGCGAGGTGGGCCGCCCGCGGCTGGTGGTCGGCGGGGTCGTCGGGGATCTCGGCGCCGGGCTGGGCCTTCTGCAAGGTCGCCCGGTACGCCAGCGCCCCGTCGCCGAGCAGCAGCGGGTCGGAGCAGCCGACGAGCGGGGCGACGTCGGCCGGGTCGACCACCACCGGCGCGAGCCCCGGCCCGTCGAGGTACACCTGCCCCCGGCGGGCGTCGAGCACCGCGAAGGTGCGCGGCCCGGGGCGGTTGCGGCGCAGCATCTCGGTGCTCCGGGCCACGAACAGCGGGCGGTCGAGCGCCAGGGCCAGCCCCTTGAGCGTGGCCAGGGCGATGCGCAGCCCGGTGAAGCTGCCCGGGCCCTGCCCGCAGACGAAGCCGTCCAGCTCGGCCAGGGCCCAGCCGGCGTCGGCCAGCAGCCGGTCGAGGTCGTCGAGCAGCGTCGGCCCGGGGCGCGTGCGGTGTACGGCGTGCTCGGCGACCAGGGCGAGGCCGGCGGGCGTCCGCTCGACCAGGGCCGCGGTCTGCATCCGGGTGGCGGTGTCGAGGCACAAGAGCTTCATCGCGGTGGGGGCACTCCGGCTAGCCGCTGCTCACCCGGAGCATGCGGATCAGGTCGTTGAACGTGGCGAAGAGGAACAGCGCCAGGATGAGCGCCAGCCCCACGTATTGCAGCCGCATCCGGGTCTTCTCCGACGGCGGCCGGCGGGTGATCATCTCGACCCCGGCCACCAGGATGTGCCCCCCGTCGAGCAGCGGCACCGGCAGCAGGTTGAACAGCCCGATGGACAGGCTGAGCAGCACCATCAGGTCGAGGTAGTGCTCGAGCCCCCGCTTGGCCTGCTCGCCGGCCAGGTAGAAGATCGTCAGCGGCCCGCTGAGCTGGGTCGCGTCGACCTTGGCGGTGAACAGCCCGCCGATGGTGCGCAGGGTCAGCTCGAACTCGTCGGCCAGCTTGCTGCGGGCCTCGTACCACCCGTGGGCCACCCGGTTCTCGTTGGGCACCTCGCCCGCCGGGACGAGCCCCCGCTCGAAGGGGATGGTGAAGCCGAGCTGCCACTGGTCGTAGCTGCCGGCGAGCGGATCCTCGATGGTCACCTTCACCTGCTCGAGCTGCGCGGTGCGCTCGACCCCGTCCCGCAGCAGCACCACCGCCTTGGGCCGCTCGGGCTCGGTGGTCAGCCGCCGCATCAGGAACGCGCCCAGGCTCTGCCGCTGGCCGTCGACCGACAGCAGGCAGTCGCCCCGCTGCAAGACCGCGGCCGCGGGGTGGTCGGGCTGCACGGTGCGCACGCAGGTGCTGGCCGGGCCCAGGCCGGGCGCGCCGGACGCGGTGTAGGTCAGCTCGATCCGCTCGGTGCGCTTGAGGAAGGGGAAGCGCGCGGTCAGCGAGGCCCCGTCGGCGCCGGGCTCGAGCGGCAGGTCGCGCTCGACGAGCAGCGTCGTCGAGGCCCCCGGGGCCAGGGTCTTCAACGCGGCGACGACGTCCACGTAGCGCGGGGTCCCGGCCTCGCCGACCCGCAGCACCCGGTCGAAGGTCTGCACCCCGGCCCGGGCCGCCGCGCCGATCGGATCGGTCAGCGCGACGTCCGAGGCCAGCGCCGCCGGCATGTAGCCGATCTTGTAGTCGGTGCTCGTGAAGCCGAGCAGCGGGTTGGTGTACTGCTCCTCGCGGGGGGTGACCTCGACGCTCACCCGGCCCTCGCCGGGGCGCTCGACGGTCACCGCGATGGGGCCGTCGTCGGGGTCGTAGCCGTCGATGCGCTCCGAGATCTGCCAGAAGGCGTCGATCGGCGCGCCGTCCATCTCGACGATGACGTCGCCCTCGCGCAGCCCCGCCTCGTAGGCCGGCATGCTGTAGTCCAGCGCGCCGATGCGGTTGTCGACCACCTCGTCGTAGTCGCTCGCCAGCCAGACGAAGGGCGCCACGATCAAGAGCGGCAGCGCGATGTTCATCGCCGGCCCGGCGGCGTAGATCAATATCCGGGTGAGCGGCCGCTTGTCGTACAGGCTGCGGCCCAGGTCCTGGGGCTCGGCCACGTCGGCCGGATCCATGCCCAGCATGCGCACATAGCCCCCGATGGGCAGCCACGCGATGCGGTATTCGGTCTCGCCCCACTGCGCCTTGAGGATGGGGGCCCCGAAGCCGATCGAGAAGACCTCGACCTTGACCCCGGCGAGCTTGGCCACCACGAAGTGGCCGAACTCGTGCACGGTGACGAGCACCCCGATGAGCAGGATGCCGGCGAGCAGTTCGAGCACGGACAGCGGCTCCCGATCAGGCGATCAGCTCGAGGTAGAACCAGCAGAAGGGGCCGCAGAACAGCAGCCCGTCGATGCGATCGAGCATGCCGCCGTGGCCCGGGATGAGGGTGCCCGAGTCCTTCACGCCGGTCGCCCGCTTGATCATCGACTCCACCAGGTCGCCGGTGACCGCGAACAGCGCACCGACGACGCCCAGTACGATGCAGTCCACCGGGGTCAGGTGGCCGTGACCGGGGAAGACGTGCCGGGCGACGAACGCCGCGGCCACCGCCAGGGCCAGCCCGCCCATCAGGCCCTCGACCGTCTTCTTGGGGCTGATGGCCGGATACAGCTTGTGCTTGCCGAGGAAGCGCCCGGCGAAGTAGCCCCCGGTGTCGCTGAGGAAGGTGATGGCCATCACCATCATGAGCGTCCATCCGCCGTCGGGCCGGTCGCGCAGCAGGAAGACGAAGGGGAACGTCACCCCGATGTAGAGCAGGCCGGCGGCGTCGACGCCCAGCTTGTTCAGGTTCTGCTCGATGGGCAGCGGCCGGGCGAGGCGGGCGAAGGCGAGCAGGAAGAACGCCACCAGGAACGCCACCCCGTGGGTGTACATCGGCAGCAGCTCGCGCTGGATGATCGGGAAGCAGACCACCGCCAGGCAGGCGACGAGGAAGGCGCCCCGCTCGAAGCCGCTCGCGTCGGGGCGAGCCATCTTCTGGTACTCGCCGGCGCACAGGAAGAGCGCCAGCAGCACCACCAGGCCCAGGGCCCACGGCGGGGTGAAGATCAGGATCGCGACGATCCCGGCCGAGAGGATCAGCGCGGAGACGATCCGGGTCAGCACGATGCGCGCTCCATGCGGGCTTCGACCTGCCGCCCGGTCAGGCCGAAGCGGCGCTGGCGGTCGGCGTACCACGCGAAGGCCGCGTCGAGGTCGTGGGGGGTGAATTCGGGCCAGGGGACCGGGGTGAAGTACAGCTCGGCGTAGGCCGCCTGCCACAAGAGGAAGTTGCTCAGCCGGGCCTCGCCCCCGGTGCGGATGACGAGGTCGGGGTCGGGCCAGCCGGCGGTGTCCAGGCCGCCGCCGAGGGCCGCCTCGTCGATGTCGGCCGGGTCCAGCTCGCCCCGGGCCACCCGCTCGGCGAGGCGCCGGGCCGAGCGCACCAGCTCTTCCCGGGCGCCGTAGCTCAGCGCCAGGGCCAGGATCATGCCGCCGTTGCCCCGGCTCTCGGCCTCGAGCGCCCGCAGGGGGCCCTTGACGAAGGCCGGGAGCTGCTCGACGTCGCCGATGGCCCGCAGCCGGATGCCGGTGCCCATGATCTCGTCCCGCTCGCCGAGCACGTAGTCGTAGAGGAGCTGCATCAGCGCGGCGACCTCGGGCTGGGGCCGAGCCCAGTTCTGGGCCGAGAAGGCGTAGAGGGTCAGCACCTCGACCCCCCGCTCGCGGCAGGCGCGCACGGTGCGGGTGACCGCCGTGGCGCCCTCCTTGTGGCCCGCGGTGCGCGGCTCGCCCCGGCGCTCGGCCCAGCGGCCGTTGCCGTCCATGATGACGCCGACGTGTCGCGGGATCCGGGCCTCGGCGGGGCTCTCGGCTGCGCCCTCGGTCGGGCGCAGCGGGATGGGGGTCGCCATCAGCGGCCCCGCCGGACGATGTCGAGCAGCTTGCGGATCGAAGACAGGATCAAGCCCAGCTCCCGGTTCTCGGGTTCGATCTCCACCGCCCGGGCCATGGCCTCTTCGGCCCACTCCAGGTCGCCCAGGCTGCGGGCCTCGAGGCTCTCGAGGACGTGCGAGCGGGCGTCGTCGGTGGCGCACAGCGAGAGCTCCCGCGACTCGCGGTCGCCGCGCTCGCCCTCGACGAGCCGCAGCGCGCCCCGCTTGTGCAGCCCGAGGTTGTAGCGTCGTCGGCGGTCGTCGTCCACCAGGACGGCGTAGGCCTCGCCCATGCGCTTGTACAGCGCGTTGATGCGCTCGTAGACGTGGGGGTGGGCCCGGCGCAGGCGGGCGTGGCGGTCGGGGTGCAGCCAGTCGGCGATGCGGTGCCACGCGGCCCGGATCTCGTCGGTGCGGGCCCGGCGGTCGACCTCGAGCAGCGCGTAGTAGTCCCGGCGGTCGACGGCGGCGAAGCGCTCGTCGATGGCCCGGGCGACCTTCTGCGGCAGCACGCCCAGGCGCTCGATGGGCTCGCGCAGCGACAGGGCCAGCTCGACGCGGGCGGCGAGCAGCTCGGCGCTCGCCGGCAGCGGCAGGAACGCGTCGGCCCCGTAGGCGCTGCTCTCCCGGGCGCCGAGGGTCGGGTCGAGGTAGTGGGGGCTCATCAGCACGATGCCCACCGCCGCGCCGCCCTCGGCCCGGCGCAGCAGCTTGCACAGCACCGCGCCCGACCCCCCGCGCAGCTCGCGGCCGATGACGCACAGCGCCGCGCCCCGGGCGGTGAACGCCTCGAGGGCCGCCTCGGGCTCGGCGAAGGCCTCGGTCTCGAAGACGTCCGGCGGCAGGCAGGCGCAGACCGCCTCCCGCACCGGGCGGTCGGCCTCGACCACCAGCGCCCGGCGCAGGACCGGCGGCGGGGGTGGCTCGGGCTCCGGGCGGCGGCTGGTGCGCCGCTCGGCGACCTCGACCTCCTGCATGAAGCCCGACTCGAGCACCGCCTCGAGCAGCGCCGCCTCGCGGGCGTCGGGGGGCTCGGGGGTGGTCGCCTCGGGGTCGGGGGGCGGGGTGGGGCGCACCGGGGCCGCCGGCGGGGCACCGGTCGAGCCGATGGGCACCGCCACCCGCTTGAGCGCAACCCGCCCGAGCTGGGGCACGCTGCCCGAGCGCCGCTTACGCTCCATGACCGTCCTCCGGAGCGGACATCACGGCGCGCCTCGCCGGCTGCGGGCCATCATCCGGTCGATCTCGCCGGGGGTGTAGCCCGCCGCGAGGTCGATGCGGGCCGCCTGCTCGACCCCGGTCTCCCGGTCGCGGGCGGTCACCATCACCAGGCCGTCGGGGTCGATCTCGAAGGTGACCTCGACCTGCACCTCGCCCCGGGGGGCCGGGCGCAGGCCGAACAGCTCCACCTCGCCCAGCCAGGTGTTGTCGGCCACCGCCCGCGACTCGCCCTGGTAGATGCGCAGGCGCACCGAGGTCTGGTTGTCGCTGGTGGTGGTGAAGACCCGGCTCTGCTCGCAGGGCACCGCGGTGTTGCGCTGGATGAGCACCTCGTAATAGCCGCCGACGGTCTGCACCCCCAGCGACATGGGGGTCACGTCGAGCAGCAGCGGCTGGGGCGGGGCGTCCTCGGCGAAGGCGTCGGCCATCAGCGCCGCGCCCTGGATCGCGGCCCCGATGGCCACCACCTCGTCGGGGTTGAGGTCGACGAACGGCGGCTGGTCGAAGTAGCCCTCCACCATGCGCCGCACCAGCGGGATGCGGGTCGAGCCGCCGACGAGCACCACCCCGTCCAGCTCGGATGCGGTCAGCTTCGCGTCGCGCAGGGCGTCGTCGCACACCAGGAAGCTGCGCTGCACGATGTCCTGGCAGCGCTCCTCGAAGCCGGCCCGGTCGAGCTGGAACCGCAGGTCGAGGTGGGAGCCGGTCTCCGAGCGGGCCAGCTCGCGCACGTTGACGATCGCCCGATCCTTGCGCGACAGCTCCCGCTTGAGCTTCTCGGCGACGTGCTTGAGCCGGTTGACCCCGGTGACGTCGGTCAGCTCGACCCCGTGCTGCTGCTTGAAGGCGAGCAGCATGTAGCGGGCCAGCCGGTCGTCGAAGTCGTCGCCCCCGAGGAAGGTGTCGCCCGCGGTGGCGAGCACCTCGAACATCGTGCCCTGCACTTGCAGCAGCGTGATGTCGAAGGTGCCCCCGCCGAAGTCGTAGACCGCCAGCTTCGCGTCGACGTCCCGCCCGTAGCCGTAGGCCAGCGCGGCGGCGGTGGGCTCGTTGATGACCCGCAGGACCTCCAGATCGGCCAGCTCGCCGGCCAGCTTGGTCATCTGCCGCTGGGTGTCGTCGAAGTTGGCCGGCACGGTGACCACGGCCTTGTGCACCGGCTGCTTGAGGTAGCGCTCGGCGATGTCCTTCATGCGCCGCAGCACCATGCCGCTGATCTCGGGCAGGCCGAAGCGCTCGCCCCGGATCTCGACCTGGGGGGCCTGGTTGCGGCCCTTGACCACCCGGTAGGGCAGGCTGGAGATCGCGCCCTGCACCTCGCGGCTGTCGAAGTGGCGCCCGATGAGCCGCTTGGCCGAGAAGACGGTGTTGCGGGGGTCGATGATCGCCTCCCGCTTGGCCGAGTTGCCGACCACCACCGAGCCGTCTTCGAGGAAGGCGACCATCGAGCACTGGGTGTTGTGGCCGTCCTCGTCGGGTACGACGTGCACCTCGCCGTCGAGCACCAACGCCACCACCGAGTTGGTGGTGCCGAGGTCGACGCCGATGACCGGTTCTGCTCGAGCCATGAACGACCCCCGCGGTGCCGGCGCCGGGCGCCGGGTCGGGCCATGTTAGAGAGGCGGAGCGACCGGCGCAATCGGGGGCGGGGGTGACCGGTCGCCCCCCCGCCGTGTCGATCCCCCGTGAGCGACATCGAGACCACCCCCGCCGAGCCCGCCGCGCCCGACCACGGCGAGGCGGTCGCCGACTGCCTGCACACCGAAGAGATCTTCGCCCGGGTGATGGCGACCGCCGACGTGATCGTCCTCGTCACCCGCCGCGACTGACCGGATCAATCGGGGAAGCACCACGCCAGCGGCGAGCCGCCGAAGGGGAAGACGGTGCACCGGGGCAGGCTCGCCGGGCAGTCGTCGGGGCCCTCGCACACCCCCGAGCACAGGTCGTCCCCGCCCACGTCCTCGATGCACACCCCGCTGGCGCACTCGATCTGACCGTCGACCCCGGCGCACGACCCGCCGGGCGGGATCATGCCCCGGGCGCCGGGCACGCAGCAGGGGACCGGGGCGTCGGCCGGGCCGACGTTCTCGCAGCGCTGCTCGGCGGGGCAGTCGGGGTGGCCGAAGCACTCGACGCTGTCGATGTCGGCGCAGCGGGCGACCGGGGGGCGGGCGTCGGGCGGCCGCATGTCCGGCAGCAGCATGTCCGGCGGCCGCATGTCCGGTGGCCGCATGTCCCCCGGCGGCATGTCCGGTGGGGCCCCGTCCATCGGGCGCACGTCGGGGGAACCATCCGGCGCCGCGTCGGGCGCCATGTCCCGCGCGGCGTCCGCGACCCAGGCGTCGAAGCACTCGCCCCGCTCGGTGCACTCGAGCTGCTCGAACGGGGGCCAGGACGGCTCGATGGTGCAGCCCAGCGACAGCAGCGCCAGCACGGCGAAACGAGCGTTCACGGGACCCCCTCGGCCGGCCGCACGACCCGGACGGCCAGCCCCGGCGCGCCGGGCAGGATCGGCGCCGGCCCGACCCGCCCCGCCGGCTTCGCCTCGCCGACGACCAGCGCCAGCGGGGGCAGCGCCGACAGATGAGCGACGGGCGCCGGGGCCCCCGGACGAACGCGGCCGGCGCGGGCGGCCAGCTCGATCGCCTCGGCCTGCACCGCGGGCCACGACAGCAGCACCGCCACCTCGACCCCGCCGTCCCGAGCGATGCGGGCCCGGGCCTCGGCCTTCGCCGGAGGCCGGGCGGCGCCGTCGAAGCGCACGAACAGCCCCCCGATGGCCTCCGGGGCCAGCGCGTCGCCGGCCAGCGCCGCCTCGCCCGCCTCGAGCTGCCCCGAGCGATCGACGTCGAACCGGGCTCGGAACGCCGCCGCCCGGGGCCCGGCGAAGCGCAGCCCGACCAGCACGTCCAGCTCGACCCCGCCCGCGGCGGCCCGCACGGTGCCCGCCGCGGTGCGCACCGCCCGCTTCTCGTGGGCCGCCGCCGGCAGCGCCAGCAGCGCCGCCGCGATGAGAAGGAGCCGGACCATCAGTGGGCGTGGCGGCCGAACTGCTCGAAGATCGTGCGCACGTCCTGGATGTCGCCGTACAGCCGGGGGAAGCCGAACGACTCCACCATGCGCGGCACCCGGGGCGCGCCGACGACCTCGGCCGGCGGGATGCGGCCGGTCGACTTCTCGACCATGCCGCCTCCGCAGGGCACCGGGCTCACCCCCAGGCCGCCGCCCTCGTCGCCCGGCAGGCAGCACCGGGGCAGGGCGCCCGGCGCGTCCCAGGTGGCGTCGCCGTCGGCCCGGATCCAGACCGGGTTGGTCAGCGCCATCGGGGTGAAGACGCCCACCCGCTTCGGCTCCAGCTCACCGAAGTCCGACCCGCCCAAGCCCAGGGGGCCGGCCAGGGTGCTGAACGCGTCGCCCAGCAGCACCGGGGGGATGTCCACCGGGCGCACGATGGGGAACATCGAGCCGTCGCCCCGCACCTCGACCACGATCCAGGCGTCGGCCGCGAGCCCCTCGAGCGTGTGGCTGTAGGCGAAGCGCCGCCCGTCCATCTCGATGGGGAACCGGTGCACCACCTCGCCGTTGAGCCAGATGCGGCCCTCGTCGATGTCGACCCAATCCGCCGCCTGCACGTCGACCCGCACCTCGACCGCGCCGCCCTCGGCGGCCACCTCGCCGCCCATCTCGACCGCCGCGCCGCCCGGGGGGCCGACGGCGATGGTCACGAACGGCCCGTTGGTCATCAGCACGTTGCGGCTCTGCAGCGCGCGCACCACCGCCCGGGCGTCGAGCGCCCGCGGCCGGTCGTCGTCCACCTTGAGGAAGCTGCGGGCGTAGCCGGTGTGATCGGCCGCGTCGTGGCTGTCGCTGGTGCCGGTGCCGATGTAGCGGTGGCCCAGGTTGAGCAGGTTGAACCAGTCGTCGACCACCCCGGGGAAGGCCAACTCGCCGTCGAAGGACAGGTCGCCGTCGTCCTCGACCGTCGCGTCGCACAGGATGGTGCCCGGCGGGGGCAGGTTCTGGCGGATGGAGGCCGGCATGCGCAGCCGCTCGGGGTCCTCCGGCGAGCGGGCGTGGAAGGTCTGGCCGATGACGCTGCCGTTGAGCACCTCGATCGCGTCGAAGTCGTAGCTGAAGGTGCTCATGCCGTTCGCATCGCGGAAGGCCGGCCCGTTGGGCGCGATGGCGCAGCCGAAGTCCAGCGCGCCGCACTCCACCTCGGGGATGCCGCCGTTGAGCGGGTCGAGGCCGTATTGGGCGAAGTAGCCCAGGATGGTGTCCCGGGGGTGGTTGATCTGCACGATCGTCTCGTCGGGCCCGAAGCGGCCGAGGGCCCGCAGCTCACGGAACAGCTCCTCCGGCGGGCGCAGCGACCACTCGAAGGCGCCCCGGGTGATGCGCCCCACGTCCCGCACCAGCGGGAAGCCGTTGAAGTGCCCCGACTCGAGGGTGGTCAGCTCGAGCCCGATCATCGAGATGGCCCAGTCCTCCAGCCCCTCCTCGAGCAGCGTCGGCCCGTAGTCGGTGATGAAGTTGTGATCGGTCGCGGTGAGCACCTCGACCCCCTCGCCGACCACGCTGCGCACCCGGGCGCCGAGGTCGAGGTCGCTGTCGAGGCTGGGCGCGGCGTGCAGGTGGAAGTCGGCCGAGATGTAGCCCGTCGTATCGACCACCCGCTCGAGCTGGGCCACCACCGAGGCCGTCTCGCCGGGGGCCACGCTCACCGAGGTGCGCGACAGCCCGTACTCGATGCCCCGCGACACGTAGACCTGGAAGTCCACCCCCGGGGGCAGCCCCAGGCGCACCTTGCCCGCCGCGTCGGTGTACTCCACCGCCTCGATGTAGCGCCGGGTGTCGGGGTCGGCCGGGTCGTCGGGGATGACGTCGGACGTGCGCCAGCTCTGCCCCGCGCTCAGGTCGAAGAGGTAGCGTCGGGGGTGCTCGCCGGCCCGCTCGGCCGGCGTGGTGCCGACCACCGTCACCTTGGCCGGCAGCGGCCGCCCGGCGTCGTCCCGGACCCGCACCGACAGGTAGCCCGGGGTCGGCGCGGCGAGGCGCACGAACTTCGCCGCCTCGTCGGCCTTCAGCTCGAACGGGATGGGGGCCGATACGATGGGCGAGCGCTCGACCCGGGCGGTGTAGGCCCCGGCGGGCAGGGTGCCCCGGATGCGGCCGAAGGCGTCGGTCGTGAACTGGTTCAGCGGGCGGTCGCTCGCGTCGTAGACCACCACGCTCACCCCCTCGAGCGGCGCGGCGGTCTCGGCGTCCTCCACCTGCCCGTACAGCTCGACGAGCGGGGTCGGATCGCCCCGCTCGGCGCGCAGGGCGAGGATGGTGTCCATCACCGAGGCCACGTCGCCGTTGCCCACCGCCATGTAGGCCGAGTACTCGGTCGAGCCGCCCGCCGACAGCATGCGCGGGGTCTGGGCGTAGAATACGCCGGTGAACGACGAGGCGAGGAAGGGCACCAGCATGGTGTCCTCGCCCACATCGGCCCCCAGCTCCCGCTCGTAGAGGTTCTCGCCGTCCGCGTCCACCCGGTTGGCCGCGAAGTTGAGCGTCTCCGGCTCGTCGGGCCCCGACGGCAGGGTGAAGAAGCCGTAGCTGACCCCGCTGTCGCTGGTGCTGATCAGGGCGTTGGTCAGCAGGCCGGGCAGGGCGGGGAACGGCAGCTCGCCCCCCGCGGCGTAGGCGTCGTCCAGCGAGAAGCGGATGTCGTAGCCGAAGCCGGGGCTGAAGACCTTGTTGCCCGCGCCGAAGAGCAGCACGAAGCCCAGGGGGGCGTCGAAGCTGTTGGTGTCGATGCCCAGCGCCGCCAGGGCGATGCGGCCGGGGGTCGAGGGGATGGGCAGGTCCTCGTCGGTGAGGTTGGTCAGCCGCACCCGCAGGCGCACGTACTTCGCGTCCGGGGGCAGCTCGTAGAAGATCTCGTAGCCGATCTGGGGGTCGCCGACGAGCTTGTCGACGTCGAAGACGTCGAGCGGGTTGTCGGGCAGGTCGTGGCTGTTGAGCACCGCCTGGTTGAGCGCCTTGGTCAGCGAGAGGAAGTCGCCCCCGGCCCCCGAGACCCGCACGATCGCGGCGCCCCCGTCGGCCCCGTCGGCGACGACCTCGACGGCCTCGGGCACCAGCGCCTGGAGGAAGGCGATGGGGAACAGCTCGCCGAAGCGATCGCGCCCGTTGCCGCCCGCCGGCCCCCCGGGGGCCACCGCCCGCTGGCGGTCGATGTCGATGAGCCCCCCGCCGTAGACCCCGAAGCCCCGGGAGAAGCCTTTGTCCTGCACCACGACCCGGATCTGGTTGTTCTCGAGCAGGTAGTCGCCCACCTCGCCCAGCGCCGAGGGCCCCCCGATCAGCTCCGAGCGGGTGTCGATCCGCCGGGCCTGGGCCTGGGGTTCGGCGTCGTCGCAGCCGACGGCGAGCAGCGCGGCGCAGGCCAGCCCCGCCAGGGCCGCCCGCGCGGTGTGGGGTGTGCCGCGGCTCATCAGAACACCACCTGGACCAGCGCATCGAGGCGATCGTTGGCGATCTCCTTCGGTGCCTGCTCCTGGACGACGGTGTAGTTGAGCTGCAGCTTGAGCGGGACTGCGACCTCGCCCTCCCAGTTCAGGCCGATGGTGTGCAGCGTCGTCGCGTCGGTGTCGAGGGTCGCCTCGGCGGTCTCGTCGTCGGTCTCGAACGCGGCGGTCGGGTCGAGCGTGGCGTAGCGATAGGCCACGGTGAAGCCCATGGGCACTTCGACCCCCAGCGCGCCGTAATAGCCCATCGCGACCCGATCGGGGTCGACCGGCACGTCGGGGAAGGTCGCGCTCTGCTGGATGAACTGCCCCTCGAGCACCAGCCCCACCGGGCCCAGCTCGAAGCGGCCCCGGATGTCGGCCGCGATGCCGGTGTACTGCTCGTCGATGAAGTCCTCGAGCTCCTCGCCGGTGGTGCGCTCCTCGAGGTTGACCGCCGCCCCGATCGTGAGCATCTCGGCCCAGCGCAGCTCGAGGCGGGCGGTGTACTGCAAGGCGTCGTTGTCGTTGAGCGGGTGGTTGGCCCCCGCGCCGTTGGTCACCGCCACGAAGTAGCCCACCCCGAAGTCGCCGAAGGTCGGCTCGCCGAAGACCAGGGCCCCCACGTCCCGCTCGATGCTCAGCCCGTCGGCGTTGTAGCCCTCGTTCTTGCGGATCCCCCGGTTGACCACCGAGCGCTCGATGAACAGCATCTCGGCCGTCGAGCGCTGCTCCTCGGCGTCGAACGGCGGCTTGAACTGGCCCACCCGCAGCTTCACGAACGGAAAATCGTCCCGCTCGTAGCCCACGTAGGCGTCCTTGAGGCCCACCTCGACCTCCCCGATCGGGGTGTTGCCGCTGTCGAAGCGGTCGACCGCCCCGTCGATCGAGACGTAGCCCACCAGCGGCCCCCGGGTGGCCTCGATGATGAGCCGGGCCGAGTCGAGCTGGAAGCCGTCGGCGCGGCCGAAGGGCAGGTTCTCGTCGGGATCTTCGAAGATCGACTGGTGCTGCACCCGGACATAGCCCCCGACCCGCACGTCGAAGGCGGCGTCGGGGGCTGGGGCCACCGCCACCGCCTCGTTCTGGTTCGCGCCCGGCGCCGGCCGGGGGATCAGCGGCGCTTCAGCGGGCGGCTCCTGGGCCAGAGCGGGGGTCGCCAGCGCGGCAGCGGCGGCCGGGATCAACAGAGCGCGTCGGATCATCGGGGTCGTCCTCCCATGCGTGCGCCGGCAGGGTTACGCGCGCGCGGGAGCCGTGTCCAGGGTCTTCACGGTGTCAGGAAGGGGCGCCCAGGGCCGCGGCGGCCTCGGCCCGGCGGTGGGTGGCGGCGGCCTTGCCCTGATAGCGCCGGCCGCGCCCGCCGCCGCGCCCGTCGAGGATCGCGGCGACCGCCGGCCCCCGCTCGGCGGCCTCGGGGCCGTAGACCAGAAAGACCCCCTCCGGCTCGCCGGCGGTCAGGAGCAGGTGCAGGTCGGGGCGGACTCTGGCGGCCGCCTTGGCGACGGCCCCGAGCAGGGGCAGATCGGCCGACGAGCGGTGCAGGGTGGCGACCGGGCCCTCGGTGGCGGCGAGCTGGCGCCCGAGGTTGCCGGCCAGCTCCCGCTCGACCGCCTCGAGCGCCTTGCGGGCCTGCTTGACCTCTTCGACCATGCCCTCGGCGACCGCGACGTGCTCCGCCGGCCCCCGGCACAGCACCCGGTTGAGGGCCTCGGTGCGGGCCCGGGCCCGGGCGGCGTCGGCCAGCAGCCGCCCCCCCGCCAGCCAGTGCAGCCGCCCGGTGCCCCGCTGCACGTCGAGCCCCACGAACTGCACCGCCTGCAGCTCGGCGGTGTTGGTCACGTGGGTCCCGGCGCAGGTGTTGAGGTCGTAGCCCTCGATCTCGACCACCCGCAGCGGCCCGGTGTGCCCCGCCGGCAGCAGGCGGCTGCGCACCCCCAGGCGGGCGAGCTCCTCGGGCTCGATCATCCGGTGGCGCACCGGGCGGGCCTCGCGGATGACGGTGTTGACCAGCTTCTCGAGCCGGGCGATGCCCGCCGCGTCGGGCACCCGGGCGAAGACGATGTCGCAGCGCTCGGGGTTGAGGTGGAAGGCCAGCGTGCGCCAGGCCAGCCCCCGGGCGGCGAGGCAGGTGATCAGGTGCTGGGCGGTGTGCTGCTGCATGTGGTCGAAGCGGCGGTCCCAGTCGACGGCGACCGTCGTCGGCCCCGGCTCGACCCGGCGGTCGACGATGTAGCGCACCTGACCGCCGCCCTGCTCGGCGTCGAGGACTCGGGCCTCGCCGATGGTGCCGTGGTCGGCCGGCTGCCCGCCGCCGCCGGGGAAGAGCACCGACTCGGCCAGCTCGACGAGGTATCGATCCCCCCGGGGCACGCAGTCGAGGACGGCGGTGTCGAGGGTGCGACGATAGGGGTCGCCGTGGCAGGCGAGCAGCTTCATGAGGTCTCCGGGGCGTGCAGGATCCACAAGACGAGGATGCCCAGCAGGACGAGGGCCGACAGCAGCCCCCAGAACCGGTTGAGCAGGGCCCCGCCGCCCCGGGCCACGCGGCGGCCGGGGTCGAAGCGGGTCGGATCCATGAGGAAGTCGGGCGGCGCGTGTCCGATGCGGACCCGCTCGTAGTGATCGCGGAAGCGGGCCTCGATGCGCATCACCTGGAGGTCGACCCACCACAGCAGGGCGCAGCCCACGAGCGCCACGACGCCCACCTGATAGCGGGCCTCGGGGCGGCCGAGGGCGAAGAGGCCGGCGGTGAGCGCGACGCCCCAGCCCTTGACCGCGAAGCCGAGGGTGCTCATCCGGGCGACGGCGCCGGCGAGCAGGGCGAGGTGGGCCCGGCGCGCCTCGGGGTCGGGGGGCGGCATGGCGGGCATGATCGGGGGCAGCCCAGCGGCCGGTCAACCCCCCGGGGCAGCTTGGGACCGATCGTCGATCGGGGCGGGGCGCAGCGGGGCGGCCGGGAGCCCGGTGCGGCGGGCCGGAGCGCCCTCGGGCCCGGTGGGATGCGCTCGGCGGAAGCTGGCACGGGAGGTGCAAAATCGGGAGACCGACAACGGGGATTTCCCCCTTCTACCCCCTCAGGAGGACATATGCTTCGCTGGGCTTTCGGCTTCTTCATCCTCGCCATCATCGCCGCGGTGCTCGGCTTCGGCGGCATCGCCGGCGGGGCCGTCGCGATCGCCAAGTGGCTGTTCGTCGGCTTCCTGGTCCTGGCCGCGGTCACCGTCGTGGCCAACGCCATGTCGAGCTGACCGACCGCCACCCATCAACCGCTCACGAGGAGGATCTCCATGAAGTTCCTGTGCACCTTGCTGGCCGCTTCGATGGCGCTCGCCGCCCCGGCCCTGGCCGACCCCGAGTGGGACGAGGCCGGCGACTCGATCGAAGAGGCCGCCGAAGACACCGGCCGGGCCATCGAGCGCTCTGCCGAAGAGGCCGCCGACGAGACCGGCCGCGCGCTCGACGCGACCGGCCGGGCGATCGAGCGCGGCGCGAAGAAGGCCGCTGACGAGACCCGCAATGCGTTCCACCGCGCCCGCCATCACATCGACCGGGCGATCGCGTCCGCCGGTGAGGCGATGGAGGACGCGGGGGACGATCTCGAGGATGGCCTCGACTGATACCCCGGCGCCTCCGCGCCCGACGCCCCTGATCCTCGCCGGAGGATCGGGGGCGTCGCCGTTTCGAATGGCGCGCTCGCACGAGCGCAGGTGACGCCTGCCGCCGCTCGCGAGCGCGATCGAGCCCGTCGCCGGTCCCCCTTGACCCCCGGCACCGGCGCCGCTTATCTGCCCGCTCGACAGGAGGTGCAGGATGCGCTGGCTGATCGGTGCGAGCTGTGTGCTGTGGGTGGCGTGTACACCCGGCGGGGGGTCCGACGGCGACCCCGAATCGGACGGGGGCGCCGACGCGCGGCCCGCCGGGGACGCGGGGTCGGATGGTGCGCGGCCCGATGGTGAGCTGCCCGACGGTGAGCTGCCGGATGGTGAGCTGCCCGACGGCGAGCTGCCCGACGGCGACCCGCCGGATGGTGCGCTGCCCGACGGTGAGCTGCTCGACGGCGACCCGCCGGATGGCGCGCTGCCCGACGGTGCGCTGCCCGACGGTGCGCTGCCCGACGGCGCGCCAGCCTGCCCCCCGCCGCAGCAGCTCTGCGGCGGGGCCTGCGTCGACGTGCGATCCGACGACGCCCACTGCGGCGACTGCGGGGCCGCCTGCGACGACGGCGGGCGGTGCGTGGACGGCGAGTGCGCGCCCCCGTGCGCCGCGGGTGAGCGGCTGTGCGGCGGGGTCTGCGTCTCGCCGGGTGATCCGTCGGCCTGCGGCCCGCAGTGTGCGCGCTGCCCGGCGCCCGCGGGCGGGGAGGCGCTGTGCGTGGACGGGGTCTGCGAGGCCCGCTGCCCGGACGGGGCGCTGCTGTGCGACGGGGTCTGCGCGGCGTGCGACGGGCCGGTCGACGGGAGCGCGTGCGATGGGGCGGCCTGCGTCTGCGTGCCGCAGTGCGACGGCCTGGAGTGCGGGCCCGATCCGGTGTGCGGCGCGCCGTGCGGGGCCTGCGACGACCCCGACTCCGCCTGCCGCGACGGGCGGTGCGTCGGCGCGTGTCAGCAGCCCGAGGGCGGCCTGCTCGTCGTCGACGTGCCCACGGTGTCGGTGACGGTCGATCTGACCCTCGACGGCGAGCCGCTCGGCCCGGAGAATACCACCCCCATCGATCACGGGCGGGTCTACCTGCGCGACCCCGACACCGGCGAGGTGGTGTTCTACTTCACCCCCATCGACGACGCCGGGGGGCTGCTGCTGCCGTACACCGTGCGGGTGGTGCGCGGCGAGTACGACGTGGTCTACGAGCGGGTGCGGTACGTCAACTCGCCCGAGGGCGACAACCACTGGCCGGTCAACGACGATCGCATCCTGCTGCGGCGGGTGCCGATCCTGGAGGACGGGCCGCTGGTGGTCGATGTGCCCACCGCCGCCCCGCCGATCGACATCGCGCTCGACGGCGAGCTGCCGAGCCCGGACAACATCTCGGTGCAGGATCGGGGGCGGGTGGTGCTGGTGGACCCCGACTCGGGGGAGGACGTCTTCTCGTTCACCGGGATCGGGGACGATGGCGAGGTGAACGGCTTCTTCGCCGCTCGGGTGGTCGCCGGGCGGTACCAGATGCGCTACGAGCGGCTGGACTACGTCAACGATGGCGAGAGCCCCGGGCGGTGGCCGGTCAACGACGATCGGATTCTGGGCGAGATCGTGATCGACGACGACATGCCGCGCACTCTCGACGTGCGCACGGCGGCGCCTCCGATCGACATCGCGCTGGATGGTGAGCTGCCGAGCCCGGACAATATCTCGGTTCAGGATCGGGGGCGGGTGGTGTTGGTGGATCCGGACACCGGGGAGGATGTGTTCTCGTTCACCGGGATCGGGGACGATGGCGAGGTGAACGGGTTCTTCGCGGTGCGGCTGGTGGTGGGGCGGTATCTGATGCGCTACGAGCGGCTGGACTATGTCAACGATGGCGAGAGCCCCGGGCGGTGGCCGGTCAACGACGATCGGATCCTGGGTGAGGTCGTGATCGAGGACGACGATCCGATCGTGCTCGATGTGCGCACGGCGGCGCCTCCGATCGACATCGCGCTGGATGGTGAGCTGCCGAGCCCGGACAACATCTCGGTTCAGGATCGGGGGCGGGTGGTGCTGGTGGATCCGGACACCGGGGAGGATGTGTTCTCGTTCACCGGGATCGGGGACGATGGTGAGGTGAACGGGTTCTTCGCGGTGCGGCTGGTGGTGGGGCGGTACCTGATGCGCTACGAGCGGCTGGACTATGTCAACGACGGCGAGAGCCCCGGGCGGTGGCCGGTCAACGATGACCGGATCCTGGGTGAGGTCGTGATCGAGGACGACGATCCGATCGTGCTCGATGTGCGCACGGCGGCGCCGCCGATCGACATCGCCATCGATGGTGATCTGCCGAGTCCGGACAACATCTCGGTTCAGGATCGGGGGCGGGTGGTGCTGGTGGATCCGGACACCGGGGAGGATGTGTTCTCGTTCACCGGGATCGGGGACGGTGGCGAGGTGAACGGGTTCTTCGCGGTGCGGCTGGTGGTGGGGCGGTATCTGATGCGCTACGAGCGGCTGGACTACGTCAACGACGGTGAGGATCCGGGGCGGTGGCCGGTCAATGACGAGCGCATCCTGGGCGAGATCGTGATCGAGGGCGATGAGCCGGTGGTGCTCGACGTGCGCACGGCCCTGCTGCGACTCGACGCCACCATCGACGGGGCGGCCCTCGACCCGGTGAACACCAATGCCGACGAGAGCGGTGATCTGGTCATCGTCGACCCCGAGACGGGGGAGGTCGTCTTCACCTACGGGCTGCTGGCGGATGACGGCACGTTCACCACGCCCTACTCGGCCCGGGTGGTCGCCGGGCGGTATGACGTGCGGTACGCGCGGGAGCGCTACCGCAATGTCAATGGGCCCGGCAATCACTGGCCGGTCAACGACGAGCGGCCGTTGCAGTGCATCGCGTTGCCCTAAGGGAATAAGGGTGTCTACCACCGGAAATGAGGGTGTCTACCACCTGTAGAGGGAAATGAGGGTGTCTACCACCGGAAATGAGGGTGTCTACCACCTGTAGAGCGTTGGTCTTTGACCGGCTTTGACCGGACTCGATGATGGTGTTCGGCCCCGAGTCTGGGCCGGCGCTCCGTACGCCTCGACCCGGACTGACCCGTTTCCGGTTCTCACCCGACCCGCCAGAGCGCCGATGGCCCACTTCGGCGGTCTCGACGAGCAAGCCCAGACGCACCAGACCCCCTGCGCCCGGGGCGCCACCGACACCTGCTCCATGACCGCACCGCGCGGCCTCGGCGGCGACTATCCCCCGGGCGCCGGCGCCATGCGCACCGGCCGACACCCTTCGGGCGGGAACCCGCACCCTTCGATCCCCGCCCGCAGCGCCTTCATCGCGGCCTGATACGTCTCGACGAACGCCCGATACGCCTCCCGCCACGCGAGCCGCTGCGCCCGGCTGCTCGCATGCACCGCCGGCGCCGGGCCGCGCTTGCTCCTCTGCGGCCGGTCGTGCGGCCTGACCCGCAGCACCCCCGCCGGCCCCAAGACCCGCCCCGGCGCCGGGTAGCGCGCCTCGGCCACCTCGATCACCTCGCGCCACCGGGCTCGCAGCTCGCCCTCGCTCGACTCGGCCCACATCGGCGGCGGCGTCAGCTCCACGACCCGCGTCTCGGCGACGTCGGCCAGCGCCGGCCGCCGCCCGCGCTTGCTCTTCGGCCGGGCCGCCCACGCCATGCGCAGACGGTGCAGCCGCGTCCGGTCGTACCACACGCCGACCAGCGGCCGGCCCTCGGTCACCGCCTGGATCCAAGGCACCCCCGGCCAGTCCGCTGCCCGACGGACCAACCCCGCTTTCGTCGCCTGCCCCGCCAGATACACGAGCCGCTCGAACAGCGTCGCCTCGTCGAGGATCGCGATGTCGCTCGACCGCCGCTCCCAATGACAGCCGCGCCAGTCGTAGAGGGCGCCCAGCTCCTTCGACAGGTTCGTCCGGACGTGGCAGACCCACCTGGCCTTGGCCTCGGCATCCCGGAAAGCGGCGACGATGTGGATGTGGTTGCAGGTGCCCCCCGCGAAGTACAGCAGCACATCGTCGCCGTGCAACCGCATCGCCTGCCCGATCACGCCGACGATGCGCCGGTTGGCCTCCCGCCCCGGGCGCATCAGATACCGCGCCTGGGCGCACGTCCACGTCAGCTCCACCGGCTGAAAGCCGTGTGCCATATACCTCAACTGTCGACCCATCTCGACCTCCGACGTCTTCAGAGGTCTCATCGATCAGCGGCGGCGATTGTTGCGCACTTTCTCGCGCAGCCGACCAATTGAAGCGGCCGGACATCGAAGATGACCAGCGATCACGCAGGCCGATCGTCGAGGCGCGAGACGCAGACGCTGCTGGAGGCGAGGGCAGATCGAGCAACGCCGCAATCGACGAATCGGGCCAGCGAGCACGGCCGGACTCAGGGTCTGGCTGCTGCGTTTTCGGCCTCCTCAGCCACGGCGGCGGGCGCGCACCCCCAGGGCCCCGAGCAGAAGCCAGGCGAGCCCCCAGGCACCCGGGCCACCGCCGCGACGCACCGCACAGCCGGTGGCCCCGCCGTCGTCGCCGCTCTCGCCTCCATCGGTGCCAGGCACATCCCCGGGCACCCCGCCGTCGACCGCCATGGGGCCCACGTCGGGCAGCCCGGCGTCCGGCCCCCGACCCACGGCCACGAACTGCCCCGGGCGGTCCTCGAACCAGCTCTCCTCGTTCAATGGGTCGTGGTCCTCGGCCATCGGCCCCGGCGCCTGCGCCGCCAGCAGATCCTGGGGCACGGCGATCGTGATGAGCCCGATGCGCCGATCGCGATCGTGCAGCACCAGCCGGAAGTTGCCCTCCTCGTCGGTCAGCGCCTCCGGCGGCAGAGGCTCCATCTCGCCAGCGGGGAAGGCCCGGATCGTATCGGGGCCGATGGGCACCTCGATCGGCACGCTCTCCCCGGTGGCGGTGTCGAGCACGTGCATCTCGATGCGCCCCGGGTGCAGGGTCACCGCCCGCAGACCGGTGTAGAAGCCCTCCCGCCAGCGGAACCGCAGGATGAACCGATCGATAGGCGCCGCGCCGGTGTTGTACGCGATCCAGGTGCCCAGATCGGTGGGCCCGAACAGGTCGATCTGACGGGCGGGGGTCAGCCCCAGGCGATAGCTCAGATCGGTCGAGGCGTCGTGACCCTCGATCGAGACCGAGAGCGTGCGGGCGTTGCCAGTGAGGGTGTCGACCCGGGCCTCGACGTCCACCAGCCGCAGCTCGGAGACCACCACCGGCCCGGCCGGGGCTCCGGCGCCCTCGACCTCGGCGATGGCCGCGCCGAAGCCGCGCAGCCCGGAGGTGTTCTCGGCCATGGCCATGACCGTGCGGGCCCCGGGCGCGTCGTAGGCGTGTTCGAAGCGGGCGGTGCCCCCGCCGGCCGCCACCTCCTCGAGGCTCACCCGGCCGTCGCCCCAGAAGATCGTCAGCGGGATGACCGCCTCGTGCGGGCCGCCGGCTTCGGGATCGCGCACCTCCACGTCCAGGGCCACCCGCCCATCGCCGAGCGACGCCGCGTCGAGGAACACCCGCGGCGCCCGGCCGAGATCGCAGCCGTTGAAGACCCGATCGGCCCCCTCCTCGCCGTCGAGCGGCACCGCCAGCAGCCGGTGATCATAGATGGTCGGCACGCAGCGCAGCAGGTCGAGCACGACCGGGCTGGCGTGGCGCAGGATGGCCGCGTCGGGGTCGTCGACCCGGTCGAGGTACAGGTCGCGCAGCACATCGGGCCACACGGTGGACTCGACCGCGGTCAGCCGCTCGCCGAGGCCGGGCACCGACTCCAGCGCCCGGAAGAGCCCCCACTGGCACAGCGCGTTGCGATGCGAGCTGGCCGGCAGGACCTCGCCGTCCTCGCCCCGCACCGCGAACGCCTCGGCGGTCCAGTCGAAGGGGAACACCGCGCCGACGTTGGCCCGCCAGCCCTCGCAGCCCCGCCCGGTGAGGAAGTCCTGGATGTCACCCACCCGCTCCAGCGACGGGATCTCGGGATCCCGGGGCAGCCCGGTGTGGAACCGGTCGATCGCGCCGCACCACTTCTCGCCGAGCAGGCGGGCGAACTGCCGGGCCCGATTCTCGGCGGCCCCGGGCATCGTGATCGGGTGATCCTCGCCGGCGTCGAGCCGCTGGCGCAGGTCGGCATACTCCGACAGCTCGGCGGCGCAGATGGGGATGTGATCACAGGTCTGGGGGATGGTCAGGCACGCCTCGCCGGGCATCGGATCGGGATCGGTGACCAGGGTCATGCCCGCCGGCCGGGTGCCGGCGCCGTAGCGCTCGTTGCAGTTGATCACCGGGAAGCCCACGAACGAGGTGTGGCATGGCTGGCCCGGCACATGGCAGCACTGGAAGCACTCCTGACTGCCGCAGTCGAGCTTGAAGACCTGATTGAGCCCCAGCCCCCGGAACAGGCCGGCGTAGGGGCCGCCGAAGAACGGCTGCTCCTGGGCGATGCAGATGCCGACCAGCGTGCGGCAGAACTCGTCGCTCTCGCCTCGGGCCCGACAGTCGTCGTAGTTGGTCTGATACTTGGGTGAGTTGTAGATGAACTTGCCCTTGCCGTAGTAGCCCCGCAGCTTCAGCCCCAGCTCGATCTGGGCGAGCTGGGCGTGGGCCGCCGCCGGCAGCAGCAGCGCCAGCCCCACCAGCGCCACCGCGCCCGCCGCCGCCCGTCGACCCATCGCTCGTCGCCCCGTCGTCTGCCGCATGATCCCTCCCGTGCGTGCCGCCACGATATCAGCCCGCCGGGGACCCGATCGCCGGTCATCCGCGCCGACCGGTCCGACCCGGCGGGCCGCTGAGCCTCACCCCCCGGCGTCGAGCGGCGCCAACCGCAGCCGGACCCCGCCCCGGGGGCGGTTGATGGGCACCACGGTCCACCGCGGGCGGCGCGCGGCGCGCGGCTCGAGGCGGACCCGGGTCAGCAGGTGGCGCAGGAAGACCCGGCTGACCATCGCCGAGTGGCGGGCGCCGAGGCAGGTGTGGGGCCCGCTGCCGTACGGGATCCACGAGAACCGGGGCCGGGGCGGCGCATCGGGCGCGAAGCGGTCGGGGTCGAAGCGATCGGGGTCGGGCCAGACATCGGGCAGCCGGTGGGTGAGGGCGATGTTGACGAAGACCGGCGCCCCCCGGGGGATGCGATGCCCGAGCAGCTCGGTGTCCCGCCGGGCGCGGCGGGGCAGGACACCCACCGGCGGATGCAACCGCAGCGCCTCGCGCAGCGCCCGGTCACACAGCGGCTGGCCCGACAGCGCCGCCTCGGTCGCCCCGTCGGGGGGGATGGCGCGGACCTCGGCCCGCAGCGACTCCTGCCAGCGGGGGGCGTGGGCCAGGTGGTCGCACAGGGCGCTGAACGCGGTGGTCAGCGTGTCGTGGGCCGCCAGCCACATGAACGCGGTGTGGTTGAAGACCTCGTCGTCGGTGAAGCGATCACCGCCCTCGTCCCGGGCGCCGACGAGCAGCCCCAGCAGATCGTCCCCCGGATCGGCCGCCCGGCGCCGGGCGGCGATCATCGGCCGCAGCGCCGCCTCGATCACCCGCCGCCCCTTCTGCCCCCGCCGATAGCGGGTGAACGGCAGCGGGCGCCGGATCACCGCCGCGGTGGCCGAGATCATGTCGACCAGCGCCCGCCCGATGCGCCGCCGGTCGGGGTGGGCCCCGAGGCCGAGGAAGACCTCGTCGGCCAGGGCCAGGGTCAGCGCCCGGGACGCCCGATAGACGTCGAGGTCGCCCCGCCAGCGCGCGAGCACGGCCGCCAGACAGGCGTCGACCCGGGGCAGGTAGCGCCGCAGCGCGGCGGGGGCGAAGGCCCCGTGCATGATGGCCCGGTGGCGGCGGTGGGCTTCACCGTCGAGCACCATCAGCGTCTCGGGGAACAGCTCGGCGAAGAACGGCCCCATGCCCAGCTCGGCGGACCACACCTCGCCCCGGTCGCCGAGCACCGCGCCGGCCGCCTCGGGGCCCACCGCGACCACCTGAACCCCGGCGACGCCCCGGGCCCGGGACACGGGGCCGTGGGCCGCGTACAGCGCGGATACGAACGCGGTGTTGTCGAAGACGAGCGAGGGGATGTTGCCGATGAGGGGCAGCCCGTTCACCCCCGGAATGTGTCTCAAGTCGGGGATCATGACCGGTTGTATCCGCCGACGGAGGGGCCGCCGTCAAGCGATTCGTGACTCGACTGGCGCACTTCCTGATTCGGTAGGTCGTCCACCGGCGAAATACCCCCGAGGATGGGACCAACCCCGGCGTTCGGTGACCCGGATGCGGGCGCGGCGCCGGGCCGGTCGCGCTTCGGCCCGGCGCCGCGCCGTCACATCTGGTCACATCGTGCGCCGGCGATCCGGGCGATGCTGGAGCCGACCGGGAGGAGGTGAGCCGATGCTGCGGCGATTGTGGATGGCGGCGCTCGCGCTGGGGGCGTGGGCCTGCGTGCCGACCGGCGGCGGGCCGGGCGGGGGAGACGACCGGGCGGACGGGGCGCCGGTGGACGCCCGGCCGGGCCCCGACAACGGGCCCGAGGCGGTCTGCGGCGACGGGGTCTGCGCCCCGGGCGAGGGCTGCGCGACCTGCCCCGACGACTGCGGGTGCGGGCCCGGCGAGAGCTGTGATCCGGCGGACGGGCGCTGCGCGGCCTGCGCGCCGGCGTGCGCCGGACGGGCCTGCGGGGACGACGGCTGCGGCGGCGTCTGCGGGGCGTGCGCCGCGGGCGAGCTGTGCGACGCTCGGGGCGCGTGCGCGCCGCCGCCGGCCGCGTGCGGAGACGGCGCGTGCGGAGACGACGAGGACTGCGCGACGTGCCCCGCCGACTGCGGCGCCTGCTGCGGCGACGGGCAGTGCGGGGCCGGCGAGAGCTGCGCCGACTGCCCCGCCGACTGCGGCGCCTGCTGCGGCGACGGCGCCTGCCGCCCGGATCACGGCGAGGGCTGCGGCACCTGCCCCGCCGACTGCCCCTGCCCCGCGGGTCAGGTGTGCGACGCGCCGGCCGGGCGCTGCCTCGACGACGGCCCCCGCTGCGGCGACGGGGCCTGCGGCGCCGGTGAGAGCTGCGCCGACTGCCCCGCCGACTGCGGCGCCTGCTGCGGCGACGGCGCGTGTGATCCGGAGGCGGGCGAGGGCTGCGGGGTGTGCCCGGCGGACTGCGGCTGCCCGGCGGGCGAGGTGTGCGACGGCGACCGCTGCGTGCCGCCGCCGGCGGCCTGCGGGGACGGGCAGTGCGCCGCCGACGAGAGCTGCCGGACCTGCCCCGCCGACTGCGGCGCGTGCTGCGGCGACGGGGTCTGCACCGCGGGCCACGGCGAGGACTGCGGCGCCTGCCCCGCCGACTGCGGCTGCCCGGCGGGCGAGGTCTGCGCCGAGGGGGCCTGCGCCTGCGCGCCGCGCTGCGACGGCCGGGCCTGCGGCGATGACGGCTGCGGCGGCCTCTGCGGCGAGTGCCCGGCCGACGCCGACTGCGTCGACGGCGCCTGCGCTCCCCGGGCGCGCTGCGGGGACGGGGCCTGTGATCCGGGCGAGGACTGCGCGGCCTGCGCGGCGGACTGCGGCTGCCCGGCGGGCGAGGTCTGTGATCCGGCGGCCCGGGCCTGCGCCTGCGCGCCGCGCTGCGACGGCCGGGTCTGCGGCGACGACGGCTGCGGCGGTGTCTGCGGCCAGTGCCCGGCCGACGCCGACTGCGTCGACGGCGCCTGCGCCCCGCGGTGCCTCGAGGACTGCGGCCCCCCGTGGACGGCGACCTGCACCGCCGACGGCTTCGGGTTGCGGCAGTGCGCGCCCGACCCCGAGCGGCCGGGCTGCACCGCGCCGTCCCGCCGCATCCCGTGCGCCGAGGGCCGGGCCTGCGCCGACGGCGCCTGCGGAGGCGGCTGCGTAGTGCCCGAGGTGATGGTGCTCGTCGACCGCTCCTCGTCGATGACCGCTGGCGGGCGGTGGGCCTTCGCCCGGCGGGCGCTCGACGACATGGTGGCCGGCTTCGGCCGGCGGGTGCGGCTCGGGGCCCGGGGTTTCCCCGCCGAGGCGGCGAACTGCGCGGCGGGCGCGATCCGGGTGCCGGCGCTGGACAACGGGGCGGCCTTCGAGGCCATCCCCCCGCCGGCCCAATCGGCCCAGACCCCGATCCTGGCGGCGTTCGACGCGGTCGAGCCGGCGTTCGGCGACCCCGACGAGGGCGAGGCGATCGTCCTGATCACCGACGGCGACGAGACCTGCGCCGACGAGGACGGGGTGGTCGCCCGGGTCGAGGCGCTGCGGGCCCGGGGGGTGCGCACGTTCGCGGTGGGCATCAGCCGGCAGGCCAACGGCGAGCTGCTCGACCGGGTGGCGGTGGCCGGGGGCACGGCCCGGGACGCCGCGCCCCGCTACTACCTCGTCGAGGACGAGGCGGCCCTCTCGGCGGCGCTCGGCGACATCTTCGCCCGCCTCGAGGTCTGCCCCTGCGCGGCGGGCGACCGGCGGTGCGACGGCGATACGCGGCTGGGCTGCCGGGCCGATCTGAACGGCTTCGAAGCGGTCGAGGCGTGCGACTTCGGCTGCGATCGGGACACCGCCGCCTGCCGCCCGCTGTGCCGGCCGGGCGGGGCGGTCTACGCCTGCGAGGGCGACCGGGCCCTGGCGTGCAACGCGGCGGGAGACGGCTTCGGGCCGGGCGGCGAGGACTGCGCCCTGGGCTGCGCCGCGCCGGGGGGCTGCTTCGCGGTGTGCCGGGCGGGCGAGACCCACTGCGTCGACGCCGACACGGTCGAGACCTGCCGGGCCGACGGGTCGGGTTGGGACGCCGGGCCGTGCCCCGACATCTGCGTGCTCGCCGAGGGCGCCTGCGGCGCGAGCGGCGCCTGCCGGCCCGACGACCTGCGGTGCGACGCCGCCGGGCTGGGGCTGTGCGACGCCCAGGGCGCGGCCTTCGAGCTGGCGGTCGAGTGCCCCGGCACCTGTCAGGTCTACAACGGCCGCTGCCCGTCGGAGGTCGTCGGGGACGCCTACGAACTCGACGGCGTGCTCTACGTGCGGGGGCCCGACGGCTGGGGCGGGGTGACCGCGATCGACGACTGGGGGGTCCTGACGGCGTGCTTCCTGCTGGGCTACAGCAGCACGGGCCGGCAGCAGGCCCGGGTGCCGGGGGCCCACCCCGCCGGGCGGGTGACCTACGCCCTGGACTGCGCCGGCGCCGGCTGGCTCGGCGAGTGCGAGATGGTCCGCAGCGACCGCGCCGGGCGGGCGGGCGACGGGGTCGACCCCAACTGCGGCCCGCCCCGGACCGGCAGCCCCGCCTGCCCCGCCGAAGACGTCAGCTTCGCCTACCTCGGCGAGGGGGTGCACCGGCCCTACTTCTGCCGCGACGGCTGCGAGCCCTCGGTCGGCCTGTGTCGGGCGGCGGACGTCGACTGCTGGCAGGGGCTGGGGGGGCGCTGCCGGCTGCTGGAGCAGGAGGCGCTCGTCGTCCGGGCCTTCGGCGCCCGGCCGGCGCTCTTCGACCTGACCCTCGTCGAGCGGACCGAGCTGGAGGTCGCGATCTTCCCGGTCCTGCTCAACCAGGCCTGCGTCGGCGCGCTGGAGCTGGCGATCGTCGACGAGCAGGGGGCCGAGGTGCACGCCGCCGAGGGCCGCTGCGCGTCGCTGTTCTCCACCGTCACGCTCGACGGGGGCAGCTACGACCTGACGCTGAGCAACCCCGGCACCGATCGGGCCTACGACCTGTGGGTCACCGTGCCGGTCCGGGGGCCCCGGGCGCCGTGAGGGCGCTATGATCGGCCGGTGCGCGACGCCTTGAACATCCGCCTCGACGGGCGCTCGCCCGGCTGGCTGGCCGACGCCCGGGCGCTGGTGCGCGACGCGGGGCACCGGCTGTGGCAGGCGGGCGCCGCCCCCCCGGACATCGTGCTCGCCGAGGAGCGGCTGATCGGGGTCCCGCCCGGCGCGCTGGGGGTGGTCGCCGATCGCATCGGGGACGGCCTGCGGCGGCGGCTCGAGGCGCTGCTGAGCCGGCCGGCGGCGGTCGAGGTGCCCCTGGCCGACGGGCGGGTCGATCTGACGGGCGAGCGGGTGGTCCGGGGCGAGGTCACCCCGCTGACCGCGGTCGAGGCGGCCCTGCTGCGGCGCCTGCTGCGGGCCGAGGGGCGCACGGTGAGCCGGGCCGACCTGCTGCGGGACGTGTGGGGGGTCGGGCCGGGGGTGCGGACCCGGGCGCTGGACACGGCGGTGCGCCGGCTGCGGGCCAAGATCGAGCGCGACCGCCGCCGGCCGACCCACCTGCTGACGGCCCACGGGATCGGCTACCGCTTCGTGCCCGCGCCGGCCCCCGAGGCGCTGCCGCCCCACGACCTGGGCCCCGAGGGCGATCGACTCTTCGGGCGGGAGGCGGCGATCGCGGCGGTCGAGCGGGCCCTGGCGGCGGGCCGGTGGGTGACCCTGGTGGGGCCCGGCGGCGCGGGCAAGACCCGGCTGGCGGTGGCCTGCGCCCGGCGGCTGCTGCCCCGCTGCCGACCGGGCGGGGCCTGGCTGTGCGCGCTGGGCGACGCCGACACCGACGACGCCGACCCCATCGGCGCCGCCGTCGCCCGGGCGCTGGGGCTGCCCGGCGCCCCCGACCCGACCCCCGCGTTGATCGCCCGGGGGCGCGCGCTGCTGGTGCTCGACGACCTCGATCGCGCGCCCGACCCTGGCCCCCGGATCGCGGCGTGGCTGACGGCGGCGCCCGCGCTGTCGGTGATCGCGACCGCCCGCCGGGCGACGGGCCACCCGGCCGAGGGGGTGTACGCCCCGGGCCCGCTCGACGCCGACGCCGCCGCCGCGCTCTTCCGCCACCGCTCGGGGCTGGGCGACGACCCGGCCATCGGCCCGCTGGTCGAGCGCGTCGACCGCCTGCCGCTGGCCGTCGTCCTGGCCGCCGAGCGGGCCCGCCTGCTGCCACCGGCGGCGCTGCTGGCCCGGCTGGACGATCCGGCGGCCCGCGTGCGCCTGCTCAGCCGCCCGGGCGACGAGGGCCGCCACGGCGCCGTCGACCGGGTGCTGGCCGGCTCGTGGGCCCTGCTCGACCCGCGCCAGCGGCGGGTCGCCCGGCGGTGCGCGGTCTTCCGGGGCGGCTTCACCGCCGAGGCCGCCGAGCGGGTGTGCGCCGAGCCGGACACGCTCGACGCCCTGCACGGGCTGGTGCGGCTGAGTCTCGTCCGGGCGCCGGTCGCCGGGCGGCTGGCGCTCTTCGAGACCGTGCGCGGCTGGCTGGCGCTGCGGCTGGACGCGGCCGGCGAGGCCGCCGCCACCGCCGCCCGCCATCGGGCGTGGTGCGTCGAGCGAGCGGTCGGGTTCGCCACCGCCTCGCTGGCCGAGCGGGCCCGGCGCATGGGCCCGATCACCGCCGAGCGGCACGACCTGCGGGCGGCCGCCGGCGCGGGCGACCTGCCCCCGGACGACCGGGCGGCGCTGGCGGTGACGCTGTCGGCGGTCTTCGCCCGCACCGGGCCCTTCGCGGTCGCCCGGGCCGCGGTCGAGGGCGCGGGCGACGGGGCGAGCCCGGCGTGGCGGGCCCGGCTGGCCTGCGCCCGGGCCCGCCACGCCGTGCGCCAGGGATCGCCGGCCGACGGCTGGGCGGCGCTCGCCGAGAGCCTGGCCGATCGCGAGCGGCTGCCGGCGCCGACGCGGGCCGCGGTGCTGCTCGACGCCGCCCGCTGCGCGCCCGACCCCGCCCGCAGCGCGGCGCTGGCCGAGGCGGCCGACGCGGCCTTCGTCGAGGCCGGCGACCCGGTCGGCCGGGCGGCGGCGCGCATGATCCGGGCCCGCATCGCCTACCGCGCCGGGCGCCCCGACCGGGCCATGGGCCACGCGCTGGACGCGGTCGACGCCTACCGCCGGGCGGGGGTCGACGACCTGCTCGCCCCGGCGCTGGCCAACCTCGCGCTCACCTTCGTGCAGCGGGGCCGCTGGCCCGAGGCCCGCCGCTGCGCCGCCGAGGCCCGCCGGGTCGCCGGCCGCATCGGCGATCGGGCCACCGACGCCATCGGGGTCGCGGTCGACGGCTACATCGCCCTGCACCACGAGGCGTTCGCCGAGGCCGCCGAGCACCTCGCCGAGGCGGTGCGCCGACAGCGGGCCCTGGCGCTGCGGGGGGTGGCGCTGCAGAACGGGATCCTGGCCGGGCTGGCGGGGGTCCTGGCCGGTCGGGCCGAGGCGGGGCGGGCGCTGGTCGACGCGGCGGCCCGGGACGCGGTGGGCGCCGCCCCGGCCCTGCGGGCGCTGGCCGAGGCGTGCAGCGCGGCGCTGGCGGCGATGGCCGGGGAGCAGGCGCTGGCCCGGCACCGGGCGGCCGACGCCCGCCGGGGGCCCCCGCCGCCGGCGCCGTCGATCGCCGAGGCGACCGGGCTGTTCCTGGCGATCGTGGACGCGGCCGACGATCACGGGCGGGCGGCCCGCCTGCTGGCCGAGGCCGACGTGCGGGCGACGGCCGAGCTGACCGTGCGCTGCGCCCGCTGGCTGCTGGCCCTGCGGCTGTCGCCCCGGGCGCGCTGACCGGCGCTCAGGCGGGGCCGCCGTCGGGCGGCGGCTGACCCCCATCGGGCGGCGGCGGGAGCGGGCCGCCATCGGGCGGCGGGGGCGGCGGCGGGGGCGGCGGCGGCGGCGGCGGACCGGGCGGCGCCATCGACCAGGCTACCCGCACCCCGAGCGCCTGGGGCCCGAAGAGCAGGTCGACGTGCTGCGGGCCGAACATCTGGTAGTCCTGGGCGAAGCCCGGGGGCGCCGCCGGGCCGAGCACGTCGTCGACCCAGCCCATCACCGCGCCCCCGGCGGGCCACGCCTGGGGGTCGAAGTCGCTCATCCGCATCTCGACCACCGGCCCCTCGACGTGGGCGAACGGCGGCGGCGCGGCGCTCAGCGCGGCGTAGGTCGACCCGTAGCCCGTCGGCAGCCCCGGGCCCCGGCCGGTGATCCCCAGCGCCCGGTCGTCCTCGGGGCGGGCGTCGGGCAGCGCCTCGGGGTTGGCGTCGAAGGCGAACCAGCGGAGCCCGAACCCGATCTCGACGTCGGTCGCCACCCGCTCGCCGTAGGCCAGCGGCGGCACGGGCCAGGTCACGATCTGGGCCCCGTAGTCCACGTACTGCATGGTCTCTTCGATGGGCCGCTGCACCCCCCGGTTGAGCGCCTCGAACTCGATGCGATCGGCGGCGAAGTCGGGGAAGCGCCACCAGGCGACCAGCCCCGAGACCAGCGCCCCGTGGCCGGCGCCGGTCAGCCAGCCGTCGATGACGTCGGCGTAGTCGTCCACGGTGCACGGCTCGCCGTCGGCGCACCCGTAGCATGGCAGCTCGTCGGGCAGCGCGGTCACCGTCGGCAGCCCGGCCAGCATGAAGTCGGGGGTCGCCATGAGGGTGTGGGCGTAGCGCCGCAGGAACTGCGCGGCGTCGCTGTCGAGGGTGACCGTGTCGGGCGCCTCCCCCGCGCAGTCCAGGCCGCTCCCGGCCCCGCAGCTCACGTCGGCCAGCGCCGCGGCCAGCTCGCCGTCGAGCATCTGCGGGTCGCCGAGCATGCGGTCGCGCACGATGGCCAGGGCGTCTTCGATCGTCAGCCCGGGGCAGGTGCCGTCGGCCATCTGTGCGCTGAGGCGGTCGACCCAGTCGGTCCAGCAGGTCTCGACGCCGTACGGCACCTGCACCGTGCCCCCCCGGCTCTGACAGCCCGCGCTCGCCGGGTCGCCCTCGGCGGCGGTGAACGCCGCGCTGGCCGTGCGCTCGGGATCGAGGCTGGGGGTGTAGATGCAGCAGTTCCCGCCGGCCACATAGTCGGCGGGCAGCGAGGTCACCGCGATCCACTTGGGCCGGTCCCCGTGGATCGGGTTGGCGGCCGTCAGCGCGGCGCAGCCAGCGCAGCCGGCCCAGCCGGCCCACTCCCAGGCCAGCAGCGACAGCAGGCTGATGTCGGAGAAGCCCTCGGCGATGCTCGAGGTGTAGCGGCCCATGCGGGTCTGGGCGTCGCGGCTGGGGTAGGCCACCGGGTCGGGGTGCAGCTCGGTGGTCGGCCACTCCAGGGCGTGGGCCGCCGAGAGGAAGAGGTTGGGCACCGGCCAGCGGTGCACCAGATCACCGGTGGTGTTGGTCTGGGACGAGGCCTCCCCATAGAGCACCCACGGGTAGAAGGCGGGCAGGAACATCTGCTCGTACCCCAGCGGGGTGTCCTCCGGCGGGGCCCGGTTGAAGTACTTCGAGGTGACCCAGCCGGTCAGCACCGCCCGCAGCGACCAGCCGCTCTCGACGAGGGTGCGGGTCGTCGACTCGAGCAGGTTCCTCTGGGCGGCGGTCCGCGGCTGGCCGTGCTCGAGCACCGGCGGGCTGCCCGAGAGGATGTCGATGAGGTCGGACGACAGGTCGGCCGCGGCGCCGTAGGCCAACGCCAGATCCTCGTCCCCGTCGGCCACCACCGGCGGGGCGTCGCCGTTGTAGGCCGGGTGGGTCGCCCGGATCGCGAGCAGCAGCGACACCCCCGCGGCGTAGGTGGCGACCTGGGCGCTCATCTCGGTGCCGTAGCCCCGGGTGACCGCGGCGAGGATGCGCCCGTCGGAGCGCTTGGGCATCAGCTCTGCGTGCACCGGCCCCTGCCACACCTCCGACCCGCCGTTGTGGCAGCCGTCGCACGTGGTGCTGCCGGGATAGTCGGGGGAAGGCCAGCCAATGGCCCAGGCGCCGCGGTCGCTGAGGTCCGACGGCGAACTGAGGCGGTACAGCCCGGCGGTCAGGGTCCCTTCGAGGTCGACGATGTTGGCCACGCTGCGCATGCCGAAGGGCCCGTCCCCGACACTCGGCATGGTCGTGGTGACGGACTCGAACCCGCTGCGGGTGTCGTTGGCGACGCAGTCCGGGTCGAAGCCCCACGGTACGTCGCCGCCGAACATGCCCTGGTCGAAGACCCCGTCGAGGAGCTGCATCTCGGGCTCGCCGACCTGCCCCCCGTAGACCCAGTCCGCGCCCTCGTTCCGGCTGAAGAGCGAGCCCTCGAGGTCGATGTCCAGCGGCCGGTGGCGATCGAGCGTGCTCCAGGCGTCGGTCATCGAGAAGCTGCTGCTGTGGCACTCCAGGCACTCGTCGTCCCGGCCGAGGTAGACGTCGAGCAGCGCCTGGCCCGCGTCCCGCGACCGGCTGCCGGCGGCGCTGTCGACCCGCACCTCGTACATCAGCATGGGGAACAGATAGGCCCGCTGCACGACCCGCAGGTCGTCGATGAGCACCGCCCCCCGGATGACGTCGGCCGGGGTGAAGCTCAGCCCGGTCAGCGCCGCCGGCAGCGGGTCGTGCGGCCCCTGGTGGGTGTCGGCGATGTGCTGGGCGTAGGCGATCAGGGTCGCGTCGTCGTGGGCGCTGGCCTGGTAGCACTTCGCCGGCTGGGCGGTGCGCGCCTCGGCGGTCTCGCGGCTGACCTTCAGCCGGTCGACGAGGAGCTGGGTCCAGTACTCGACATAGTCCGGCGAGCCGTAGAGCGCGTCGGCGAGGGTCGCCTCGTCGGTCTGGTCGAGGGCGAGGGCCAGCGCGTGCAGCTCGAGGCCGTTGCGCACCCGCCGACCGAGCAGGGTCGGCACGAGCTGGTGGGCGAAGGCGACCGGGCCGGCCTTCGCGACCGGGGGGAAGGGCGACAGGGCCTCGGCGGAGCGGCCGACGGCGGGGCCGCCCGCGTCGGGGATCGGCTCGCAGCCGACGGCGAGCGCGGCCAGGGCGCACGACAGGGCGGTGAGGGTGACCGGGCGCATGTCAGACCCCCAGGATGTCGGCGAGGAGGGACGTCGTGTCGGCGTAGGCCAGGCCGCCCGTGCCGAAGCAGTCCGCGTCGGTCGGATCGACCCCGGCGGCGCACAGGACCGCGGCGTGCAGCTCGCTCGGCCCGGGGGGGCGGGTGGCGCCGTCCGGGACGAGCGTCTCGCGGTTGGCGTTGATGCCGCCGCCCACGCCGTCCCCGGTCGGCCCCCCGATCAGCATGACCGCGTAGCTGCTCGTCTGGTGTTCGGTGCCGGTGGCCTGGAACTTGTGCCGGCCAAACTCGGTGTGGATCACGATCAGGGTGTCGGTGGGCGGCGTGCTGCCGTAGGCCCCGGTCAGCGCCGCGAGCACCCACCAGAGCTGCCCCGCCTGCCGCTGGAAGGCGTCGGCCAGGCTGGTGTGCTGCGCCGCGTGGCTGTCGTAGTTGGCCGCCTGGCCCACCCCGTCGTCGATCACACAGACGTGGCGCGCTTCGAGGCCGCCCGAGCCGGCCAGCAGGCCCCGGGCGAGGCCGATCGCGCGGGTGATGTAGCCGTTCTCCCGTTGCGCGGCGTCGACCGCGGTGGTCCAGGTCATGTCGGTGTAGTCCAGCAGGCTGCCGGCGGACAGGTCGCTCACGTCGGTGTCGGTGATGTCGGCCAGATCGGTGGCCCAGGCCCCGGCCTCGCCGAGCTGGCGCCGGGCGGCGTCGTGATCGGCGAAGGCCAGCGAGCGGACCCGCTGGCCGGAGAAGCCGGTCAGCCGCTGGGCATAGCGATCACCGAACAGGTCGAGCAGCCCCCCGCGGTAGCTCTCGCCCCCCCGGGCGATGAGCTGCCCCACGACCTTGGCTCCGCCGCTGCCCAGCGCGAGCTCGACCGGGCGATACGCGCTGTCGTGCAGGCCGGTCGCCAGCGCGTGGCGGGCCACCGCCCGGCTGCCGCCGTGCAGGACGAACGACACCGGGCCCGTCGCCCCGAGCTCGGCCGCCCGCCGCCCGATCGCCGCGCCCAGCCCGGCCCGCGCCGGGCGACCGATGGTGTGGCCGCCGAGGGCGAACGGGATCGCCGCGGCGTGCGCCGGCTGGTCGTGACCCAGAGCCACCACCCGGGTGGCGTCGAGCCAGGTCCCGGTGGTCAGCGGGGTGCACATGCCGCCCAGCCACACCGTGCTGCCCCCCGCGTCGCCGACCAGCTCGATGGACGACCCGTGCGGGACCGCGCCCCAGCTCGCCGGGTCGTCGAGGTCCAGCCAGCCGGGGCCGTCCTCGTCGGTCATCCAGATCGTCTCCTGGTGGCTCAGCGCGCCCGACAGGAAGATCTCCAACACTTTGTACGGCCCGCCGGACAGGCTGTAGGTGCCCAGGGCGCTCGCCCGGGCCGATCGGATCAGCGGCCCGCCCAGGCCGCCCAACAAGGCGCCGGCGCCCAGGCCGGAGAGCACGGTTCGTCGGTTCGGTCTCATCGCTCGGGTCCCCCTCGTGCGTGGTGCGTGACCGAGCCGTACGCAAGGCACACGCCACCGGCGGACGGGCGCAAGGCCGCGGCGGGCTGCCGTTTCGGGCGACTTCGGGCGGGACATGTCCCGGGACATGTCCCGGGCGTCGGACAGCCTCAGCGACCGCCGGCGGGGCCCAGCGGGCGGCCCGGCGGGGGGCCGTGGGGCGCGGCGGTCCCTGCGTCGGGCGCGGGCGCCGCGTCGGGCGGATCGGGCGCGTCCTCATCGACCGGGCGGCCCGCGTCGGGCGGCCGATCCTCGACCTCGGGCCCGTCGCCCACCTGCGGCCGATCGGGCCCCGCCGAGCGCCCGGGCACCGCCGGCTCGACCCCGGTCACCGCCGGCCCGACCGCCAGCGGCCGGCGCAGGAGCGGCGGCGGCACGCCGGGGCGCAGCGTGCGCACCCAGCGGAAGCCCACCGTCGCGTTGCGCCCGTCGGGCGGCATGCGGGCCCGCAGCGCGAAGCGGGGGCGGTCGGCCCAGCTCCCCCCGCGCACGCCCCGCTCGAGCCCCAGGTGGCGCACCGGATCGGCCGCCCCGTGGCGGGGGTAGCGCCCGAAGCCGTCCCACACCCACTCGGCGACGTTGCCCAGCGCGTCGTGCAGCCCCCAGCGGTTGCTCAGCCGGGTCGCGGCCCCCTTCGGGCCGCAGCGGCGGGGCACCGGCGAGCCGGTCCAGGCGGCGCAGTCCACCGCGCCGGGGTACTCGACGGCGCTGTTGCCCGCGACCCAGGCGACGTCGACCAGCGGGTCGTCCGCCGGGCGCGGCCCCTCGTCCCCCGCCCGGGCGGCCCACTCCCACTCGGCCTCGGTGGGCAGGCGGTAGCCCGGGCAGTCGAGCCCCACGAACTGCACCGCCCCGCAGCGGAACTCGCCGGTGCAGCGCAGCGCGTCGCCGGGGCAGCCGCCGCCGGGCTGGCCCACGCAGCGGTCGAGGCGATAGCACGCGGCCAGCCCCTCGGCCGCCGACAGCCGGTTGAGGTACTCCAGCGCTTCGTACCAACTCACCCGCTCCACCGGGCAGTCGAGGCCGCAGCCGGCGAAGCGGCTCGGGTCGTGGGGCACCAGCATGCGCCACTCGCGGCGGGTGACCTCGGTGGTCTTGAACCGGATGGGGCGGCTGAGGGCCACCCGGTGGCGCTCCTCGTTGCGGAAGCGGCCCGCCTCCCGGCGGGGCGAGCCCCGGCGATAGGTGCCCGGCTCGAGCGTGACCGCGGCGTCGGGGGCCACCGGCGCGTAGGGCAGCCGCTCGGCGGGGGGCAGCGGCGGCGGGCGGTCGGGGTCGGGCGCGACGCACTCGCCCCCGTCGGGCACCCGCCCCGCCGGGCATTCGGGGCGGCCTGCGCAGCGGTGGGTCCAACGCTGGCCGGGCCAGCAGCAGCCGCCGCCGATCGCCACCCGCCCGTCGGCGCACTCCAGCGGGGCGCAGTCCTCGCCGTCTTCGGTGGGCAGCAGGCCCGCGGGGCACTCGGCGAGGCCGACGCACTGCTTGTACAGCCCGGACCACGCCTGGCCCTCCCAGCAGCAGTGGCCGGCGGTGTCCTCGTTGCGCACCTTGCCGGCGGGGCAGGCGTCGTCGTCGGGCGCGGCGGCCGCCGGCAGGGCGAGCAGGAGCGCGATCAGGCACGGCAGGCGGAGACCCATCGGCGCATCGTACCGGGCCGCCGCTCAGGGCTCCAAGAGGCGCAGCCGCACCGGGCCCCGGAACCGGCCGGGGTCGACCGGGCGGCCCCGCTGCGTGATCACGATCCGCCCGGCGTGGGCCAGCCGGCGGGCGGCGCGGCGGGTGCGCTCCATCAGCGGACGCCAGCCGTCGGGCTGCACCCGCCGCGCCGCCTCGGCGGGGCAGATGCTGGCGCCGACACCCCGGGCGCCGAGCAGGTCGAGGATGGCCCGCTCCAGGGCGGCGTCGAGCGGCCCCGGGCGGTGGCGGCGGCAGCCGACGCTGCACCAGCGCACCGCGTCCCAGACATCGGCCCACTTCGCCCGCCACTCGAACGACCGGCCGCAGGTGGCGCAGATCTTCGGTTCGCGGCGCATCGCGGGGGGCCGGCCTCCTGACACCGGGCGACGCTCTTCGATGCGTCCGGTGAGCCCGGGTCACAGGCCGCTTTTTTCGGCTGGCGCCGGGGGGGTATGGTGCTGCCGCAACACGTCCGGGGAGGAAACGTGACGATACGCTGGGGATGGCTGCTGACGGCCGCGCTGCTGTGGACCCTCGGCTGCGCCGATCCGCCGTCGGGTGGCGACGAGGACATGGGCGCCGAGGGTGAGGGCGAGGGTGAGGGCGAAGGCGAGGGTGAGGGCGAAGGGGAAGGCGAAGGCGAGGGCGAGGGCGAGGGCGAAGGTGAGGGAGAGGGCGAAGGGGAGGGCGAGGGAGAAGGCGAAGGTGAGGGCGAAGGCGAGGGTGAGGGCGAGGCCAACCTGCCGCCCGACGCCGCCGAGCGCTTCGCCGGCGCGGTCTGCGGCTGGGTCGAGCGCTGCGGCCTCGGCGAGATCGTGAACGCGGCCAACAACGAGGACTGCCGCCCGTTCACCACCCGCCAGTTCGACGACCAGACCCTCTCGGTCATCCGCACCGCCATGGCCGCCGGCGAGGTCGAGTTCGCCCCGGTCAACTTCGAGGCGTGCATCGCCGGCTTCGGCAACCTGGCCTGCGACGCCGACTTCGCCATGCTCGCCCAGCAGTGCGCCGACGCATTCATCGGGCAGGCGGGCCCCGGCGGCGCCTGCTCGCTCGACGACGCCTGCCCGGCCGGCGAGTACTGCAACATCCAGGGGGTCTGCCCCGGCCAGTGCACCCCCCGGGGCGCGGTCGGCGGGCCGTGCAACCCCGAGTCGCTGCTGTCGTGCCAGGACGGCCTGACCTGCGTGAACGGGACCTGCGCCGCGCCCAGCGGTCAGGGCGCCGTCTGCGGCGAGGGCTTCGCGCCCTGCGCGGCGGGGCTGGGCTGCGTGGCCGACTTCGGCGCCGAGCAGGGCACCTGCGAGCCGCTCGACGACCGCAACGTGGGCGCGGGCCAGCTCTGCGGGCTCAACGGCCCGTTCTGCGAGGCGGGGCTGTCGTGCGGGCTCAACCCGGCCAACTTCCAGCTCCAGTGCATGGCCCCGGTGGCCGTCGGCGGGGCCTGCGCGCCAGCCTTCCCCGACGTGTGCGGCGCGGGCAACTACTGCGCCGGGCTCGACCTCGAGGCGTTCCTCTTCGAGGGCATCTGCCAGCCGGTGCCCGGCCGCGACCAGCCGTGCGGCCAGGGGCTGTTCGAGGTCTGCGGGCCGGATCAGGTCTGCGACGGCGGCGCCTGCCGCGATCGGGCCCGGCTCGGCCAGGCGTGCGGCGCCGACACCACCTGCTACAGCGGCAACTGCGCCAACGGCGCCTGCGTCCCGCCCGATCGCTGCGGCCTGTGACGGGGCGCTGACCCGGAACGGCTTGCGCTCGGCGCCCCATCGCGGGTAATGGGTCTACGGTTCAACCGTTTGCGGCGGGGCGATCGCCGTGTCCGCGCCCGCCGCGTCCTCGTTCACCCGAGGCGCATGCTGCATTCGTCGTCCCATCTCGTCGGGCTGGCACTGGTTCTGACGCTGTCGTCGGCCGCCGCCGCCCCCACGCCCGAGGCCTCCGCGCCCGCGGCGCCGGTGACCGCGACCGATCCGATCGACGCCGGGGCGGCCCCCGACGCCCCCCGGGTCCCCCGGGTGGAGCTGGTCTTCGCCGACGCGGGGGACGACGTCTACAGCCTCTACGGGCACGCCGCGATGCTCGTCGTCACCGACGAGGACGCCCCCATCGAAGACGCCGAGCTGTTCAACTTCGGGGTGACCGCGTTCACCGAAGACGGCTACGTGCAGAAGTTCCTCGGCGGCCGGGTGCAGTTCTGGGGCGACGTGCGGCGCTACGGGCGCCAGCTCGGGCGGTGGCGCAAGGCCGATCGCACGGTGGTGCGCCGGGCGGTGGACCTCGACCCGGCCGCGGTCGACCGCCTGATCACCCACCTGCGGCTCGACATCACCCGCGAGCGGCGGGACTACGTCTACGACACCTTCCGCGAGAACTGCGCCACCCGGCTGCGGGACTACCTCGATGAGTACACCGGGGGGGCGGTCTACGCCGCGCTGGGGCCGGTCATGACCCCGCGCAGCTTCCGCGACGACGTGCGCGAGGCCTACGCCGGCCTGCTGCCGCTGCTGCTGCCCACCGAGGTCGTGCCCGGCGTCGCGCTGGACCGCCCCCGCAGCCTGTGGGAGCGGGCCTACCTGCCCGCGGCGCTGGTGGACGGCCTGGGCATGGTGACCACCCCCCGGGGGCGGCTGCTGGGCGAGACGACGGTGGACCACCGGCGGGCGGGGCCCGACCCCCGGGCCGGCTGGATCCACATCGGACAGGCCATCATCGGCGGCTGGGCGCTGGCGCTGCTGCTGCTGGCGCTGCTGGTCCCCCGCTTCGGCCGCCGCCTGCGGGGCGGGCTGCTGGCGGCTCACGCCCTGGGCGCCACCGGCCTGGGCGCGCTGCTGATCGTCGTCGGCCTGGGCAGCGACTGGCCCGACATGCAGCGCAACTGGCTGCTGGCCGCGGTGCCCCCGACCGACGTCGTGCTGCTGATCCCGGCCTTCGCGCTGCTGCGGGGGCGCCCGGCGGGCGGCGCGCTGACCCGGGGCTACCTGCTGGCCCGGCTGGCCACCACCGGCCTGCTGATCGCCGCGACCCCCTGGCTCGACGCGGTGCACGGCCCGCTGCTGCCCCGCCTCGCCGCCCTGGCCGGGCTGGCGCTGGCCTGGCGCGCGCTGGACCGCCCCGAGGCGTTCGCCCGCCGCCGGCCCCGGCGGCTGGTGGGCGCCGGGCGACCGGCCCCGGCCGCCCGCGGGGCCCGTCGAATCGCGCAATGCGTACCTGTTCGTACTTGTGTGGAGGTGTAGGATATGCTGAACTGCGCCGTCACCTGGGAGAGAGACCGATGAAGCCGATCCTGACGCGCATCCGCCGGGGGGGGTCCTACGTGGCCCTCGTCGCCGCCTCGGGCCTGCTCGCGCCGGCCGCGATCGCCGGAGAGCCCCTGATCGACCCCACCGCCCTCGACGCCGCGTCGAGCTGGAGTTCGCCGCTGTGGCGCGGCGTGCGCGGCCCGACCGATCCCCATGTGCGGGCGGCGTTCGAGGACGAGCTGGCCCGGCTCGACGACGAAGAGGCGGCTCTCGACGCCGAGCTGGCCGGGGGTCAGGCCGGCGTCGACGACGAGGCCGAGGCCGAGGCGCCCGCCGCCGAGACCGCGCCCCCGAGCTGGCCCCACACCGTCTCCATCGGCAGCCCCAACCGGGGCTGGCTGGCCTACGGCGAGCCGCTCGAGGCCGGCGAGCACTTCACCGTGCGCGACAAGTACCGCTTCGGCACCCGGGAGGTGGTCGACGCCATCGAGCGGGCCGCCGCCGCGGTGCACGAGAAGTTCCCCGACACCCCCCGGCTGCACGTCGGCGACATCTCGTCGAAGAAGGGCGGCCGGCTCAAGCGGCACCTGTCGCACCAGTCGGGGCGCGACGCGGACATCGCCTACTACCTGCGGGCGGGCCACGACGAGGACAACCTCAAGCGGGCCACCCGGCGCACGCTGGATGTGCCCCGCACCTGGACGTTCATGGCGGCGATGCTCGAGGCCGGCGGGGTGGAGTACATCTTCAGCGACCGCCGCCTCATCCCCAAGCTGAAGGCCTACGCCCGGGACGTCGCCAAGGTGCCGCCCGAGCAGCTCGAAGAGATCTTCGGCGGCGAGAAGAGCGGGGGCATCATCCGCCACCTGCGGGGCCACGCCGATCACATGCACGTACGCTTCGACGCCCCGGCCTCGGTCGCCGCGGTCAAGGAGTACATCAAGCGGCACGGGGTCAAGGCCATCAAGCCGCTGCCGGTCTACACCCGGGTCCGCCGGGGCGACAGCCTGTGGAAGCTCGCCCGGCGCCACCGCACCAGCATCAAGAAGCTGACCCGCTGGAACCGCATCAGCCGCAAGAAGATCCTGCGGCCGGGGCAGAAGCTGATCATCGGCTGGAAGCGCCCCGCGCTGCCCGAGGTCGACGACGCCTGAGCGCCGACCGCGCCCCCGCCCACCGCACCCCCTGCCCGGCCCGCCATGAGCTTCGTCTGCGCCCACGAGATCGTCACCGCCCCCGAGGCCCGGCCCCACCGGACCGCCTTCGTGCTGCACGGCATCCTGGGCTCCCGGGGCAACTGGCGCGGCTTCGCCCGGGGGCTGGCGGCGGCCTTCCCCGCGTGGCGCTTCGTGCTGGTCGACCTGCGGGGCCACGGCGACAGCCACGGCGCCGACCCCCCGCACACCGTCGCCGCCTGCGCCGCCGATCTGGACCGCCTCGCCCGCCACGTCGGCCACCGCCCCGAGGCGATCGTCGGCCACTCGTTCGGGGGCAAGGTGGCCCTGGTCTTCGCCCGGGACTTCGGAGCCCGCCTCAAGGCCGCGTGGTCCCTCGACTCGCCGCCCGGGGCCCACCCGATGGACGGCGACCACGAGGTGCGGCGGGTGATCGAGACCGCCCGGGCGCTGCCCATGCCGCTCTCCGATCGCAAGGCGGTGGTCGGCCACTTCGAGCGGGCCGGCTTCGCGACGGGCATCGGCCGCTGGATGACGACCAACCTCGCCCGGGGCGAGGGCGGCTTCCGCTGGCGCTTCGACCTCGACGTCGTCGACCCGCTGCTCGCCGACTACGCCGGGCTGGATCTCTTCGGCTTCCTGCAGCGGCCGCCGCCGTCGATGGCGGTGCACCTCGTGCTCGCCGGGCGCAGCGACCGGTGGAAGGGCGAGATGGGGCGGCGGGTGGCCCGGCTGGACGCCGCGACGGTGCACCGGCTGCCCGACGCCGGCCACTGGGTGCACATCGACGACCCCGAGGGCCTGCGAGCGGCGATGGCGGCCACCTTCGCGTGAGCGAGCCTCAGCCCGCCTCGCCGCGGGGGGTGGGCGCGATCACCAGGGTGCACGGCTGGTTGCCGATGAGCTTGCGGGGCGTGCTGCCGAGCAGCTCCCGGGCCGAGGGCGCGTGCCCGGTGTGGCCGAGCACGAGGATGTCGATGCGCTCGGCCCTGCAGAACTCCACCAGCCCCGGCGCGGGGTCGCCGGCCCGCACCGCGGTCTCGATCTCGAGCCCCGGGAGCTGAGCCCCGGCGATGGTCGCCAGCTCCTGCTCGGCGCCGCTCATCGTCTCGGCGACCTGCTCGGTGCTCATCAGGTCGATGCCGCCCAGCATGCGCGGCGGCTGGAAGACGTGGGTCAGGATCAGCGTCGACTCGGACATCGTCGCCAGCGAGCCGGCCACCCCGACGACCTCGGGGGTGGTCGGGGCGAAGTCGACCGCCGCCGCGATGCGGGGCGCGCCGGCCAGGGTGAAGCTGATCGGGTCGACCACCACCACCGGGCAGGGGGGCATCGAGATGAGCTGCTGCACCCGGGAGCCGACGACGGTGCGGGTGAAGCTGCTCTTGCCGGTCGCCGCGACCACCAGCATCGCCGCGTCGTAGGTCCGGGCGGCGTCGACCAGCTCGCTGACCGCGTGCCCCACGTGCACCTCGGCCTTCGAAGCCGGCTCGCCGGTCGCCTGGCGGTACCACGCGGCGACCTCGTCCTCGACCTTGCGCCGCATCTCATCGTCGACGCTGATCTGGTAGCGGCCGTGCACCCAGTTGTCGAACCCCAGCTCGACGACGTGCACCGCGATGACCGGCAGGCCGGTGCGGGTGCCCATGTCGCGGGCCCAGACGGCTGCGCTCTTCGCGGCGTCGGAGAGGTCGGTGGCCAGGACGATGCTGGTGCTCTTCATACGGGGCTCCATATCGGGCGGCTGCCGGTGTCGGCGCGCGGTCGGGGGTTCGCCGTCAGGATACCCCGACTCGGCCCCCGGCCGACAAGCCCGGCGCGGGCACCCCCAGCCAATGCGGCCCGGGCCCCGGGGGCAGGCCGGGCAGCGCCGCCCGCACCGCCGCGTGGCACGCCCGCAGGGTCTGGTCGACGACCCCGGTCCGCAGGATCCGGTGGGCGACGAGCAGGCCGTCGATCGCGTCCTGGGCCCGCACCGGCCGGCGGGACACCTGCGCCGCCCGCAGCCGGGCCACCGCCCGCCCCAGCGCCAGCCAGACCTGCAACCGGCCGAGCCCCTGCAAGAGGTCGATGCCCAGCACGACCCGGTGGTCGGCCAGCGCGCCCCGCAGCGCGACCCGCCACGGGTCGGCCCCCCCGGTCGGGGTGAAGACCGTCGGCGGCAGCCGCACCGCGCCGGTCTGCACCAGCAGCGCCTTGCGCACCAGCTCGGCCTGCTCCTGCTCGACCAGATCGCGCCGGCCGGCGGCGTCCCGGGTGAGCCAGGCGCAGGCGCCCATGATCTGGGACGGCAGCGCGTCGCGCAGGGCGGCGATGTCGGGCGGGGGCGAGGGCGGCCCGGGCCACGCCCCCGGCTCGAGCCACGCCGGCTCGGGCCCCAGCTCGGCGGCCCGGGCCTCGACCAGCGCGATCGCCGAGGGCACCGCCTCGGCCAGCCGCTCGACCCGGGCCACCGCCGCCCACCACTTCAGGTAGCGGGCGGCGGGCACGAACAGCCCGGGGCCCACCGTCACCGGATCGGGCAGCCGGGAGACCGCCGCCCCGTCGGCCACGATCCGGCGCAGCGCCGCGGCCCGCTCGGACACCGGCTCGGCCCGCCCGGCCGCAGCGCTCTCGATGAGGCTGCGACATTCGAACTGGAGGCCGACCGCGACCCCGGCGGGGGTGGCGGTGAAGGTGTAGGGGAACTGGCGGCACCCGGCGGGCTTGGCCGCCTCACCGGCGGCGGCGTGCACCGCGCATCGGTCGCCGCCCCGCAGCATGACGCAGGCCCCGTCGACGTGGGTGAAGACCCGCACCGGCCCCTGCTCGGTGATCCGCCGCTGCACCGTCTCGGCGGCCGACTCGGCGTCGGGGGTGCCAGCCCACAGCCGGTGGTCGCGCACCGCGTCCAGCGTGCGGTCGCTGATCGGGCCGATGTCGACCCCCAGGCACGACGAGCCACAGCGCACGCAGCGGTGGCGCAGATCGGGGTCGAGCAGGATCCGGTCGACCATCGGCGCCTCGGCGCGGCCGAACAGCCCCCGCTGAGCCCGGAAGCGGGCGTCGTCGAGCAGCAGCGCGTCCCGGATCTGCATCAGCCGCTCGCGCACGACGCCGGGCGCCAGCTCGGAGGCCGCCGCGCACAGCGCCAGCGGCGAGTCGGCCCCCGCCGCCCGCGCCCGCCAGACCGCCGCGCTCTGGGGCCCGAGGTGGGTCCGGTGCCCGGTGATCGGGTCTTCGATCACCAGGGTGCCGTCATCGGCCGGGCGGGTCTCGAGGTCGTCGCGGATCGGGGGCAGCGGCACCATCGGCGCATCATACAGGAGCGTCGCCCGCGGCTGACGCCAACCGCGACCGACACCGTCAAGCGCGCTTGGCGGCCGATCACCGCCGGATGTCGCCCGAAGCCGACACCGGCCGGCCCGGCGCGGTGAAAACGGCGTGAAATCAGCCCCTTTCGGGTCTGGCACGGGCTCTGCAAACCCAAGTGAGCGTCCGAGGGGAACCACCACACAGCACCCGGAGAGAGCCATGATCGTCCGCACCCTGCGCGCCGCCGCCTTCCTGACCGCCTGCATCGCCACCGCCGCCTGCGGCCCGGTGGAGGACACCGGCAACGACGACTTCGAGAACTCGGTGGTCGAGCTCGAGGCGGCCAACGAAGAGGTCGCCATGCGGAGCCGGGGCTTCGAGGGCGACGAGGACGAAGCTGCCGAGGAGGGTGAGCGGCCCGAGCGCGGCGACCGCGAGGAGGGCGAGCGCCCCGAGCGCGGCGACCGCGAGGAGGGCGAGCGCCCCGAGCGCGGCGACCGCGAGGAGGGCGAGCGCCCCGAGCGCGGCGACCGGGAAGAGGGCGAGCGCCCCGAGCGCGGCGACCGCGAGGAGGGTGAGCGCCCCGAGCGCGGTGACCGGGAAGAGGGCGAGCGCCCCGAGCGCGGTGACCGGGAAGAGGGCGAGCGCCCCGAGCGCGGTGATCGGGAAGAGGGCGAGCGCCCCGAGCGCGGTGACCGGGAAGAGGGCGAGCGCCCCGAGCGCGGCGACCGCGAGTGCCCCGAAGGCGAGCGGCCCGAGCGCGGCGACCGCGAGGAGGGCGAGCGCCCCGAGCGGGAGATGCCGCCGGTGTGCGAAGAGCTCGGCGCCGAGGATCTGCGCGAGTGCGCCGGTGAGGTCCGGGCCCGGATCCGGGCGTGCCACGCGGAGTGCCGCCCCGAGGGTCGGATGACCTTCCTCGACTGCGTCGACGCCGGGGGCAGCGAGGACGAGTGCCTCGACGCCGGCCTGGAAGCGGCCCACGCCTGCCACAGCGCCTGCCCCGACGCCCCGGAGCGGGGCGAGGCCGAGGACGGCGAGCGCCCCCAGCGCCCCGAGGCCGAGGACGGCGAGCGCCCCCAGCGCCCCGGGGCCGAGGACGGCGAGCGCCCCCAGCGCCCCGAGGCCGAGGACGGCGAGCGCCCCCAGCGCCCCGAGGCCGAGGACGGCGAGCGCCCCGAGGGTGAGCGCCCCGAGCGCGGCGAGCGCCCCGAGGGTGAGCGCCCCGAGGCCGGTGAGGGCGAGGACGGCGAGCGCCCGGCCCGCGGCGAGCGCCCGGCCCGCGGCGAAGGGGACGAGGGCGCCGAGGGCTGAGCACGCCCCGCCCGCTCGACGCGCGCGGCCCGTGCCGCGCGCGTCGTCGTTTCGAAGCCCCTCGGTCCGGTTGAACCCGCCCCCCAGCGGTGTCATCGTCCCCCGGCATCAGCCAGGAGGCGCCCGATGACCCGCTCGATCACCCGCATCGCCTGCGTCGGCGGCGGCCCCGGCGGCCTGTACGCCGCCATCCTGCTCAAGCAGGCCGATCCCCGCCGGGAGGTCGTCGTCCACGAGCGCAACCGGGCCGACGACACCTTCGGCTTCGGGGTCGTCTTCTCCGACGCGACGCTGGGCAACATCGCCGCCGCCGATCCAGCCACCTACCGGGCCATCGCCGCCGACTTCGCCCACTGGGACGACATCGACGTGCACTACAAAGGCACCTGCCTGCGCTCCACCGGCCACGGCTTCGCCGGGCTGAGCCGGCGGCGGCTGCTGGCCATCCTGCACGCCCGCTGCGCCGAGCTGGGGGTGGCGGTGCACTTCGAGTCGGCCATCGACGACCCCGAGGCGCTCGACGCCGATCTGGTCATCGCCGCCGACGGGCTCAACAGCGGCGTGCGGGGCCGCTTCGCCGAGCACTTCGGCCCCACCATCGAGCTGGGCCGGACCCGCTTCACCTGGCTCGGCACCACCCGGCGGTTCCCGGCGTTCACCTTCGACTTCGTGCGCGACGGCCACGGCCTGTGGCGGCTGCACGCCTACAACTTCGAGGACGGCCTCTCGACCTTCATCGTCGAGGCCACCGAGGCGACGTGGCGCGCGGCCGGGCTCGACGCGGCGCGCGAGGCCGAGACGGCGACGTTCTGCGAGGGGCTGTTCGCCGAGCGGCTGGAGGGCCACCCGCTGCTGACCAACTACTCGATCTGGCGGCGGTTCCCGACGGTGAAGAACCGCCGCTGGCGCCACGGGCGCTACGTGCTGCTCGGGGACGCGGCCCACACCGCCCACTTCTCGATCGGATCGGGCACCAAGCTGGCCATGGAGGACGCCATCGCCCTGCGCGACGCGCTCGACGCCGCCGAGAAGCAGGGCCTCGACCGGGACGGCGCGCTGGCCCGCTACGAGGCCGAGCGGCGCCCGGACGTGGCCAGCACCCAGCGGGCGGCGGCGGTGAGCCTCAAGTGGTTCGAGGACACCGAGCGCTACATGGACCTGCACCCCCGGCAGTTCGCCTTCAGCCTGCTGACCCGCAGCCTGCGCATCACCCACGCCAACCTCGGGGCCCGCGACCCGGCCTTCACCGAGGCCACCGACCGCTGGTTCGCCGCGCAGGCCGGGGTCGAGACGGCGCCCGACGCCGAGCCGCCGCCGCCGATGTTCACCCCGCTCCGGCTGCGGGGCCTGACCCTGCGCAACCGGATCGTGGTCTCGCCGATGTGCCAGTACTGCGCCACCGACGGCCTGATCGACGACTGGCACCTGGTGCACCTCGGCAGCCGGGCGGTCGGCGGGGCGGGGCTGGTGATGACCGAGATGACCGACGTCACCCCCGAGGGCCGCATCACCCACGGCTGCGCCGGGCTGTACACCGATGCGCACCAGGCGGCCTGGACCCGGGTCGTGGACTACGTGCACCGCCACAGCGGGGCCAAGATCGGGATCCAGCTCGCCCACGCCGGCCGCAAGGGCTCGGCCAGCCGCCCGTGGGAGGGCGACACCGCGCTGACCGGGGACGACGCGTGGCAGACGCTGGGCCCCTCGGCGGTGCCCTTCGGCCCCGGCTGGCCGGCGCCCAAGGCGATGGACGCCGGCGACATGGATCGGGTGAAGCAGGCCTTCGTCGACGCCGCCCGCCGGGCCGAGGCCGCCGGCTTCGACCTCGTCGAGCTGCACGTCGCCCACGGCTACCTGCTGCACAGCTTCCTCTCACCCATCGCCAACCGGCGGACCGACGCATACGGCGGCCCGCTCGAGAACCGGATGCGCTACCCGCTGGCGGTCATCGAGGCGGTGCGGGCGGTCTGGCCCGATCACAAGCCGCTGGCGGTCCGGCTCTCGGCGACCGACTGGACCGAGGCCGGGATCACCGGCGACGACGCGGTGGCCTTCAGCCGGGCGGCGGCGAAGCGGGGGGTCGACCTGATGGACTGCTCGACCGGCGGCATCGCCCCCGACATCCGCCCCGAGTACGGCCGGCTGTACCAGACCCCCTACGCCGAGCGCATCCGCCTGGAGGCCGCCATCCCGACGATGGCGGTGGGCGGCATCAGCAGCTACGCCGACGTCAACAGCGTGCTCGCCGCCGGCCGGGCCGACCTCTGCGCCCTGGCCAGGGCCCACCTCTTCGACCCCTACTGGACCCGCCACGCGGCCTACGAGCAGCGCCACGACGCCCCGTGGCCGGTCCAGTACGAGATGGGCGACGAGCACCACTTCACCCCCCGCTTCGAGTGGACCCCCCGGGGCCAGGGCCTGCCCCCGGCCGGCCGCGCGCCGCAGAAGCCGTCGCTGCCGCCGAAGGGCTGAGTCAGGACTCAGGTGGAGTGAGGACCCGTGACGGGATCCCGGGCAACCTCTGTTTGAGGTTGCCGCGGGCTGTCATCGTGCACAACGCATCGTACTGGGAAGCGTCGACCAACCCCTGCCCTCGCAGCCATCGCCACAGATCGTACGGCAGGACCACTCGGCCGGGCCCCAGCTCCGAGAGAGCGACGAAGGCCGCGACGATGTCCTCGGTCACGAAGATCGCGTCCGCGTCCTGAGCGCACAACGCGATGGTCTCGGCCTCGCCCGCGTCGAACTTCTTGCCCATCATGGGTTGCATGCGCTCGGCCCAATAGCGCGCGGCCGGCGAGGTCAGCGAGACCCGGTGGGTGCACACCCAGGGCACGCCGCCCGTCGCCCGCTTCAGGAACGCCTGCCTGGGGGTCTCGCCGCTCCCCCTCGAGCGGCTGGCTTCCCGGTGGACCTCGGCGGAGACATGGAGGGTGGCGCCGGGCCACGCCGCATCTGCGCCGACGACGCTCGCCAGCGGCGTCAGAGGCCCAGCGTCGATGAACCAGCGAGGGTGTGTCAGCGCCAGGCGAGCAACTCCCGGGCCCGCCCGATCGAGATGTGATCCGCGGCGTATGCGCGGACGACCAGGTCGGAGAGGAGCCCCCGACACAGCGGAGACGGCTCGGCCGGGGATGCTGCGTCGAGCACCAACCGCTCGATCCGGGGTTCGAGCGACCGATCCCGAGCCACCTTGGGGAGGTTGCGGCTCAAGTACTCGGCGACATCGGCCTCGATCAGCTTGCAGTTCTTGCAATGCCAGACCGCGCCCTCGGCCGACAGCCCCCATCGCTCGCCGACCACGCGCACGCGCTCTTCTGGCTCACCCGCCATCTCACCGAGCCACTGCGGTGGTGCGACGAAGGCCGGAGCAAAGCCATTGGCGCGCTGCTCTTCGGGTTCGCGAGAGTCCCTCCACGAGATGAGCGTGACCAGATCCCGCGCGCCGCGCGCGTCGTGCAGCAGGTGGCAGAGTTCGTGCGCCATTGCAGCCCGCCGGGGGATCGCTTGCCGAATACGGGCCTTGCGCCGGTTGAGCAGGATCGTGGGGACGGCATCCGGCTCATACAAGCTCACCGCATCGATCGCGGGGGCCTCGAAGTCGACGAGGGCGACGTGCACGCCCGTCGCCTCCAGGAGACCCTGGACCGAGCGCAGCGGCCCCGGCTCGGGTGCGAGCGCGATGCGAGCCGACGCGCCGAGGCGATAGCCCTGCTCGTGGGGCTTGATTCGCCCGCGGGCGATCGGCTTGACATGGCGCCGCGTCGATATCGCCGATGGCGGATCGCCCAGCATGAGCCGGAGCGACTCGCCAATCCGAGCGAGTTGAGCTGCGCGCGCCATGAGGCGAAGATCGACTGGCCCGAGCGCACCACCCGCTTCCGAGCGAAAGCGCGCGACCGCTCGCCCGGGGTGGCCGAGATCCTCGCCCTTCATCCACGCGGCGGCGTCGAACGCGAGCGCCTGCGCGACTCGGGTGAGCTCGTCGAGGTAGATGGGCTCGCACCCGGCTTCGATGTCTTCGATACGGGAGGGTGTCAGGCCGGTCGTGCGAGCGATATCGTCGAGGCCGAAACCGAAGTCGGTTCGGCGCTTGCGGATCGAGTCGAAGTTCATCATCCGGCTCCCGACACGGTGGAAGACACTATCCGCAAACGCGCGGGGAATCCAAGGCAGGGGTCAGGGGCCGGCGTCGGTCGGCTTCGGGTCGGGGGGCTGCGCGGCCGGCGGGGTGGACTCTTCCAAGCGCAGCGCCAGCTCGGCGACGCGCCCGGCGGCGAGGCGGAAGCGGCGCCGGCTGCGGGCGTCGGCCGGGGTCGGGCGCAGCTCGACGACGCCGATGGGGTCGTTGTAGCTGACGTCGGCGTCGAGCACCTTCACCCGCAGCGTCTCGCCGCCCATGTCGAACGGCGCGCTCAGCGCCTCGTCTCCGGGCCACTCAACGGCCAGCGCGTCCTCGGCGGCGGGGGTCAGCAGGATCTGACGGTCGCCGATCCAGCCTTGCAGCACGAGGTCGGGGTCGCTGCCGGTGTCCCAGTCGCTGCCGTCGGCGGTGGTCGGCTCGACCCGGACCGCGAGCAGGCGCAGGCGGTAGCGGCCGGGGCGGTCGAGGTCGATGGTGCCCCCGGCGGCGACCGGCGGGCGGTGGTCGGGGTTGAGCATCGCCCGGCCGAGCCCCTGCGCCTGGGCCCGGGCGTGGTCGATGCTCTCGGTCAGCGCGGCCTTGGCCTGGTCGATGGGGCCCGCCGCGGGGGGCTCGCCGCGCACCTCGGCCCCGCTCGGCAGCGGGTCGCCCGGCGGCTGGCCGGGCGCGATGACGACCGCCATCTTGCCGGTGACCAGCTTCTCGGTCTCGATGTGGAACCGGGCCCCACGGTCGACGTGGCCGGTGAACCGGGGCCCGATCTCGAGCCGGGCGACGACCCCCTCGGGGTGCAGGTCCACGTCGGCCACCTGGCCCACCGAGAGCCCGCGGATGATCACGTTGTCCCCCGGCTTGAGCCCGGCGGCCTCGGGGAAGATCACCCGCACCGCGTGGGGCGGCTCGGAGCAGGCGAAGAGCGCGAGCGCGAGCAGGGCGAGGCGTATCATGCGACTCCTTCGATGAGGCCGAAGATCAGCTCGACGGCGATGGCCCCCAGCAGCCCGCCGACGACCGCCCGGGTGGTGGCCCGGCCGACGGCGTCGCTGCCCCGACGGGCCTGGGCGCCGGCGGCGTAGGCCAGCGTGATCACGACCGCGCCGGTGACCGTGGCCCGGGCGAGGCCGAGCAACGTGGCCCCGGGGCGCACGTCTTCCAGCACGGTGTGGGCGAAGCCGGCGGTGTTCTGGCCGAGCAGGCCGACATAGCCCAGGTAGCCCCCGACCAGCCCCGCCGCTTCGAGGACGAGCGCCAGCAGCGGGAACGCGATGAGCCCGGCGACGAAGAGCGGCGAGAGCCAGACCGCCTCGGGGGTGGCGCCGAAGGTGCGCAGCGCGTCGGCCTGGCGCAGGTAGGTCTTGATGCCGACCTCGCTGGCGACCCGGGCCCCGACCCGCCCGGCGAGGAAGAGGCCGGTGTACAGCGGGCCGACGTGGTGGAAGAGCACGACCCCCAGCATGGCCGGCAGCGGGTCGAGGTCGTCGAAGGCGTAGCGCAGCCCGCTGCCGATCTGGAGCGCGGTGACGAGGCCCAGCACGAGCCCCGAGGCGACGATGGCCGGGGCGCTGGTGACGCCGACGTCCCACAGGCGACGGGCGAGCGGGCGCAGGGCCGGCGGGCGCAGGCCGGCCAGGTGGCGTGCGCCCGAGAGGGTCTCGCCCAGCGCCCGCGTCAGGCGGCGGCTCAGGGGCTCGCGGGCGGTGCCCGGCTCGCTCGGCGGCGGGTCGTGGGCCGCGAAGTGCGCTTCGAGCGTGCGCCGGGTGGCGTCGAGGCCGGGGGGGCTGCGGTCGGCGAGCGCGTCGGGGCCCAGCAGCGGCTCGAGGCGGTGGCGGTCGGGGTCGAGGTACAGCACCCGATCGGCGACCCGGGCGGCGAGCGCGTAGTCGTGGGTCACCACCAGGATCGCCTGCCCCGGGGTGGCCCGGCGGGCGGCCAGGATCGCCTCGGCGATGCGGGCCCCGCTCGCGGCGTCCAGGCCGGCGGTGGGCTCGTCGTACAGCAGCACCGGCGGGGCCTGCACCAGCGCCCGGGCGATGGCCGCCCGCTTGCGCAGCCCGCCGGAGAGCTGCCCCGGCCGGGCGGCGAGGTGCCCCGGGGCCAGCCCGACGGCCTCGGCGGCGGCCCGCACGGCGGCGTCCCGGGCCCCGGGCGATCCGCGGTGGGGGAAGCTCAGGTTCTCGGCCACGCTCAGGTCGTCGAACAGCGCGCCGTCCTGGAAGACCACCCCCACCGGGCCCCGGACCCGGAGCACGCCCGCGTCGGGGCGCAGCGTGCCGGCGACGAGGTCGAGCAGCACCGACTTGCCGCCGCCGGAGGGCCCGACGACGACCGCCACCTCGGCCCCCAGGGTCAGGTCGACCCCGTCCAGGATCGCCCGGCCGCCGAAGCCCTTGCCGACCCCGGCGAGCACCACCGGCGGATCGGCGCTCACGGCGCGGCGGGCGGCGGGCGGTCGATCACCGCGTCGAGGGTCATGCCCCGCCGGTCGAAGGTCACCGCGCCGTCGATCCGCAGCCGGTCGGGGCCGGCCTCGACCGCGGTGAACCGCAGCAGCGCGACGTCGGTGACCGCCGGGGAGCGCGCGGCCCGGGTCAGCACCTCGAGCGCCGGGCCCCGGCCGGCGAGCATGACCGCCCGATCGCGCACCAGCCACCGGCTCTCGAGCCCGGCGGCCTCGACGATCGGGCCCCAGGCGGCCCGGGAGAGCGTCGCCGGCGCCCGGTGCCCGACGGCGGCGGCCCGGCTGTCGCCGATCACCAGCCCGGCGAGCCCGGTGGCCTCGGCCAGCGCGGCGTCGAGCGGGGCGTGGCCCGAGAGCGCGGCGATGGTGGCCGGCAGGTCGCGGGCGTAGGCCAGGGGCGCGGTCCACAGGGCGGGCAGGCACGGCGCGCCGCAGCGATCGATCGCCTCGAGCAGCGCCGGCAGCGGGCGGTCGGGCGGGCCGACGTGGGGCGCGACGAGCCGGGAGACGACATTCGGGGGTCGGGCCAGGGTCAGCGCGAGGGCCGGCCCCGCCCCGGGCGTCAGGCCGTCGGCGATGAGCCCGTGGTCGGCCGGCGCCGCGTCGCCCCGCAGCGCGCCGAGGGCCTCGCTGCGGGCGTCCACCTCGATCCGGGCCCGCAGCCCGCCCTCGGCGGCGCTCAGGGTGATGCGGCTGGCGGCCAGCGTCCGCTGCACCGGGGCCATCAGCCGCTCGGGCAGCCGGGCCGCCACCCGACCCGCGGCGAGGGCGCCGTGGGCCTCGGCCGGGGTCGGCCCCTGGCCCACCACCCGCTGCAAGGCGCCGACCTCGGCCAGCATCCGGGCGGCGGCCAGCCAGCGGGCGTGGTCCAGCTCGACCCGCAGCAGCCCGCCCGGCGCGGGCGGGCCCGGGGGCGGTGATGGGCGGGCCTCCCACACGCCGCCGGCCTCGGGCAGCGCGGCCAGCCCCGCGGCCAGCGCGCCGGGGCCCAGGTCGCGGTCTTCGATCACGTCGACGATCACCGCCGGGTGGGGGTCCTGGCGGCGGTGGGCCATCACCACGGTCGGCAGCGGGCGGTCGAGCAGGCGGTAGACGGTCGGCCGGTGGGCCCCCAGCGCCGCCTGGAGCGCCCCCGCAGGCCCGGCCTCGACGTCGAGCGCGGCGGCCAGGGTCTCGGCGGGGTCGTCGGGGCCGACGGTCGCCAGCGCGCCGAAGGTCTGCGCCAGCCACGGCTCGGGCGCGATCGGGCCGCCATCGGGGCCGGCGAGCGGGTGCCCGATCAGGCGCAGGTGCACCCAGGTCGGCGGCAGCGGGTGGGCCTCGAGCCAGCGGGCGAACGGCCCACCGGCGAAGGGGCCCGTGGGCGAGAGGCGGGGGTCGACGATCGGATCGGCCGCGGCGTCGGCCAGCACCCGCTCGGCGTCCTCGGCGGCCCGCAGCACGCCCAGCACCGGCCCGGCCCGCAGCGCGAGCCACACCGGCCGCTCGGGGTCGAGGCCCAGGCCGCGCAGCGCGGGCTCGGCCGCCGGGCCGATCGTAGGCACGAGGCGCGGGGTCGCGTCGCGCAGCCCCAGCCCGCGCAGCGCGCCGTCGAGCGCCGCCGGGCGGGCGACCGCCGTCAGGGGCGCGTCGGGCGGCAGCCACCGGCCGAGGTCGGGCGGCGGCGGGGGCGGCGGCGTCGGTCGCCGGGGGGACGGGCAGCCGACGAGCACGGCCAGCGCCAGCGCCGGCGCGAGGGAGCGGGTGAGGGACGGAAGCACGAGCGCCACCGTAGCCCGACGGCGGTCTGCGGACAATCGGGTGACGGTGCCCCGACAGGAAGGAACCGCGCCCCGGCGGCGTTCATCGGACGAGTGTCCCGCGCTTTTCATCGGACCGGCGATCCATGTCACCGTCGAGGTGGACGTCGGACACCCGCCACCCCACCGCAGGAGGACCCCATGCATCGCCGCACCGCCACCACCCAGCTCATCCGGGACGTGCTCAAGGAGACCTACCTCGGGCTGCAGCTCGACCGCATCGAGCTGGCAGAGGATGTCGCAGCCGGCACATCGAGCGAGGTCCGGGTGACCCTGCGCGAGACCCGGGACGAGACCCGGGCCCAGGTCATCGCGGGCAAGGGGGTCGGCATCGTCGACGCCCTGTACCACGGGATGGTCGAGCACTACGCCCCCGAGTACCCCTCGCTGCGCACCATCGCCTTCACCGGGTTCGAAGTGACCGGCCGCATGGGCACCGGGGCCAACAACGGCCTCGACGCCGAGGCGGCGGTGACGCTGACGGTGCAGAACTCCGACGGGCGGGGCTTCGAATTCACCGACGCCGACCGCTCGCTGGTCGCCGCCGCGCTGTCGGTGGTCACCGAGGCCGCCGAGTACTTCATCAACAGCGAGCGGGCGTTCGTGACGGTCTACCAGGCGATGTGCGACGCCCGGGCGCGGGGCCGGGCCGACCTCGTGCAGACCTACACCACCCAGCTCGCCGAGCTGGTCAACACCACCAGCTATTCGGAGGTCATCCAGCGCATCAAGGACGAGGCGCTGTAGCCGCGCCCCGCCGGAGCATGGCCCCGATCGCCCGGGCGAGCAGCTCGGCGCCGGCCTCGTCGGCGGCCAGATCGCGCAGGTCGGCCCGCGCCGCCCGCCGCCAGCGCCCATCCCCCGCCCGCTGGAGTCGGCGCACCTGGGCCCGGCGCGGGCAGCGCCCGTCGGGCTTCACTTCACCACCAGCCGCAGCCGGGTGAAGCGCTCCTTCTCCGCGCCGGTGCGGGCCCGCTCGAAGAGCTTGATCAGGTCGCGCAGGGGCAGCTCGGCGTGGCTGGCGACCACCGCCTCGCGGACCAGGGGGTGGGCCTTGGCCAGCGCCGCCAGCCGGGCGTCGACCCGGTCGAAGTCGATCGCCCCGCCGCCGCTGTCGATCTTGCCGTCGGGGTCGTCCTGGGGCCCGTCGCGGGTCTCGAGCAGGATGGTCACCGACAGCCGGCCCACCCGGATCATGATCCGCCCCGCGCTGGGGGCCTCGGTGGGACCGGTGTTGATCGGGATCACGCCCAGCCCGCCGGCGCCTTCGACCCGGCGCACGACCAGCCCCACCTCTTCGAAGCGGGCCTTCTCCCCCGACTGGGCGAAGCGGGCCACCGCCCGGGCGTCGACCTTCTCGTCGAGGGCCAGCGCGAGCAGGTCGAGCTGGTTGCGGGGGGTCGTGCCGAGGGCGTCGCGCAGCGGCTGGATCCACTCCCCCTCGGGGCTGTCGGCGACGACGTTGTCCGGCACGGTGGCCGAGTTGACCCCCAGGATGCGCTGGGTGCCCCGCACCCGCAGCGCCTCGGCCCCGGCGACGACGTAGGGCGGGTCGTCGGGCAGCGCCTCGGCGCCTCGGGCCCGGGGCAGCGCGAGCCCCAGCTCGGCGACGACCTGCTCGACCCCGGCCAGCGCCGGGCCCTCGTCGTCGGCGACGGGGTCGGCGACCTCGTCGTCCGAGCCGCCGGGGCCGATGACGATCAGGGCGATGATCGCACCGGCCACCAGGACGATGGGCGCCAGCCACAAGAGCGGGCTGCGCCGCCGCCGACGGCCGCCCACCGCGCCGGCGCCCACCGGGGCCGGCGGCGCCTCGCGCTGCTCGCCGATGATCGCGTCGATCGCGTCGGTGAGGTTGGCCCCCTGGGGGCCGCGGGCGTCGAAGTAGCTGCCGTACTTGTCGCTGTAGTCGGGCACCGGATCGGCCGGCTTCGCCACCGGAGCGGGCTGAACCACCGGGGCCGGCTGGGCCACCGGAGCGGGCTGGGGCACCGGCGCCGCGACCGGCGTCGGCTGGGCCGCCTGGGGCGGGGGCGCCTCGTTGGCGGTCGGGATCGCCCGGGTCCGCCGCCGGCCGCCCGCCGGCTGGGGCTGGGGCACCGGCTGAGGCGTCGCCGCCGGCTGGGGCTGGGCGATGGGTTGAGGCACCGGCTGGGGCGTCGCCGCCGCCGGCGGCTGGGGCGAAGGCGCGGGGGACGGCGTCGCGGCCCCGGGCACCACCAGCGGCTGGGGCGCCGCCCGGCGCAGGTCACTGCGCGGTTGAGCGGCGGCCGGCGCCCCCCGGGGCGTCGGGTCGGGGAACGGCGACGGGCCCGACCCCCCCCGGGGCGTCGGATCGGGGAACGGCGACGGCCCCGAACCCCCCCGGGGCGTCGGATCGGGGAACGGCGACGGGCCCGACCCCCCGCCGGGCGTCGGATCGGGGAACGGCGACGGCCCCCCCGACGGGGCGTGGTTCTCGAGGCCCATCGTCTGCTCGAGGTCGATCACCCCGTGCATCCGCGTCCGCTCATTCTCGGCCGGGTCGGGCGCCGGCGCCCGCCCGGGCGCGTCGCGGAAGCGGGTCACCTCTTCGTCGATGGGCGACAGCGCGTGCGTGCGATCCATCGCCCCGGGGTCGGGCCCGGCCGCCGCGCCCGCCGCGGCGAGGTCGATGGCCGAGAGCATGCGGGTGCTCTCCATCCCGTCGCCGGGCGGAGGGCTGCCGCCGCCGACCGGCCCGTCGGGCAGGTCGATGGCCGAGAGCATGCGGGTGCTCTCCATCCCGTCGTCGGCCGGCCCCCCCGGGGCCTTGCGCGGCAGGCGGATGTCGCTGTTGGTCGCGCTGCGGCGGGCCGGTCGGGGGATCTCGCCGACCACGTTCGGCTGCCCGGTGTCGACCCGGGCCACGTCGGCCCGCGGCGCCTCCTCCCGGCCGCCGCGGCGGCTCGGCTCGGAGGCGCGCCCCCGGGGCGCGCGGGGCGACGAGGGCGAGCGCAGGTCGACCTCCCGGGTGGAGCGCCCGGCCCGATCACCCGACCAGTTCGACCGGGCGGGGGGCGACGAGCTGCGCCCCAGGCGCAGGCTGCCGGTGTTGCGCTTGCGGGGCCGGCCCTGGGCGTCGGGCAGGGCCCGGTTGGCCGGCCGCTCGGGCTCGCTCGCCGCCGGCCGGTGCCCGCCCCGATACTCCCGCTGGGCCCGCGACTCGCCGTAGCTGGCCCGCCGGCCGCCGTCGACGTGCCCCGACTGGTTCGAGCGGGAGACCGGCACCATCTCGGGGTCGGGCACGTCGTCGAGGCTCGTGGGCGGCGAGACGAGCTGGGTCCGCTCGTCGGCCGCCCCCGGCGGCGCGTCGTAGCGCTCGAGCGTGCGCCCGCACTGAGGGCAGGGCACGGGGCTCTCGGCCTCGAACAACAAATTGCAGTGGTAGCACGCGTGCTGGTTCATCACCGCCCTCGCCGACCTCCGTTGTCGCAGAGGCGCGCCCCCCGCGCAAGAACCGACCCCCGGCCGCCGCCGGCCCCCGCTTTCACTGGGCCACCGTCACTGCGCCGCCGCCTGGAGGACGTGGTGATAGAAGCGCACCAGCCCCGCCAGATCGGCCACCCGCAGCCGCTCGTCGGTGCCGTGGATCCGGGCCCCGTCGGCCGGCTTCATCCGGATGGGGTGGAAGCGGTAGCTGTCGTCGGCGAGCGGGAAGAAGTGCCGGGTGTCGGTGGCCGCGATGAACAGCCCCGAGCTGACGATGGCCTCGGGGAAGCTGGCCCGGATGGCCGCCTCGACGATGCGATGCCCCGGGCCGTCGGCCGAGGCCACCGGAGCCGGGTCGATGTGGGTCCCGCCCTCGAGCCGGCGCACCTCGACCCGCTCGTCGTCGACCACCGCCCGCACCCGCTCGAGCACCGACGCCGCCGAGTCCCGGGGGTGGATGCGGTAGTTGATCACCGCCCGGGCCACCTGGGGCAGCACGTTCTCCTGCATGCTCGCCGAGAGCATCGTCGGGGCCTGGGTCGTGTGCAGCAGCGCGTTGGTCGAGGGCGTGCCGGCGAGTTGGCCGACGATGATCGGCTCGAACAGCCACCGGTTGGCGAAGGCCAGCCGCTGCCCGAAGCCCATCTCGGGCCCCACCCGGTCGAACATCTCGGCCACCGCGCCATCGATCGCCCGGGGGAAGGGGTCCTGCTCCAGCCGCTCGATCGCCCGGGCGAGCACCCCCACCGCGGTCGTGTCGGGCGGCATCGAGCTGTGCCCGCCCTCGCCCCGGGCCCGCAGCTCGAGGGTGGTGTAGCCCTTCTCCGACAACCCGATGAGCGCCACCGGGGCGTCGAGGCCGGGCATCAGGCCGTCGGTGATGAGCAGCCCCTCGTCGAGGGTCCAGGCGAAGCGCACCTTGCGCTGCTCGAAGAGCCGGGCGATGGCCGCCGCGCCCTGGCCCCCGACCTCCTCGTCGGCCCCGAACGCGAAGACCAGCGTCCGGCGAGGCTTGAAGCCGGCCTGCGCCAGCCGCTCGACGGCCTCGAACAGCCCGACGAGGGCCGCTTTCATGTCGATGGCGCCCCGGCCCCACACGCAGTCCCCCGGCTCGTCGCCGCAGGGCGCGATGCGGCCCGAGAACGGGGGGTGGGTCCAGTCGCCCTCGGTGCCGGCCTCGACGGGCACGACGTCCTGGTGGGCGATGAACAGCACCGGCTTCTGCGCGGGGTCGCTGCCGCCCCAGGTGTAGACGAGGTTGATGCCGTCGACCGCCTCCCGCAGCAGCACCCGGTGGGCCCCGGGGTAGGTCTCGGCCAGCCAGGACTGCATCGCGGTGAACGGCGCCGGCCCCTCGCCGGCCGGGCCGGAGATCGTGCGGAACCGGATCGCCGCCCCCAGCCGGGCGGCCACCTCGCCCGGCTCGACCGCCAGGGTCGACGGCGGCGCCTCGCGCTGCACCGAGGTGAACATCAGCGTGCGCACCACCAGCACCGCCACCAGCAGCGCGAGCAGCGCCCCCAGCCCCAGAGCGACCCGGCGGATCGTGCGCGCCATGCAGGCCTCCTCCCGTTCGAGCGCCCCCGACCCTACGCCGCCGCCGCCGCCGGCGAAAGCCCGACGCCGTCCGCCCGCGACACGACCCGGGCGGTTGCGGTACATCTACCGCTGGCACTTTTTCGATGTGACACCCGATACGCGACCTGCCTCTGCGGGGACGAGGCGTTCCGTCCGCCCCCCTCACCGGAGAAATCGAACCATGGCGCCCAGAATCCTGGCACCCGCCGCCCTCCTCGCCCTGACGCTCGGCTTCGCCGCCCCGGCGGCGGCCCAGTGCGAGGCCACCCCCTTCGCCTGCGCCGTCGACGACGCCATCGAGCTCGGGCTGCAGTTCATCCGCCTCACCGAGGCCGGATCGGGCTTCGCCGACGGCGGCGACGACCGCCACAACTTCCTCGGCGCGCTGTCCTTCCTCGAGAAGCGGCGGGGCGTCGGCTTCCTGGGCCAGGTCCAGGGCTTCGAAGGCATGCCACCCGACGACCAGGCGATGATGATCCGCCTCGTGCAGCGCATGATCGCCGGCGACGCGCCGATGGCCAACCCCAACGGCCAGCCCTACCTGTACGTCACCGGCGGCAACCTGATGGCGATGTCGAGCTTCCTCGCCACCGGGGGCCCCGACGAGGTGGGCGCGGCGGTCACCGTGACCCAGGCCATCGCCAACGGGGTCGTCAGCCTGCAGCGCAACCAGGGCAACATCGCCCCCAACAACGTCGGCGGCTGGAACTACAGCGCGCCCAACAACTCCGGCGACCTGTCGACGACCCAGTTCGGCGTCGCCGGGCTCTCGGCGGCGGCCAACATCATCGACGGGGCCGACGCAGTGCTCGGCAACACGGTCAACTTCCTGATGGCGGGGCAGGCGGCCGAGGGCGACGGGGGCAGCGGCTACCACCCGGGCAACGGCTCCAGCTCGTCGATGACCGGCTCGGCCCTGTGGTGCTACCGGCTGGCCCAGGTGCCGGCGGGCGACCCCCGGCCCCAGCAGAGCCTGATGTGGTTCCGCAACAACTGGGCCTTCGATCGTATGATCGGGGGCGGGTTCAACCCCACCAGCACCTTCTACTACTTCTGGGCGGTCGAGAAGGCGCTGACCGTCTCCGAGGACGACGGCCAGGGCGGGGCGCTCTACGCCGAGGACTTCGGCGACCGCGACCCCGTCGCCCTCGGCTACCCCGAGGAGCCGCCCAGCCACTACTTCGACCTGGCCTACACCCTGCTCGGCTGGCAGAACCCCAACAACGGCGAGTGGGGCAACGGCTTCGCCGGCAGCCCCCGGGGCTGGACCAACATGTCGAGCCACACCTTCGCCCTGCTGACCCTCGAGCGCTCGCTGGGCGGCATCTGCATCGACATCGACGAGGACGGCCTGTGCGGCCTCGAAGACAACTGCCCCGAGGTGCCCAACCCCGATCAGGCCGACGAGGACGAGGACGGGGTCGGCGACGCCTGCGACAACTGCCCCAAGGTCATCAACCGGACCCAGGACGACACCGACGGCGACGGCATCGGCGACGCCTGCGACCGCTACCTGTGCGTGCCCGACGGCAACCCCGAGGTCTGCGACGGGATCGACAACGACTGCGACGGGCTGACCGACCAGTTCATCGACGGCACCCCGGTCGTCGAGCCCGACGTCTGCGGCACCGGGCTG
>JAUHYW010000094.1 GCA_030426085.1 bacterium | reverse complement strand
TCGGGGCCCCGGTGCCCGGCGCCCGTCGTCAAACGCCTGCCCTCCAGGTCCCGGTGACCGCGACTTCGGGGCAAACGCCTGCCGCCGATGAGCCACCCGGTGCAATCCGGGGCCATTGGTCTGCCCGGCCGGCCCCACGCCCGGGCCCCGAGAGCAGACAGATGACCGCCGGCGCCACCGACCGGCCCCTGGGGGCAGAGCTTTGCCGATCGACGCCACCGACCGCCTGTCGCGAGAACGGTTCAGGCGGGATCCCGGTTCTGCAACGCTGCCGGACAAGGTGCCCGGCACCTCGATCCGATCCGCTGCCCGGCACCTCGATCTGACAAGGTGCCCGGCACCTCGATCCGGCTGGAGTTCGTCCTGACAAGGTGCCCGGCACCTCGATCCGGCACCTCGATCCGGGCTGGATCCGGCACCTCGATCCGATCCGGCTGGAGTTCGTCCTTCGGCGACGGCTGCCCGCCCTACTCGCCCTCGGGGGGCGGCTCTTCGCCCTCCTCCCAGACCTCCTCCTCGGGAGACGCATCGACGCCGCTACTCTCGACGCCGCCGCTCTCGACGAAGCGGACCAGGTCATCGAGGGTACGCCCGCCGTTGTAGTCGACGACGCCGCCGCCCGCCGGGAAGTACTTCAGCGTCGGGAAGCTCCGGATCTTGACGCTCTCGACCTCGTTGGCGGTGCTGTCCATCCGCGCGATGCGCACGCCCTCGTCACCCGCGAAGTGCGCGCCGAGCGAATCCCAGATCGGCGCCAGCTGCTTGCTGTGGCCACACCACGGCGCATAGAACTTGACGAAGACCGCGCCCGGATGACCGTAGACTTCGGCGTCGAACGACTTGCCGACGAGGGTGTAGACCGGCCCGCTCTGCTCGGCGGGGATGTCGGCCGACATGAGAAACGGCTTGAGTTCGCCGTTGAGGAAAGCGGTGGCAAATGCCCGGAAGCCGTCCGCGGTGAGCGGCTCGTCGGTCACGTACTTGACCATGTCGCCGATCGTGTCGATGAGGCGCACAGCCGGCGCATCGCTCGACTTCATCCCGAAGAACTCGAGGACGCGCAGATTGTCCTCGACGTCCACGTCGATGTAGACGAAGAGCAGCTTGCCCTTGAAGGCCCTGGCCGCCTCGGTGAACTGATCGAGCGTCGACTGGAAGTCTTCGGCGCTCTTCGAGACGAACAAGAGCATGTGCTGCTTGATCTCACCGCCGAAGATCTTCGGCGCGGCCTCATCGGAGAACTCCGTCGCCAGCGCGACGGACTCCGCGCGTACGAACGAGCGAATCGACTCGGGGTCACCGCTCGCGGGCATGATCGCCCGCCCCTCGTCGAACGTCTTGAACAGCGCGACATGCTCCATCTCGACACCGAGCCGCTCGGCCGCCGTCGGCTCACGGCAGATCCCGAACTCGATGTCATCGATGCTGTCGGCGGCGTCGATGAACGCCCTGGCCCCGTCCGATTCGCCGTCGGCGAAGAAGCCGATGACCGAGACCTCGCGCGCATCCGCGAAGGCCTGCGCATCGTCGGCGGTCTGCAACTCGGCCGCCGGCGGACCGGTCTTCTTGCGCAGCCACGAGACGATCTCGGCCTCGGTGCTGCCGCCGCCGTACTCGATCACCTGACCCTTCTTGAAGAACTTGAGGGTCGGAAAACCCTGCACGCCGTACTTCTCCGCCAGCTTGCTCTCGACCGTCGCGTCGACCTTGGCCAATCGAATATCGGCCTGCTGGGCCTTCAACGTGCCCGCCGCCTTGGCGTACTCGGGCTCCAGCGCTTGGCAGTGGCCGGACCACGGCGCGTAGAACTCGACCAGCACGTTCGAATCGGCCGACACCACGGCGTCGAAGTTGTCGGCCGTCACGACGAGTACGTCTTTCTCTTCCCGGATCGCCACTGCTTCTCCTCGGTTCGCGGGCGCAACGACCTCGGGTCGTCTGCCAGTCTGGCCCGAAGCCTGCGTTCGCGCGACCAGAGTCAGGTTCGCCGACACCGAGGTCAACCCTTCCGCGAGCCCCCCGATGGCTCATCGGGATCAGCGCCGCGGAGGGCGGTCGAGGGACGCGATCACGGGCTGTGGCACTGGGTGTCGGGGGGTCGAGGCGCGCGGGCACAGAGCGGAAGGCGGCCTCTGAAGGGCGGCCCCGGGCAGGGGGGCGCCGCCGGCTCCAGTCTGGATCGATCGGAAGGACGGGCCAGGGCTCAGAGCGCCTCGAGCACCGCGTCGGCCTCGGGCAGCGGGCGCCCGGCGGCGTCGAAGCACGTCGCCGACTCGAGCTGCACGCCGTCGCCACCGTTCGCGGCGACGAGGCCGACGGCGCCGGCGGCGATGGACGCGTCGGCCCGGTGGGCGAAGGCGACGGCGAGGCGGTCGCCGCGGCGCAGGCTGCGGCCCTCGACGGCGGCGCCGAAGACCGGGGCGCCGAGCTGGCCGTCGGCGTCGAGGAGCATCACCTCGCACGACCGGGCGTCGGGGTGGACGCCGAGGAAGGCGCCGGGCACCTCGGGCTCGGGTCCGCTGTCGGGCACGCCCCCGTCGGCGGCGGGCGGCTGGGGGGTCTCGCTGGTGCTGCCGTCACAGGCGAAGAGGGCGAGGGCGGCGGCGAAGGTCAGCAGGTGGGCGGTCAGGCGGTTGATGTGGCGCTGCATGGTCGGGCTCCGTGAGGATCGGGTGTGGGTGTATCGGGTCGTCGAGCGGGTCGGATCGAGGCCCACGCCGCGCACGCGGCGTGGGCCGGGGCCTCACTTGAAGTCGCCGCTGGTGCCGTCGTGCACCTGGGTCATCTCCCGCGGGACCGGCAGGCCGGTCTTGAGGAGCTGGTCCTGCACCCGGCCCATGAGGGCCAGGTTGTACTTGCTGACCTTGGCGTCGTAGTGCCTGGCCGCCTTGTCGAGGAAGCCGGGGATGTCCGCCGCCAGCTTGGCCGCGTCGGCCGGGTTCTTCGGGTCGAGGTTCTTGAGGGTGCGCAGCTCCTGGAAGGCTTCGTAGGCTTCCATCCCGCCATCCATGATGCTCTCGATGCCCATCGGATCGCCGTTGGCCACCTCGACCGCGCCGAACGCGATCTCGACCGAGCCCTTGATGAACTTGCCCGTCGCCAGCGCCAGCTTGACCCGCTTGATGGTCGACGGGTGGCGCAGGTTGGCGGCCCGGCTCTTGGCCTCGCCCACCATGGTCTCGAGCTCGGGCGTCGAGTAGGTGGTGGTGTCGCCCATCGCCCGGCGCATCTTCCAGTTCATCACCTTGCCGGCCGCTTTGCAGGCCTTGCACACGGCGTTGATGGCCTTCTTCGCCGGGTTGCGCGTCTTGGTCTTGGCGGCGTTGCCGTTGGCCCCGCCGCCCTTCGTGGCGCCGGTGGTCTCGAGCCCATCGGGGTCGACGCCGTTGGCGTAGTTGTCGCCGACGTAGCCGTAGCCGGTGAGCGCCTCGCCGGGGTTGGTCAGATCCTCGGCGCGCACGACCGAGAAGTTGGGGTCGGGGCTCATCCAGCGGCCGGTGCGCGGGTCGAGCAGGCGGTGCTCGAAGTTGATCAGGCCGGTGGTCGCGTCGTGCTCCTGGCCCGAGAAGCCATAGTCGTCGACGTAGCCGACGGCCCCCGGCTGCTCGACGCCGGTCGGGTAGAAGGCGCGCTGGCCGATGACCTCGCCGGTGTCGCCGTCGGTGGCCATGACGATCGAGCCGAGGTGGTCGTGGTGCAGGAAGGTCGTCGCCGGGCCCTGGTCGAGGAACATCCGGCGCACGGCGCTCTCGAGCAGCGCGCCGGCGGCCGAGGTCTCGGCGGGCGCGTCGAGCACGCCCTCTTCGGCGGCCAGCGCGACCCAGGCGTCGGCGGCGTCGATGCGGCCGTCGGGTTCGGACCGGCCCTGGTCGAGCGGCGCCACGTCGGTGAGCGCGGTGGTGGCCAGCGCGTCGTCCTCGATGCGCGCCAGGCGGTTGTTGCCCATGGCGACGTAGAGGGTCGAGATGCCGTCGCGCAGTTCGAAGATCGGGCTGGCGTACAGGGTGGTGCTGTCGCCCACCACCTCGACCGCGCGCTGGTGGCCGAGGCCGTAGGTGTAGCGGGCGATGGTGTCGTCGCCGGCCGAGACGGCGCTCAGGCGGCCGCGGGCGTCCCACTCGAAGCCCTGCCCGCCGCGCTGCACCGCGTGGCCGGCCGCGTCGTAGCTCAGGCTCAGGTCGCCGGCGCGGGTCAACGCGTGGGGGCCGGCGCCCGCGTAGTCGTAGTCACCGACCGCCAGCGCCGTCTGGGTGCGCGACGACGCGCGGGTCACGACGTTGTCGATGAGGTCGTAGGTCGAGGTGAGCTGCTCGCCGCCGTCGGCCGCGCTCGGGGCGAGGTCGGCGAGGGTGGTGCGATACCAGGCGTCGTACTCGAAGCGGCCGCCGAGGTCGGGGCCGAAGGCGGCGCCGTCGGCGATCTCGAGGATGTTGCCGACGCGGTCGCGGGTGTAGTCGAGCACCTGCAGCGACTCGCCGGCGCCGTCGTCGATGCGCCGGGCGGCGAGCCGCAGGATGGCGTCGTAGCTCTGCGCGAGGCGCGATCCGTCGGCGTAGGTCATCGACCGCTGCTGGCCGCGGTCGTCGTACTCGATCGACGGGATGAGGCCCTCGATGCCCGTCAGACGCGCGGCGCCGTCGTAGGTGTACTCGAGGGTGCGTCCGTTGGGGTAGGTCGTCGCGACGGTGCGGTCGACGTTGTCGAAGGTCACCTCGAGGTCGAAGGGCACGCCCTCGAGCACCCGGCGGGTGCGCACCCGCCGGCCGCGCAGGTCGTAGCCGTAGTGTTCGACGTTGGTCCCGGCGAGGCCGGGGAACTCGCCGCGCACCGGGCGGGCGGCGGTGTGGGTGCACAGCTCGGCGTCGCAGCTCGGGTCGACGTCGTAGACGAAGCGGTGCAGGCTGCCCTCGCGGTCGGCCTCGTCCCACTGCTCGACGAGGCGGTTCTGGCCGTCGTAGAGCGAGCGCAGCACGACGCCGCGGGCGTCTTCCCGGGTGATGACGTTGCTCGCGTCGTCGTAGGTCAGCGTCGTGGTGCCCGCGTCGGGGTCGTCGATGCGGACCACCCGCCCGAGCAGGTCGTAGGTCTGGCCCTTGCGGTTGCCGTTGGCGTCGGCGGCGGCCTCGATGCGGCCGAGGCCGTCGTACGTGGTGCGCGAGATCGAGACCCGGCCGTCGGCCAGCGGGCGCTCGAAGGCGATCAGTCGGCCCAGGCCGTCCATGCGGCGGACGGTCGGGGTGTCGGCGTGCGGGCTCTGCGGGTCGTTGTCCTCCTGGTCGAAGGTGGTGACGGTGAGCGGGCCGTAGACGGTGCGCCCGCTCGAGGCGTCGCCGAAGATCTCGCCGTCGGGCAGGGTCGTGCTCAGCGCGCGGCCGGTGGCGTCGCGGAAGAGCTCGGCGAAGCGGGTGTCGGCCGGCGGGGTCAGGTCGCACTCGGCGTCGGCGCCGATGTACGGCTGGAACGTGCGCCACGGCTGGCCCTGCACGTTGTACTGGTTGAAGCCCGAGACCTGGTAGCGCCCCTCGTGGATCAGGGTGCGGGTCTGGAACTCGCGGCCGCGGCCGTCGAGGCAGATGATCCGCTCGATGTCGAGCGGCCCGCCGCTCTCGCTGCGGCTGCGCGAGATGATGCGCGAGGGGACGCCGAGGTCGAAGACGTACTCTTCGGTGGGCGCCTGAAGCGTATCGCCGGGGCGGGCGATCGAGACCAGCCGGCCGAACTCGTCGCGGCCGTACCGGGTGCTGCGGCGGGAGGAGCGGGCGCTGCCGCTCTCGTCGATGCGCATCCAGTCGGTGGCCTCGACGACCTCGTCGAAGAGCGGCTCGTAGCGGATCTCGCGGCGCAGGCTGTAGGGGGTGCCATCCTCGGCTTCGAAGCCGAGCTCGATGGCGGTGACCCGCAGGCCGTCCTCGTCGATGGTGTAGCGCTGGCTGTGCGCCGCCTCACCGGGCACGCCGAGCGGGTCGAGCGACTCGATGATGTTGCCGTCTTCGTCGCGGCGGTAGCGGCCGGTCTCGATGACGGCGTCGTCGCCGGCGTTCACCTTCTGGGTGGTGCGGGCGATGGCGCCGAGGGTCAGCGAGCCGAGCGGCAGGCCCTCGAAGTCGGGGCCGTCGTAGTAGAAGAGCGACTCGGTGCGCAGCGCGCTGTCCGGGTCGCCATAGGTCGAGATCCGGTACGGCGCCTTGAGGATCCAGCGGCCGTCGGTGTCGGCGCCGGGCTGGACGTGCTCGGTCTCGATGAAGACCTCGTCGCCGCGGCACGCCGCGCCGCAGGCCGCCCCGAAGGTCTCGGCGCCACCCTCGCAGGGCGCGCAGGCCCCGCCGCCCGTCTCGACGACGCCGAGGTTGGCCGAGAGGGTGATGTTGCCGTAGCCGTCGTAGGTGGTCTCCTGGCGCACGAGGACGTGCTCGGCCGCCGAGGCGCCCTCCATGACCCGGGTGTCGGTCGCCGTCTGGCAGATGTAGCGGATGGCCGGGGTGGTGTCGGGCACCTCGGCGAGCGGGCAGTCGGCGTAGGTGTTGGCGATCTCACCCAGCGGGCGGTCGGCGCTGAGGCTGCGCTCGCTGAGCGTCAGCCCGGCGCGGTACGGGTCGGTCGCGCCGACGTCGTACTCGGTGACTTGCAGCCCGGTCTCCTGGGTCGCGTCGCCCACCGTCGTGACCTCGACGTGCGCGAAGCCGCGGAAGCGCTTCTCGAGGCCGTCGTAGAAGCCGTCTCGATAGCGGTAGCGGGTGATCTCGTGGACCCCGTGCACCGCGTCGCTGCGGTCGATCTGCTCGACGATGAGCATCGGGTGCGGCAGCGGGTGGGCCCACTCGCCGCTGTCGAGCGCCATCTGCTGCACGCTGGTGGTGTAGGTGATCTCGGTGATCTGCCCCAGGCTGTTCTCGACCCGCGAGAGCTGGTTGGGGCGCACGGGGAACAGCTCGAGCGCGGTGACCCGGCCCTGGGCGTCGAGCCAGACGACGTCGGTCGAGCCGTTGCCGTTGATGTCGGCCATGAGCACGGTGACGGTGGCGTCGCGCAGGGGCAGCTCGCCGTCGACCGCGTCGCTGCCGATGCGGGCGACCTGCGAGAAGGTCTCGCCGTTGCGGTTGATGGCGTACTTGACCTCGCGGCCGGCGACGACCACGACGTCCGAGAGGCCGTCGCCGTTGATGTCGTCGAGGGTGGCGAGGTCGAGCTCGCTCTCGTCGAGCGCGAGGCCGAGGATCTCGATCTCTTCGCCCCAGCGGCCGTGGCCCAGGTTGAGCTTGTAGCGCAGCCCGCCGACGCTGAGCTTCACCGCGTCGAGCAGGCCGTCGCCGTTCATGTCCGACATGTCGATGCTGTCGACTTGCAGGTCGTAGCCGAGCAGGTCGATGTCCTCGTCCTCGACGAAGCCGTCGACGCCCTGGTTGAACCAGACGCTGGTGGTCTCGCGGGTGCTGCGCATCAGGTCGATGCGCTTGTCGTTGTCGAGGTCGATGAACCGCAGGGTGCGCAGCTCGCCGTCGCCCTGGTCGAAGTCGGCGCCGAGCGCGTCGCCCACCGCGGCGGTCTCGGCGAGCGGCTCGAGGCCGGCCCAGTCGCCGCCGGCCCGGTTGAACAGCGCCCGACCGTTGCGGGCGTCGAGCAGGTCGGCGAAGCCGTCGCCGTCGACGTCGAGCACCTGCACGAAGGGCGTGCCGAGCCGGAAGCCGCTGCCCTGGCCGACGGCGCTGAAGATGGGCGCGTCGGCGAAGTGCGGCCGCCCGTCGGCGGTGGGCACGTTGAGGATGAAGCGGTGGGCGCCGTCGTCGGTGGTGTCGAGCAGGTCGGGCAGCGCGTCGCCGTTGATGTCGACGAAGGTGGCCCGGCCGACGCCGATGTTCACCCCGATGTTGCCCATGTCGATGACGAAGGGCCGCGCGCAGTCGGCGCCTGCGTCGCAGACACCCTCCAGCGTGCGGGAGTAGGTGAAGCGCTGCACGGCGGGGTAGACGCCGCCCTCGGCGCCGCGCATGGCGACCTCGGCGAGCCGGGTGAAGCCGCCCGAGTCGGCGTAGGGCTCGTAGGCCAGCTCGTAGCGCCGGATGCGGTCGGGACCCGAGAAGACGTTGACCGCCGCCAGCCGCTCGGTGAGGCGCTCGTCGAAGCCGGGCCTGGCGTCGGAGAGCACGTCGAAGCCGGTCGCGTCGCTGCGCTCTTCGTAGTCGAAGCTGACGGCGTAGCGGGCGGCGCCGCTCTGGTCGAAGACGTACTCGATCTGGCGCACCAGCGAGGCGTTGCCCGACTTCTGATAGGTGTGGGTCATGCGGTGGCCGTAGACGTCGACCGTATCGACCACCATGTAGCGGAAGGTGCCGTCGGGCCCGCTGACCCGGGCCTCGGGCACCGGGGCGCCGTCGATGCGGGCGCCGAAGGTGGCGACGCGGCCGTCGGGGTACTCCGCCTGCCAGTAGCCCTCGCGGCCGTCGCCCGCGTCGAGCCAGCTATAGCGCACGAAGCCGCCCTCGTAGCGGGCCCGGTAGGTCGGCACCGCGGCGCCCGGGATCTCGACCAGCTCGTTGCTGCCGTCGGCGGCGAACATGTCGCTCCGGCCGTAGCTCGGCAGGCCGCGCAGGGTCGCCCGCTCGATGTGCGGCATGTCGAGCGACCAGCCGACGCCGACGACCGAGCTTCCGGCCCCCGAGCTGTAGGCCAGCCGCAGGCCGGGGGTCACGCCGGCGAAGCCCTGGGGCACCTCGATGGGCACCCCGTAGGCCATCACGCCCATATTGGGGTTGAGCGAGACGTTCTCCCCGATGCCTTCGAGCGATCCCGGGCCTTCGGGCAGGCTCACCCGGTCGTCGGAGACCCCGGTCTGGGCCAGGGCGGCGATGGGGAACAGCAGCGACGCGGCGAGCGCGGTCGCTGTGCGGCGGAGTCGATTCATGTTGACCTCGGCGTGTGGTGCGTTCGGGACGTGTCCGAGGCTAGGAAAACAGCCGGTCGACGGGCGACTTAAAGCGCCTTAAGAGGGCCTTTGCGCGGGCGGGGGCGAGGCCGGGGGCGGGCCCGGGCGAGGGCGGGGCGGCGCGCCTCGGGCAGGGGTCGGGCGGGGGGCGTCGGCGGGGTCCGGGTGAGGGGCGCGCGGCCGGGGTGTCGGCCGGCGCAGGCGGGCGGGCGCTACTCTTCGGGCTCGATCTCGACCCCGGCGCCGAAGTGGCTGAGGGTGTCGATGCTGACGGTGACCCCGTCGCCGCCCTCGGCGGGCTGGGCGACCGGATCCTGGATCTCCCAGCCGTCGGGGCCCACCCGCCAGACCTTGACGAACTGCAGCGCGACCCCGGCCTGCATCACCCGCGACGGCTCGAAGGGCAGGGTCAGCTCGGCGGGCAGGGCCAGGGTCGGCCGGCCGGGCCCGAACTCGATCTCGGGGCCGACGAGCACCCCGGTGTCGGGCAGCGGGGGCGAGCTGGCCGGCGGCGCCATCCACAGCTCGAGGTCGGCCGAGACCGCCTCGGGGGGCACGCTGAGCCGGAAGCCTTCGAGGTCGCCCTCGCCCTCGAACGTGCCCCCGGCCGGGGTCAGGGTGAAGACCGTCGCGCCCTCGGGGGCGTCGAGGCCAGAGTCGTCGACATCACCGCACCCGATCAGGCCGGCGACGCACATCGTCGTGAGGAATGTTCGCATTGTTCACCTCCGCGGCGACCCTCTCAGCGAGTGGGGGGTCGGCGCTACCTCGTCACGTCTATGGCGGGTATCGACGGCGTCTCTGGCACCGACCCCGGGGTTCACGCCTCGTCGATGGCCTCGACCTCGATCGGCAGCGTCGGATCGAGCAGGTAGCCCGCCGGCCGCTTGAGCAGCACGTCGCCCAGGCCCTCCTTGCGCAGCGTGGCGACCGCCACGTAGACCCGGTTGGCGCCCGAGGCGTGGCTCATGCGCTCGCCGGGCCAGCCCGCTTCGAGCAGGGCGTGCAGCTCGAGGCCGGCCCCCGGGCTGCGCAGCCGCACATCGATCAGGGCGCTCAGCAGCCGATGCAGCACGTAGCGCCGGCCGAGGTCGACCCGGCCCGCGCCGGGCGCGTCGAACCAGCGGCCGTCCTCGGCGACCACCAGCCGGGTCTCGGGGGGCGGGGCCTCGTCGTCGCCGAGGGCCGCCCGCAAGAGCCGGCGGGCCATGCGCGGGTCTTCGCCTTCGTCCCCGCCCGCCGTCAGGCACGCCTCGGCCGCCCCCCGGTCGCCCCCGGCGAGGTGCAGGTGGCCCCGGTGGATCGCGGGCACCGCCCGGGCGGCCGGCTCGTCGAGCACCGCCAGCCACGTATCGGCCTCGTCCAGCGCCGCCGTCGCCGCGTCCAGATCACCCCCCGCGGCGAGGGCCGCCGCCCGGTGCGCGGCGAAGATGCCCGCGTGGCGCCGGTCGCCCCGGTCGGCCAGGGTCTGCTCGGCGGCGGCGTAGTCGACGACGGCCGCGTCGAGTTCGCCCGCCGCGTGCCGGCCCAGGCCCAGGTAGCCCCGGAAGATCGCCGCCAGCCGCTCGTCGCCCACCGCGGTGAGCACCTCGACGGCCTCCTGCCGGCGGTCGATCGCCGCCTGCACCTCGCCCTCGGCCAGCAGCACCCCGCCCAGGTTGCCGGTGATCGCGGCGGCGATGCGCCGGTCGCCGAGCGCGGCCAGGGTCTGGCGGGCGTCCTCGTAGCACGCCCGGGCCTCGCCCAGCCGGCCCGACTCGAGGTGCAGGTCGCCCAGGTTGCTGGTGAAGATGGCCCACGAGCGGCGGTCGCCGACCTCGGCCAGCATGTCGAGCGCCTGCTCGTAGGCGTCGCGGGCCTCGTCGGCCCGGCCCCGGGCGTGGCGGGTGATCGCGACGCTGCCCATCGCCCGGCCGACGCCCCGCCGGTCGCCGATGGCTTCGAACCCGCCCAGCGCCGCCTGGTGGTGATCGGCCGCCCGGGCCAGATCGCCCAGCTCGTGGGCCACGATGCCCGACTCGGCGTGCACCATCGCCGCCAGCCGGGGGTCGCCCTCGATCGCGGCGGCCGCGGCCAGGTCGGATTCGGCGGCCCGCAGGCGCCCTTGCAGCCGGGCCAGCTCGCCCCGCAGGCAGCGGGCCCAGCCGGCGGCGATCGGATCGGACGCGGCGCACGCCCGGTCGAGCAGCGCCCCGTAGGCCGGGTCGATGGCCCCGGTGTAGACCAGCGGCCGCAGCGCGCGCAGCCCGGCGACGGCCGAGCGGGGGTCGTCGGCCGCCAGCGCGTCGGTGATGGCGGCGACGGTGTTGGCCTGCTCCCGCGACAGCCACTCGCCGGCCGCCCGGGCCCGGGGGCCATGGGCCGCGGCGGCCTCCTGCCCGGCTCGCTCGACGAAGTGCGCCCGGTGGCGGGCGGCGGCGGCGGCCCGGACGTCGGCCGGCCCCTGTTCGAGGGCGAAGTCGCGCACCGTGGCGAACAGGGCGAAGCGGTCGGGCCCCTCGCGGTGTACGAGGCTGTGGTCGAGCAGCGCCGCCAGCCCGTCCAGACCCCGGGCGTCGAGCACCGCCAGCGCGGCGTCGAGGTCGAACGACCCCCGGAAGACGGCGCAGGCGGTGAGGTCGGCCTGCTCGTCGGGCCCGAGCAGCTTCCACGACCAGCCGAACGAGGTCGCCAGATCGGCCTGCCGCGCCGGGCGGTCGCGCCACGCGCCCCGGCCGAGCCCGATCTGGCCCGCGTCGAGGCGGTCGAGCAGCGCGGCGGGGGTCAGCAGCCGGGCCCGGGCGGCGGCCAGCTCGATGGCCAGCGGCACCCGGTCGAGGCGGTCGAGCAGCGCGTCGAGGCCCGGGGTGGCGTCGAGGCGGGCTCCGGCGGCGACGGCCCGGGCCCGGAACAGGGCCCGGGCGTCGTCGGGGTCCATCGGGCCCACCGGCAGGACCGACTCGGCGGCGAGGGCCAGCGGGCTGCGGCTGGTGGTGAGGATGGTCAGCGCGGGCGCGGCGGTCAGCCACCGGGCGAGCCAGCGGCCGCAGTCGAGGACGTGCTCGACGTTGTCGCAGACCAGCAACAGCGGCCCCCGGCTGTTCAGCGCCCGGCCGATGCGGGCCCCCCGGGGGTCGGGGGCCTCGGCGGGCACCCCCTCGATGTCGAGGGCCCGGGCGACGGCGGCCAGCGCCCCCGGCACGTCGGCGACCTCGTCGAGCGGCACGAAGACCCCCGGCGTATCGGCCGCGGCCAGCGCGTGCTGGGCGAGGCGGGTCTTGCCGACCCCGCCGGGGCCGACCAGGGTCACCAGCCGGCTGTCGGCCAGCCGGGCGGTGAGGGCGGCGCGCTCGGCGGCGCGGCCGACGATGGGCTCCAGGAGCGGATCGAACGACATGTCGGGGGGCCTCGCTCGGGCGATGGCGGCAGTATACCGCGCTCGGGTCGTCCGCGGCGGCCGTTCAGTAGGGGTAGTAGGTCCCGTCCTCGTCGCCCCCGTCGGCCTCGACCGCGGCGGCCTTGGCCTGCTCGTTCAGCGCGGTCAGCCCGGCGGCGGCCCCCACCGCGGCGGCGGTCAGCCCCAGGCCGATGGCCACCGCGGGCAGGGTGCGCCCCAGGTGGCGCCCGGCGGCGACGGCGGCCAGCGCGCCCAGCGGGGCCAGCATCAAGAGCGTCGCCACCGGCCGGGGCACCTCGACGAAGAGCTGGGCGTAGAGCAGCCCCAGCATCAGGACCAGCGCCGCGGCGCCCACCGCGCCGTGTCCGACCCGCAGGGGCCAGCGCCAGCCGGCGAGGCCGACGACGCCCACCACCGCCGCCGAGGCGCCGAGCTGCTGGCCGATGCGGGCGCTGCCCGTCAGCGCGGTGGTCAGCGCGGCCCCGACCAGGGCCAGGGCCAGCGGCCCCAGGATCAGGGGCGCGATCGGGGGGCCGGCCTCGGGCTCGGCGTGGGGCAGGGCCCGGTGCAGCGCGATCCAGACCACCAGGGCCAGGGCCAGGGCGTCGACCACCCACGCCTCGCCGGCCAGCGGGGCGTAGCCGTCGGTCCACATCGCCGCCAGCGCCCCGGCGATGCGCCAGCCGAAGAACGCCAGCAAGGCCGCGCCCAGGGCGCCGACGATCCATGTGCGCAGCGCGCCGAGCCGCCCGCCGGTCAGGTCGAGCCCGATCGCGAGCAGGCCGCCGACCGCCGGCCCGATGAGCAGCCAGTCGTCGGCGTCGATCGGAGACGGCGCCCCGCTGATGCCCAGCGCCGCCGTCACCAGCCCCGCGATCAGGGCCAGGGCGACCGCCGGCGCGCCGGGCCGCAGCCGGTGCCCGCCGAAGAGGGCCGCCGCGGTGACGCCGACGGGCAGGACGAGGGTGAAGAGCAGTCCGGTGATCTGGACCTTGGTGGCGGCGTCCATGGGGCACCTCGGGGCGGGGGCGCGCGGTCGCGCGCGGCGGGAGGAGAGGGGCGCGGCCGGGCGGCCGCCGGGCTCACTTCTGCTTGATGAACTCGGCCGAGAGCATCAGGTCGACCTGCTTGCCGAGGCCATCGGGCATGTAGGCGATGCCGTAGTCCATGCGGTCGATGGTGAAGTCCGCGGTCATGCCGACCCGCTCGTTGCCCCAGGGGTCCTTGCCCATGCCGGTCTGCTTGACCGTGACGGTGACCGGCTTGGTCTGGCCGCGCAGGGTCAGGTTGCCGGTGACCTCGTAGGTCCCATCCCCGGTCTTCTTCCAGGCGGTGCTCTGAAACGTCAGCTTGGGGAACTGCTTGGCGTCGAAGAAGTCGGCGTTCTTGAGGTGATCGTCCCGCTTCTTGTTGCCGGTGAAGACGCTGTCGGCGGCGATCTCGATGGTGAGCCTGGTGGCCCCGGGGTTGGCCGGGTCGAAGTCGAGGCTGCCCCCGACCTTGACGAACTGGCCGTAGGCCGGCGCGATGCCGAGGTGCATCACCTTGAAGACGGCGAAGGCGTGGGACTCGTCGACCTTCCAGTTGGCGGCCGAGGCCTGGGAGGCGCCGAAGAGCAGGGCGAAGGCGAGCAGCGCGGGGGTGATCAGCTTCATCGGGATCGTATCCTTCTCACGGTTGATGTCAGTGGCCGACCGCAGCCGGCGCACGGGGGATCGATGCGGCGCCGCGACCCGATGTCGCGGGCGGTATCGAAACGCATTGTTGCCGCTGGGCAACCCTGTCCCCCGAGCCCGGGCTGTGCTACCCCGTCGCCCGCAACCGACCGCTGGAGAGCCGATGTCGACCTCGCCGAGCAAAGAGCTGGACGCCTTCGACAACCCCCGCCCCGAGCGGGACTACGAGATCCGCTTCGACTGCCCCGAGTTCACCTGCCTGTGCCCCAAGACCGGCCAGCCGGACTTCGCCACCCTGCGCATCCGCTACGTGCCCGACCGGCGCTGCGTCGAGCTGAAGTCGCTGAAGCTGTACCTGTGGAGCTTCCGCGACGAGGGGCACTTCCACGAGGCGGTGACCAACCGCATCCTCGACGACCTCGTCGCCCTGACCGCGCCCCGCTTCATGGAGGTCGAGGGGGACTTCTACGTGCGGGGCGGCATCCGCACCGTCGTCACCGCCCGCCACGGGACTCCGCCCGGCTGAGGCCGCGCCCGACGCCCCCGGTCGGCCGATGGCCGCCTGATGGCGAGGCGTCGAGTTGGGGACAGGGCGCCGTCAATCGGGTGACGCCGCCCGGCTGCGGGCGGCCGTCGAAATTGCCCCATTCCCGATGTTGTGGTGACCTTCGGGAGATCTGCGGCCCGAGCGGCGTCGCGATCGAAGATGGGGGGATGGGGTGCGATCGAGCACAGCTTCGGCGGCCGGACGGCCCGGCCTCGCGGTCCTGATCTGCCTCGCGGTGGCGGCGCTGTCCGAGCTGACCGGGCTGTCGGCGGCGGTCGACGCCGGGCTGTCGGCGGCGTGGTTCGACCTGCGGGGCGAGCGGGAGAGCGAGCACACGGTGGTGCTGGTGGCCGGCGACGCCGAGACGAGCCGCCGGTGGGGCGGTCCGCCGTGGCCCGCCGAGCGGCGGGCGGCGCTGGACGCGGTGCTCGCCGAGCACGCGGCGGGGGTCCTGCTCGCCGAGCCGGGGCGGCTCGACCCCGAGCGATCGGTCGCGCCGCCGCCGCCGATGACTCCGGCCGGGGTGGTGGCCCTGCCCGCCGCGCGCTTCCGGACCCGGCACGGCGCGCTGCCCGAGGTGGGGCCGGGGCCGGTGCCGGTCAACTTCGCCGGGGCCCCGGGCCGCATCCCGACGGTGGCCGCCCACCGGGTGGTCGAGGGGCAGATCCCGCCGGGCTTCTTCCGCGATCGATGGGTCGTCGTCGGGGTGACCGATCCCGCTCGCACGAGCCTGTGGCCCACGCCGGTGGGCTGGGCGAGCCCGGGGCAGGTGGTGGCCCACGGGCTGTCGGGGGTGGTCGACGGGGTGCCGCTGGCCCCGGCGCCGTGGTGGCTGCGGCTGCTGGTGGCGGCCCTGCTGGCCCTGGCGGCGATGCGCCTGGGCGCCCTGGGGCGGCCGGTGAACCGCTGGGCGGTGCCCCTGGCCCTGGCCGGGCTGCTGCTGCTGGCCGACTTCGCGCTCTTCGCCGCGGGCGGGGTGCGGCTGGGGGCCCAGACCGGGCTGGCGGCGCTGACGGCGGCGCTGGTGCTCAACGTGCTGGGGCGCATGCGCGGGCTGCGGCTGGCGCTGGTGGCGGTGCGCCGGGCGACGGCCACCCGGCGGCGGGTCGAGGAGTCCGAGGTCGGCGAGGACGACGGGCGCTGGAACCGGCTGGCCGAGATGATGCGAGGGGCGACCGACGCCCGGTGGTCGGTCCTGGCGACCTTCGCCGACGACGGGCGGACGCTGCGCTGGCGGGGCACGGCGGGCATCGACCGGGTGATGGTGGACGGCTGGCCGGCCGAGCGCGAGGCGGCGCCGTTCGGGGCGGCCTTCGCCCGGGGGTCGGGGGTGCAGCAGTCCGAGCTGCCCGGCATGGACGACCCGGCCTTCGTGCTGCCGCTCGTCGAGCGGGGGCGGCCCCGGGGGGTGTGGGTCGTCTCGATCGAGGGCGCCGCCGAGCCCCGCGCGCTGGAGCGGCTGCGCACGATGGCCGCCCGGCTGGCGGCGGACGAGGGCCGCGCCGGGGCGGCGGCGGGGGCCGACGAGATCGACGAGACCCGGCGGGCGGTGGGGGCCCTGGCCCGGCAGTACGGCCTCTTGGAGTCGGTCTGCGAGCAGATGGGGGTCGGCGCGCTCATCGCCGATCCGTTCGGCCGGGTGCGGCTGATCAACGCCTCGCTGCGCAGCCGGCTGGGCGAGGTGACCGGCGAGGCGGCCGACCGGCTGGTGCGCCGGGGCGCGGCCGAGGTGCTCGGCGCGCTGGCCGGGTGGACCGCGGCCCGGGCCCGGGCGCAGTTCGCCGCGGCCCTCGGCGAGCGGGACGACGTGGCGCTCGGTCACGGCCTGCGCCTCCAGCGCATCGAAGTGGTCGACGAGGGGCGGGGGGGCGCGACGGTGTTCCTGCTGACCCGCGGCGGCGAGGGGGGTGATCGGGCCGACGGCGCGGTCGCGGTCGATCAGAACCGGGTCCGGGTCGACGTGCGGCCCCTGCTGCTCAAGGCGGGGCGCGCGGCGGCGGCCGAGAGCCGGATGCGCATCGAGTACGAGTTCGCCGATCCGATGCCCCGGGTCGAGACCGAGACCGGGGCCCTCGAGCGCACGATCGAGTCGCTCTACGCCGAGATCCGGCGCCACAGCGAGGCCGGCTCGGTGACCACGGTCTCGGTGAGCGAGGAGGACGAGTCGATCTCGGTGCTGATGATGAACTCGAGCTACGCGGTGCCCCGGGAGGCCCTCAACGCGCTGTTCCGCTCCGAGCCGCTCGAGGCGGCGGGGCCCACCGAGCGCATGCACATCGCCGCCCAGGCCGCCTTCCGCGCGGGCGGGCGGCTGGACGCGACGAGCGACCCGGTCAGCGGGGTGGTCTTCCGCCTCGCGCTGCCCGCGGCGAAGAGGGACTGACCGCCGGTGGAGACCGAAGTCCTCCAGCTCCTGCCCGCCCGGGGCCTCGACCGCTCGCTGCTGCTGGCGGTGCTGGCCGGGCTGTGGATCCTGTGGTTCTTCGTCGAGCGGCTGGGCTGGGTCTTCTCGGGGCTGGTCGTGCCGGGCTACCTGGCGGCGGTCTTCATCGTGCGCCCCATCTCGGGGGTGGCCATCGCCGTCGAGGCGGTCCTGACCTATCTGGTGGCCCGGCTGGTCTCCGACCTGCTCGCCCGGGCCGGCGGCTGGAGCCGCTTCTTCGGCCGGGAGCGCTTCTTCCTCATATTGCTGGTGAGCGTGCTGGTCAGACAGCACTGCGAGCTGTGGCTCTTCCCCCGCGCGCTCGACTGGGCCCGGGCCTCGCTGGGGGTCGACCTGAGCTATCAGGAGCAGCTCTTCGGGGTCGGGCTGGTGCTGGTGCCGCTCGCGGCGAACATGTTCTGGAAGCTCGACCTGCGCCGGGGGCTGGTCCAGATCGGGGTGCCGACGGCGCTGACCTGGGCCGCGCTGTTCTGGCTCATCCTGCCGTTCACCAACTACGGGCTGTCGAGCCTGGAGCTGACCTACGAGGACGTCGCGGTCAACTTCCTGGGCAGCGCCAAGATCTACGTCATCCTGCTGACGACCGCGGCCCTGGCGGCGGCGATGAACCTGTACGCCGGCTGGGACTACAGCGGCATCCTGGTGCCGGCGCTGCTGTCGGTGGCGTGGTTCACCCCGGTCAAGGTGCTGACGACGGTGGTCGAGGCGCTGGTGCTGCTGGGGGCGGTGGGGCTGCTGAGTCGGCGGTGGCCCCTGCGCCGGCTGAACCTCGAGGGGCCGCGCAAGATCGTGCTGGTGTTCACCGTGGGCTTCGGGCTCAAGGCGCTGGTGGCGACGTTCATCGGCGACCGGCTGCCCGGGCTCGAGGTGACCGATCTGTTCGGCTTCGGCTACCTGGTGCCGAGCCTGCTGGCGATCAAGATGCTGACCCGGCGCACGGTGGGCCGGGTGCTGGGGCCGACGCTGGTGGTCTCGGTGGCGGGCCTGATCGTGGGCAGCGGGCTGGCGCTGGTGGTCGAGTGGGGCGCCGAGCTGACCCCCGGGCGGTCCGAGGTGGCCCGGCCGGCGGTGGAGAGCCCGTCCCCCGGCTGGCGCGACCCGCTGGCGGTGGCCATCGCGGCGTCGTTGCAGGCCGATCCGGTCGACCGGGCGGCCCCGCCCTTCGAACCGGCGAGCCGGGAGCAGCTCGCCAGCCTGTGGCGGCTGGTGGACCGCTGGCTGTCCGACGGCCGGGGCGCGCCCCCGGAGGGGGTCGTCGAGCGGGCGGCGAAGCTGGGGATCCGGCTCGATCCGATCGTCGACACGGCGGGGCCCGCGGCCGGTGACGCTCCGTGGGCGATGACCGAGGCCGCCCCGTCCCCCGACGGCTTCAACCACACCCCGTCGGCGGTGCTGTACCCCGGCCGGAGCGGGCCCTACGTGTGGGTGCCCCGCCCGGCGACCGAGGCCCCGGCGGCCGAGGCGGCGGTGGTGCTCTGCGCCCGGCTCGAGTGCCGGGCGGTGATCTTCGCCGGCGTCGAGCCCCGCAGCGGCGCCCTGCGCTGGCATCGCCCGATCCTGGACGCGCTGGGCGGGCGGGGCGTGGTCCAGCTCCACGCCGACCCCCGCACCGCCGAGGGGCAGCCGGTGATGCACGTCTTCGGCTCGGCCCCGGCGGGGGTCTTCCTGGGCATGATGGGCAGCCTGCCCGCGTGGGATCCGGCGCCGGGGCGGCTGCGGGCGGGGCAGCCCGACCTGCGGCGGGCCATCCTGCGCATGCACCCCGCCGATCTGTGGCGGCTGCTGGTCGAGGAGGGCCGCCCGGCGACGCTCGACGCCCCCGACATCGACAGCTGGCTGGCCGGGCGGCTGGCCCTCGAGGCGCTGGCCCCGGGGCCGGCGGTCGGGCCGACGCCGTTCGAGCAGCGGCTGGTCGCCCGGGTGCTGACCCGGGGCGCGGTCGAGGGGCCGCCGGCGGGCTTCCCCGACGACCGGGCGTGGACGGTGTGGCTCGACCGGGTCGCCCGGCTGGTGCGCCACCGGTTCGTGGAGTTCGACGAGGCGCTGACCGGCCGCCGGGTGCGGGCGATGATCGGGGCCCCGGGCACCCCCGGCTGGCTGGTGCTGCTGGCGGCGCAGGGCGGCTCGACGACCGCGGTGGAGGTGCCCCGGCCGATGCGGCAGGCGGGCACCTGGCGCTTCGGGCTGTCGCTGTGGCGCGAGGTGGACGGGGTGGCGACGCTGATCGCGATGCCTCGCCGAGCGGCCAACGGCGCCGTCGAGGGCGCGCCGACCGGCAGCGCGAGCGCGTTCGACGCGGTGCACGTCGGGCTGCACGCCAGCCTGTCCCGGGGGCAGCCGGGCATGGTGGTGCAGGTGCGCGGCTTCGGCGCGTGGCGCTCGCTGGAGCACGACTCGATCGTGGCGCTCGAGATGCCCCTGTTCACCGACGAGCCGGTGCCGGTGGCGATCGAAGGGCTGCTGTCCATCCCGCTGCTCGCCCCGCTGGACCACGGGCTGTACACCTCGAGCGGCTTCCCCGGGGTGCCCCCGCCGGGCCTGTTCGCGCGTCGCCCGCAGGCCGAGCTGATCGGGCTGATCAACCAGCCCAACGCCCAGCGCGATCACGCGCGGCGCCAGCTCGGGGCCCGGTTCGTGCGGCTGTGGCTCTCCGAGGCGGTGCGCACCGACTACCTCGACCGCGACCCCCGCCCGCTGCACCCGTCGCTCGACGCCGCGCTGGGCCTGCCGCTGGCGCTCACCGGGCGGGCGGCGCTGGCCGATCCGCCGCTCGACCCGCCGCCCGCCGAGCCGTCGGCGGCGCTGGCCGAGGCGTTCGAGGCGGCGTTCGACGAGGCCCGGGGCTTCGCCCGGACCGGCAACCCCCACCGCCTGCGGGCGCTGCTCGAGATGGCCGACGCCGACCCCCGGCTGGCGGTGCGCCGGGGCTTCAGCCCCTCCGAGGGGCGGGTGTGGTATCGGCTCGAAGTGGCCGCCGAGGGCGAGGTGCACCGGGCGGTGGTCTACCGCAGCGCCCGGGCCGCCCGGCATTGGGTCGCCGCGCCCGACGCCCGGGTGCCGCCGGTGCTGCGGGGCTACGCCAGCGCCCGGGTGCACGGCCGCCGGCCCGAAGGGGGTGGGCCATGAGGCGCGCCCTGGCCTGGATCACGACGGCGTTGCTCATCGCCGCCGGCTGGCTGCTGGCGTGGTGGGTCGGCGGCTTCTCCACCGAACCCGAGCCGCTGCCGGTGGCCTTCGACGAGGCGGTCATCCCCTACACCCCGGTCACCCGGGGCGACCCGCCGCGCTTCCGGCTGCTGGGCGGCGAGCGGCAGCTCAAGCTGATCACCCACGCGGTGGCCGACGCCGACGGGCCGCTGGACGCCGACGAGGTGATCGTCTACGGGGTCCGGCTGACGCTGCTCGATCTGGTGGGCGAGGTGCTGTGGAGCGGGCAGCTCTACACCGCCGGCCGGCGCAGCGTGGACCCCCGCACGACCATCGACGGGGTGCCCCCGGTGCCCGACGCCCGGCTGCTCGACGGGCCCGAGCGGGCGGTGACCGACAGCCGGCTGTTGCAGTTCCAGATCCCGATGCGCATCCCGCCCGAGAGCCGGCTGGTGGTCGAGCCGGTGGGCGCGGTGCAGCGGCTGCTGGTGCGGCTCTACGCCCGGGAGGCCCCCCGGGGCGCGCTGACGGCCTTCCGCACCGCCGACCTGCTGCGGGACGACGCCCCGCCGGTGGACGACATGCTCGCCGAGCGGGTGCCCCGCACGCTGCGCTGGGTGCGGCGGTCGAGCGAGACCCCCACGGTGCCGGTGGTGCGCACCGGCAACCGGCGGCCGTTCGACGAGAACGAGGTCAAGGCGTTCGTGCACGTCGACCCGCTGCGGCCGGTGGCGCTGAACGTGGAGGGCCCGACCGACCTCGAGCTGCGCCTGCGGCGGGGGGCGGCGACGGCCGAGGAGTTGGCCCCGTTCGGGCCCGAGCCGGGCGGCGGCGAGCTGGTCTTGATCGACGCGGCCGAGCGGGGCCCCGAGGGCGCGCCGGACGCCGGGCTGAAGGCGGCGGTGCCCCGCGAGTTCGGTGACGAGACGGTGCACCGGCTGCGGGTGGGGCCTGGGGTTCACAGCCTCCGGCTGTACACCGACGCGCCCGACGGCGCCCGGATCCGGCTGACGGGCCCCACGGACCGGGGGCTCACGCCGCCCGATCCGACCCGGCCCCCGATCCGGTTCGGCGACGTGCCGGTGGTGCCCTACGAGGACGACGAGCTGATCCTGGCCGACGAGCGGCGGTTCCCGGTCTTCGTGGCCGGCCCCGACGGGCCCCCGGTGACGGTGGGCATCGAGGGCCCCGACGACGACCTGGCCCGGCTGGTGCGGCTCGACGTGCGGCTGATGCGCCCCCCGCCCCCGCCGACCGACCCGCTGCGGGCCCGGCTGGCGTCCGGCGGGCTGCCCTGGACGCTGCCCTTCGAGCCGGCGACGGTGGACGTGGCGTGGTTCGACGCCGACGGCGACCGCATCGGCGAGCGGGTGCTCAGCGTCGCCCCGCCCGCGGCCCCGTTCGAAGAGGTCGAGCGCCCCGACGGCGCCCGGTTCAAGGTCAGCGAGCCCCAGGGGCTGCGGCTGGCGGTGCCCCCGGGCACGGCGCGGTTCGAGGTCCGGGCGCCCCGCCGGCTGCTGGTGCGGCCGCATGTGCTCTTCCCCTCGCCGCCGCCGCACCTCGACCTGCCCTATCGCGAGCACCTGCCGCCGGATCACATCTGGCGCTACGCCCCTCGGGAGTTCCGCACCTGGTACCCCGTCGAGCCGCTCGACCGGGAGGTGCTGCGGGGGGCCGACGCGGTGTGGACGATGATCAGCCAGGTGCGGCTCGAGCCGACCGCCGACGGCGAGGCCGAGGGGCCGCCCCGCCCGCCGCGGGCGTTCTCTCCGATCGATCCGGTCGGGCGCCCGGCCCAGCAGCGGGTGCTGGAGGACGTGCGGGCCGACAAGCGGGCCGCGGTGCGCCGGCGCTGGGGCCCGGGGCTGCTGGCGGAGGCGCCCCCCGGGCGGGACGTGCGGTTCCGGGTCGACCGGGGCGAGCGGGCCCGGCCGCGGCTGATCGTGGCGCTCGACGGCCCGGCGGAGGCCCTGTTGGGGCGGCGGCTGGCGGTCTCGATCGACGGCGCCCCGGGCGGCCGGGTCGTGCTGGGCACTACCCGCTTCGCCTGGAACCTGCCCGCCCTGGCCGCCGGCTGGCATACGCTGCGGGTGGCCCCCGAGGGCGACGACCCGATCCCCGACGGGCTGTCCCTGCACCTCGACCGGGCCACCGAGTCGACCCCGATCCACCACCAGCGCACGCTCTACGAGCTGGGCCGGAGCGGGCTCGACGTGCGGGTGCCGCTGGACGACGACGGGGTGGTGCTCAACGCCATCGTCTACGACCGCCGGGCCCGGGCGGTGCCCGAGGCCCGGCTCGTCGGGCTCATCGACGGCGGGCGGCCGACCCGGCGGCGGGGGGTGCCGGTGGAGTCGTTCACCCTGCCCGTCGAGCGGGCGGCGCTGCCCCCGGCCAACCGCCCGCTGACGACCGCCCGGCTCGTCGACCGGGCGGGGCAGGTGGCCGGCCACCCCCGCACCTTCCCCATCCGGCTGGGCCCCGACCTGACCCGGGGCGCCCACACCGTGCGGGTCCGGGCCGACGCCGACCGCACGCTGTGGGTCCGCTTCATCATCGCCGAGGACCTGACGCGCCGCCGCGAGACGGTGCGCTCGGGCACCTTCACCGAGGCCGACTGATGCTCCATCCGACCCCCGCCCTGCTGCTCGCCGCGCTGCTCGCCGCGCCGCTCGCCCGGGCCCAGGCCCCCGAGGCGCCCCCGATGCCCGAGACCGCGCCCCCCGAGGCCCGCCCGTCCGCCGCGCTCGACCTCACCGTGGGCGACGCCCGCGACCGCCTCTTCGCCGCCGGTCGCGAGGCCCGCTATCGGCGCACGACCCTCATCGAGCGGGCCGCGGTCGACGCCCTGATCCCGGTCCTGATCGACCGGGCGCAGCGAGGCGTCGAGCGCACCCGCGACCTGCGGCTCACCGCCCGCCTGGGCGGCCTGAGCGTCGAGACCTGGGACGTGCACGGCGCCCGCTATCTGGCCCTGCTCGAGCGATCCGACGACCCCCGGGGCGCCGGGGGCTACGTCTTCCGGGTCGGCGAGGCGGCCCCGGTCATCCTCCAGGCGCCGCACGCCTACTTCGACCTGGGCACCGGGCGCATCGCCGCCGGCATGTTCTTCGGATCCCGGAAGGGGCCCCGGGCCCGGGCGCTGTTCGTCAATACGCTGCACCGCTACGAGCGGGGCGAGCCCGAGCGCAGCAGCCGGGCCGACGTCTGCCACCGCCCGGACCACCTCTTCAGCCTGGCCACCGACCGCGCGCTGCGGGCGCTGCCCGGGGCGCTGGTGATCCAGCTCCACGGCTTCGACGGCGAGCGCGCGCCCGACGGGGTCGACATGATCCTGAGCGCCGGGGTGCGCGAGACGCCGAGCCCGGCGCTGGCCGCGATCGCCGGGCGGGTGCGGGCGCAGTTCGGCGACGGGGTCCGGCTGTACCCGACCGAGGTCGACGTGCTCGGGGGCACCACCAACGTGCAGGGCCGGCTGGCCACCGCGCATCGGGCGGGCTTCGTGCACGTCGAGATGATCAAGCGGCTGCGGGACCGGCTGCGCAAGGAGCCGAAGCTGCGCCATACGCTGGCCCGGGCGCTGTACGGAGCCCGCCGATGATCCGCCTGGCCCTGCTCGCGCTGTTGCTGGGCGGCGTCGCCCGGGCGGCCCCGACGCTGCTCGAGCCGCCGCCCGGCGAGCGGGACGCGGGCCTCGTGTGGGCTCCGGTGGTCGTGCGCCTCGCCCCGCCGGCCGCCGTCGATCCGGCGCCGCCGTACGTGCCGCCGGGCGCGCCGTCGGTCCGGGCCGACGCCGTCCGGGTGGGCCCCGACCGGGCCGCGGCGCTGTGGCTCGACCGGCTGGACGTGCTGCGCGTCGTGCCGGTGGACGCGGCCGGCGAGCCGGTGCAGGCTCCCCCGCTGCGCGCGGCGCGGGTCGTGGGCGACGCGGGCGCCCGAGCGGTCATCGACGAGGACGAGGCGCTGCTGCCGGTGGACGGCCGGACGTGGATGCTGGTCCAGGGGCCGGCCGAGGGCGCGGTCTGGCGGCTGAGCGCCGACCGGCCGGTGCGGCTGCGCATCGAGCGCCTCGCCCGCCGCCCGGCCCGGGTCATCTGGGAGACCGCCCGCCGCGATCTGCTCGACCGGGCACTCGATCCGACGGCGACCCTGCCCGCGGTGGCTGGGGCGACCGCGATGACCCGCGCCCTGGACCTCGCCCGGGCCCTCGCCGAGCGGGTCGGCGCGCCCGACGACCCCCGCGACCCGACCGCCGCCGCGCTGCGGGCGTGGACCGCCGCGGTGGCGCTCGACCTGTGGGCCGGCGAGGCCCCGTTCGACGGCGACGTCTACGCCCTCGACGACCCGCTGGACGGCCCCGCGGTCGAGCTGGCCCTGCCCGAGACCGCCCTGGGCGCCTTCGCCGACTGGATCGAGCTGCCCGACGGCGCCGAGCGCGCGCTGCGATTCGAAGGCGGGGGCGCGGTCCGGCTCGAGGCCCGGGCGCTCGACCCGGGCCGGGCGGCGCCGGTGGTGCGGCTGGCCGAGCGCCTGCCCGACGGCCCCCGGGACCGGGTCGTGCTCGCCCCCCGCTCGGTGCCGGCGACGATCGACTACGCGCCCGACGCCGCCTTCCCCGACCGCCGCCCGCTGACGACGCGCGCCGGCCGCCCGCTGGGGCCCAAGGCCGACGCGGTGTGGTCCCCGGCCCGGGAGGCGGCCGAGGCGACCCTCACCGTACGCGGCGGCCCGGCGCTGGTCCGGCTGACCCACGGGCGGCTGCGGCCGATGCTCGACGAGGCGCTGGGCCACCCGGTGAGCGTCGCCGAGCGGCTGACCTTCGCCCGGGATCGGCTGGCCGGCCGCGACGACCCCCCCGCCCGGCGGGCCCGGCTGCTCGTCGAGGGGCTGGCCGACGCCGACGCCGCCTGCGACGCCGCGATCGACGATCCGGTGCTCGCCGCGTGGGCCGCCGTGCGCTGCCTGACCGCCCGCCCCGACCCCGACCGCTTCGACGCGCTGCCCGCCGCCTTCGACGCCGCCGGCTCGACCGACCCCCGGCTGGTGTGGGCCCTGCGCCTCGACGCCACCGACGCCGCGCTGCGGGCCGGGCGGGCCGACGCCACCGCGCTGCTGCCCGAGGTGGGCCCCGACCTGCCCCCCGATCTGGCGCAGGCGGTCGAGCGCCGCCGCCCCCGCCCGCCGGTGGACGCCACCGGGGCCGCCGCCGCCCGGGCCGAGGAGGCGTGGCGCCGGGCCCCCACCGATCGCGACGCCCGGGCCCGGGTCCTGCGCACCTTGGCCCGCACGGTGTGGAGCGCGGTGCGCCCGGCCCCCGACGCCGCCCCGCCCCGCCGCTGGCTGACCACCGGCCTCGACCCCCGCCCCGACGACGACGCGCTCGCCCGGCTCACCCCGCTGCGCCCGGGAGCCGAGGCGGCGGTCGACCTGCCGCCGCCTCCGGCCGAGGTCGGCCGCTCGACCCGCCTGCGGATGGTGGCCCACCGCCCTGGCGGCGCGGCCTTCGCCCTGACCGTCGACGGGACGCCCCTGCGGGTCGAGGCCGGGGCTGCGGTCGAGGAGCTGAGCTTCGCCGCCGCGCCCGGGGGCCACACCATCGGGCTGCCCCCCGGCGACGGTCAGCCCACGCTGTGGCTCGACGCCCGCCCGGTCGAAGGCGCCTCGCCCGAGACCAGCGGCCGCGTCGAGCGGGCCTGGCCGGTCGAGGGCCCCCGCGGCCCGCTGCGCGTCGACTTCCCGTTGTCCATGGAGCGCCGGCGCATGAAGCTGGCCCTGCGCGGCGTCGACCTCGAGCGGACCCGCCTCGAGGTGCACACCGACATCGGCCCCATCCTGGCCGTCGACCTGCGCTTCGGCGGCCCCGACCCCCACGCGCTGCCCCTGGACGACGGCCCGGCGCCGTCGGCCCCGGTCGAGGTGATCCTGGACGTGCCCCCGACCACCGGCGGGATCACCCTGCGCAGCCCCGACGGCGCGCGCCTGCTCGTCCGGCCCACCCTGCGCACCCCGGCGCTCATCGAGGCCCCGCCGACCGCCGCCGAGGCCCCGGCCCCCACCGGCGGCGGCGCGGCCGACCCGCTGGCCGTCGTCACCCGCACCTCGGCGGTGCTGGCCCACCGCCCCGCCGACTGGCAGGCCCGCCTGCGCCGGGCCCACGCGCTGCTCGACCTCGACCTGACCCACATCGCCCGCCCCGACATCGACCGCCTGCGCTTCGACGCCCCGCCCGACATGGCGGCCCGGGTCGACGGCCTGCTCGCCCGCTACGCCACCGCCCGGGACCCGGACGTGCTGCCCATGGCCCCGCCCCCGGGCGCCCGGATCGTGCCGCTCGACGCGCTCGTCGTGCCCGGCGACACCCCCGCCGACGCGCCCCGGGCCCGGCTGGCCCGCGAAGGCCGGGCGCTGCGGGCGCAGGGCGACGCGGCCGCCGCCGCCCGGGCCCATCTGGCGCTGTACCGCGAGGCGGGCACCCTCGCCGCAGCCCGGGAGGCCCTGATCGATCTGCGCGACGCCCTGCGGGTCGCCGCCGAGCAGGCCCCGGACGCCGAGGCCGACGGCCCGCCCTCGGGGCTGGCCTCGCTGGCGTTCGGCGCGGTGGCCCGGATGGACGACGACGACCGACTGACCGGCGTCAGCGGCGTCCGGGGCCCGGCCTCGGCCGGCAGCGAGTGGCTGACCATCGAGGCGATGGAGGCCGCCGCGGGCTACGAGACCCTGCGCCTGCCGGCCATCTCACCCCACGTCCCGCCGTCGGTGCAGGTCCGGGCGGCGATGCTGGCCGCCCCGTGGCCCGCCGCGGACGGCCACCGGCTGACCCCCGGGCGGGGCGCCGCGCTGACCCTGCGCCTGCTGGCCCCGACGACCCTCGCCGCCGAGGTGTGGTGCGCGCCCGACCCCGAGGACCGCCCGTGCCGCCTGCGCGTCCGGGACGGCGCCGCCGAGCCCGAGATCCGGCGGGTGCCGGCGGGCATGAAGACCGCCGTGCCGCTGGGCACCCACCGGGGCCGGGTCGCGATCGACGTCGTGCTGACCAGGGGCGGCGCGCAGTCGGCCGGGCTGCGCTTCGTGGCCGATCGGGCCATCGCCGACGAGACCACCGTCGGCGGCGGCGGGCAGCACGTCATCCGCCCGTTCCGCCAGCGGCGGGTGTTCCGGGCGCTGCACCGGCGCCCGGTCGAGGTCGTCGCCGAGGGCCCCGGCGCGGTGCGGATCGAAGGCTGGCGCCCGGTGGACGCCCGGGCCCGGGCCATCGCCGTCACGATCACCGGCCCCGACGGCGCCGCCCGCACCGAGACCCTGCCGCTGGCGACGGGCGCGGCCTGGGCCCGGGGCGAGGGCCGCCGCCCGCTGCGGGTGACCGAGACCCGGCGGCGGGTGATCCCGATCCCGACCGACGGCCCCCACCGGATCCGGCTCGAGCCCGACGCCGGCGAGGCGCTGATGCGGCTGTCGGTCCGGGTCGACCGCCCCGGCACAGCCCGCGAGCCGCCCCCGCCGATGACCTGGCGCCTGGCCCCGTTCGACCCCGCCGGCCTGCCGACCCCGCTGGTGCCCCCCGAGGCGGCCGAGGCCCGGGCCCCCGGCCCGTGGGGCACGCTCACCCTCCAGGTCGGCTGGTTGCAGGCCATCGAGGACGGCGCGCTCGACGCGTCGGAGGACGCCGGCGACGGCGCCCCGCCCATGATCGGAGAGTTCGCCGCCATCGGCCGCCGCCGGTGGGACGACGCCCTCGGCGCCGACCGGCTCTACCTGCGGCTGGCCCCCGGCACCCGAGCGACCCTCGACGGCGACGCGGTCGTCGGCGGCCGGGGCGCGCTGCGTCTCGACGGCGCCCTGCTCGGCCTGGGCCTCGAGCTCGACGGCGAGGGCTGGGCCGACCCCATCGAGGGCGCCTGGAGCGCCCGGGCCCGGCTCACCGCGTGGCGCGGCTTCCGGCTGGCCCCCGACTGGCGGCTGACCCCCTCGGCCCGGGTGTGGCTCGGGCGCTACGCCGACGACGCGGTGGTCGACCGGCGCATCGACCCGGCCCTGGGCACCGACTGGCGCCGGGATCACAGCCGCGGCTGGCGGCTCGGGGGCAGCCTGCGCTGGCAGATGCTGCGGGCCCAGCACCTGCGGGCCCGGCTCGACGCCTACTCCAACGACGACTTCGCCAGCCTCGACCGGGTCGACCCCTCGCTGAGCTGGACCGCGCTCTTCGGCCTCAGCCCCATCTCGACGGTGCAGAGCTACGTCGGCTACCGGCCCTCGGTGCGCTTCGCCGACGACGACCGCCGCGAGGGCGGGCTGACCCACCAGATCAGCGTCGGCCTCGACGCCGGCTTCTGGCTGAACCGCGACACCCGGCTGGTGCTCGGCGGCCGCTTCCGCCCGTTCATCGGGCTCGGCGGCGACCTCGCCCCCCGGTTCGTGCTCACCGCCGCCATCGACCTCACCGGGGGGCGGGCGCTGACCGACTTCACCCCGATCGAAGAGCCCTATCCCGACCTGGCCGGCCGCCGCTTCTGGCTGCCGCCGCGGGAGGTGGACCGATGACCGACGCCCCGCCGAACGCCGCGCCCCCCGATGCCCCCGCCGACCTGCGGGCGCTGATCGAGGCCCACCTGCCCCCGCTGGTCGCCCGGCTGCGGCGCGATCCGATCGCGGCGCTGGTCGAGGCCCTCGGCGACGGCCGCCCCCCGGACACCGCCGAGGCCCGGGTCGAGCTCGTCGGCCGGGCGCGGGTGCACGTCGAGGCGTGGCGCGGCGCGATCGGAGAGGCCGACCGCGACTTCCAGAGCTTCCGCGACGCGTGGTTCGGCCAGCCCGACCGCGCCGCCCGGCGCAACCTGGCCGAGAGCGCGCTGCGGGCCGCCGAGAGCGACCGCTCGACCCTGGCCGCCGACCTCGCCGCGCTCGACCGCCACCTGGACTTCGAGGCGTTCCACGAGCGCCACCTGCGCCGGCAGCGGCGCGTCCAGAAGCGCATCGAGGTGGCGATGCTCTTCGCCGGGCGGCTGGCGGCGGCGCTCGTCACCCACCCCGAGACCCACTACGGGGTCTGCTTGAGCCTCGTCGAGAGCGTCAAGATCGACGCCGCGCTCGGCGGCTTCGCGGTGCACCCCGAGCACCCCTGGGGCCCCCGGCGGGACGTGCTCGCGGCGCTGCTGGCGCTGTACCGCGGCCTGCACCGGCGGGGCCTCTTCGACCGGGCCTCGGCGGTGACCCTGCGCCGGCTGCTCACCCTGGCCGGCGACATGCGCGCCCACCCGTTCCTGCGGGGCGCGGCCACCGAGATCGCCACCCTGATGCCCCGCGACGAGGGCCTGCCGCTGCTGACCCGGGCCCTCGCCCCCCGGCCCGGCGAGCCGCCCGACGGCTTCGTCGCCCGGCGGCTGGTGGCTGGGATCGTCGCCGAGCGCCTGCCGCCGCGGGACGCGGTGACGCTGCTCGCCGACCGGGTCTGGGCCGGCGAGGAGAGCGAGCACGTGCGCCAGGGGCTGGCCGAGATCTTCGCCCGGCTGGCCCCCTACGGCGGCCTGGGCCCGCTGCGCGCGCTCTCCGGCCGCGACCCGCGCACCCCCGAGGACTCGCCCCGGGTCCGGGCCGTCGCCGCCCGCTACGGGCTGGCCGCGCTCTTGTCGAGCGACCCCGACGACGGGGCGGTCGGCCCGCTGTCCAAGCTGTGCGCCTCGATCCTGCGCAACGAGTCCGACCCGCTGCCCCTGCGGCTGCTCGCCGAGGACATCGGCCGGGCGGCGACGGCGACCCCCGAGCGCATGGCGCCCCACACCCGCCGCTTCCGCAAGGCGCTCGACGGCCGGCTGGCCGACCCCGCGCTGCCCCCGCCGGTCATCGAGACCCTCGCCTGGGGCCGCAACCGCCTCGACCTGGCCGACGCGCCCGAGCAGCAGGCCCTCGCCCGCCGGCTGGGCAAGGCCGCCCGCGCGCTGCGGGAGGGCGAGCGGCGCACGTTCGAACTGCCGGTCGAGGTCGAGACCCCCGCCATGCGCCGGGTCATCGGGCGCACGCTGGCCGACCTCAGCCGCCGCGACCTGGGCCTCTCGGCCCGCCTGCGCGGCCGGCGCATCACCCTGTGGCGGGGCGACCGCCGCCGGCGCCGCCTGTGGCGCCTGTTGCACGAGCTGCGCCGGCCCTCGCCGACCAAGCGGGCCGGCATCTCCCACACCACCGGCCGCTCACCGATCGGCGAGCTGCGGGCCCCGCCGGGGCGCATGGACGAGGAGGTCCCGACCACCGTGCCCGGGGAGCGGGTCCGGGTGCGGGCCGAGGCCGGCTGGGGCCGCCACCTGCCCACCGTCGACGACCTGCTGGCCCTGTCGGTGCTGCGCCGGCGGCCGGTGCACGTCTTCAGCGACTTCGGCATCACCACCGTCTCCCCGCCCCGGGGCGCGCTGCGCCGGCTGATCAACCGCCTGAAGCTCACCTGGCGCTACGCCCCCTTCGCCGAGCGCCGGCTCGACGCCCTCGGCGCCACCGAAGAGGCCCACCGGGGCGACTACGTCGAGGCGGTGCGGGCGGCGTACGACGTCGACCTGCACTTCGAGCCCTACGACGACTCGATGCCGGTCCCGCCCCACATCGCCTCGCTCTTCCCCGGCCGCCCGGTGCCGCCCTCGCCGGCCCTGGCCCGGGTCGGCGGCGGCGCGGCGAGCCTGGCCCTGATCACCGACGGCGCGTGGCAGGCGCTCGGCGACCTCTTCGCCGACTCGGCGGCGTTCCTGCTGTCGTGGGCCGAAGGCGGCCAGCCGGCGCTGGCGCTCTTCCTCGCCGGGGCGCTCACCTGGTTCGTCGGCCGGGCCCGCTGGCGACAGTGGCGCATCGACCGGGCCCGATCGGCGCTGCCGCTGTGCATCGGCGGGTGGGGCACCCGGGGCAAGTCGGGCACCGAGCGGCTCAAGGCGGGGCTGTTCCACGGCCTGGGCTACGACGTCTTCGTCAAGACCACCGGCTGCGAAGCGATGATGATGCACTCGGTGCCCGATCGCCTGCCGCTGGAGGTCTTCATCCACCGGCCCTACGACAAGGCGACCATCTGGGAGCAGCGGGACATGCTCGAGCTCGCCGCGAAGATGGAGGCCGAGGTCTTCTTGTGGGAGTGCATGGGCCTCAACCCGCGCTACGTCTCGCTGCTGCAGAACGAGTGGATGCGGGACGATCTGGCGACCCTGACCAACGCCTACCCCGACCACGAGGACATCCAGGGCCCCGCCGGCGAGGACGTCGCCCGGGTCATCGCCGAGTTCGTGCCTCGGGGCGCGACCCTGATCACCAGCGAGGACAACTTCCTGCCGCTGCTCGCCGAGACCGCCCGCGACCGGGGCACCCGCATGCTGGCGACCCCCGCGCTGGACGCCGAGCTCATCCCCCGGGACCTGCTGGCGCTGTTCCCCTACGACGAGCACCCCCGCAACATCGCCCTCGTCGCCCGCCTCGGCGCCGAGCTGGGGGTCGACCCGACCCTCGCGATCCACACGATGGCGCAGAACGTCGTGCCCGACCTCGGCGTGCTCAAGCGCTACCCCCCGGCCCGGATCCGGGGGCGGGTGATCACATTCGCCAACGGCATGTCGGCCAACGAGCGGGCCGGCTTCCTGGCCAATTGGAGCCGCACCGGCCTCGACGCCGTCGACCTGCGGGCCCGGCCCCGGGCGGTGGTGGTGACCGTGGTCAACAACCGGGCCGACCGGGTGCCCCGCTCCGAGATCTTCGCCCGCATCCTCGTCGAGGACGTCGCCGCCGACCGCCACGTGCTCATCGGCACCAACCTCGCCGGGTTGCAGGGCTACCTCGACGCCGCGCTGACCGAGCGGCTGGCCCACGTCCACATCGTCGAGCCGGGGGACGACCGCCAGCAGCCCCGGCGGCGGCTGGAGGCCGAGATGAACCGGCTGCGCATCCCGTTCCCGACCCAGGACGCGCTCGCCGCCCGGCTGACGATGCTCTGCGAGGGGCTCGAGCGGCGCTGCGAGCCGGGCCCGCTCGAGGACGCGCTCGCCGCCGCCGGCCCGTGGCTCATCGCCGAGGGCGAGGGGGTCGACCCCGAGGCGGTGCGGGCCCGGGTCGAGGCCGACCACGACTGGCGGGACGCGCTCGACGCGCTGTTCGACGGCCCGGCGCTGACCGCCCTCGACGGGCCGCCCGAGGCCCTGGCCCACGCCGAGCTGTCCGAGGCCCGGGCCGCGGCCCATCGCCTGCTGGCCGACCTCGCGATCCACGCCCGGCTGGTGCGCCTCGTCGACGCCGCGGCCGACGGCGCCGCCGCGCCCGAGGCGGCCAACACCCGGTTCCGGCAGGCGTGGCGGGCGCTCTTCCTCGACCGCATCGTGCCGGTCACCAACCCCGAGGCCACCGGCGACCAGATCATCGACCGGCTCGCCCGCGCGCTGCCCCCGGGGTGCGAGGCCACCGCGATGGGCATCCAGAACATCAAGGGCACCGGCCTCGACTTCGTCTACCGCTGGGTCAACGCCGACGCCATGCAGCGGCTGCTCACCGCGCTCGACGACCCCGACGAGGGCCGGCGCATCGACGCGCTGCGGGCGGTGGCCAACGCCGGCGATCCGGGGGTGGTCGGGGCCGGCACCGCCCGGGCGAGGCTGACCGAGCACGCCGAGCGAGCGCTGTCCGCCGAGGAGCGGGGCGCGCTCGAGTACGCCCGCCGCCGGGTCGAGGAGCGCTACCGGCATCTGGTCGACGGCCTCTCGGCCAGCACCGAGCGCAGCCGCCTCGCCCGCCTCTTCGACCGGCTCGAGGACGCGGTCGACTTCGCCGACGCCGTCGTGCGCACCCACAAGGCCCGGCGCATCGTCGCCGACCTCGTCGCCGAGCGGATCTCCCACGAGCGGGCGGCGGTCGAGATGCGCAAGCTGAACAAGCGGGACAAGGGCGGCTGGCTGGCCCGGATACTGGGGCAGTAGCCTGTGAGGGCCCCTGCGACGGGGGCCGGCGCCGTTCGAGATCGCCCTCCGGGAACCCGGCGCGGGTCGATTCTACGCAACAATCGCTCCGGCTGATCGATGAGCCCTTCGAGACATTGCAGCTCGGAGGCGCCGATGCCCCGCCCGTTGAGGTTCGTTCCCCAGCCCTGGACCCCGTTCGAGTTGACGTGGCGCTGTATAC
>JAUHYW010000093.1 GCA_030426085.1 bacterium | reverse complement strand
GCCGCCCATGCCGCCCATGCCGCCCGCGCCGCCGCCGGTGCCGCCCGCGCCTTCCCCGCCGGCGCCGGCGCCGCCGTCGTCCCCGCCGCTGCCGCCGCTGCCGCCGCCCTCGCCGCCGCCGACGCAGCCGAAGAGCAGCGCGGCGAGCAGGCACATCGTGAAGGGCATTCGATCGATCATGTGTATCTCCCCCGTGAAGGTCCGGTGTGTACCCCGTATACCGACGACGGTATCCGCCCCGGGCCGGGCAGCGCAACGGCACTGGCGCACCTTCGCGGGCGGGGGTACCGTTCGGCCGACGCACCGAGGAGGCGCCCATGTCCCGCTCCGAACCGTCACCGGGTCGCAGATCGGCCGTCGCGCTGTGCCCCCGGGGCCTGTCGGACGCCAGCGGCAAGGTGACCCACGGCCTCGTCCGGGGGTCGGACCGCTTCGCGCTGCGGGCGGTCGTCGATCCCGATCGGGCGGGGGAGGACGCGGGGGTCATCGTCACCGGGTCCGCGGCGGGCATCCCGGTGGTGGCGACGCTCGACGCGGTCGAGGGCCCGGTCGAGGTGGCCATCGTCGGCATCGCCCCCTTCGGCGGGGCCATCGATCCCGAGCTGCGGGCGCTCATCCTGGGGGCCATCGCCCGCGGGTGGGACGTGATCAATGGCTTGCATCACTTCCTGGCGGACGACCCGGAGATCGTGGCCCGCGCCGCCGCGGCGGGGGTCTCGCTGACCGACATCCGCCGGCCGCCCCGCCCCCGAGACCTGCACTATTGGTCCGGCGCGGTGCGCGACGTCGACTGCCCCATCATCGCGGTGCTGGGCACCGACTGCGCGCTCGGCAAGCGCACGACGGCCCGGCTGCTGGTGCAGGGGCTGCGCCGCCGGGGGCTGCGGGCGCACATGATCTTCACCGGGCAGACGGGCTGGTTGCAGGACGGGGGCTACGGCTTCGTGCTCGACAGCACCCCCAACGACTTCGTCTGCGGCGAACTGGAGCACGCGCTGGTGTCGTGCCACGCCCGCGAGCGGCCGGATGTCATGGTCATCGAGGGTCAGAGCGCGCTGCGCCACCCCTCGGGGCCGTGCGGCGCTGAGCTGTTGGTCTCGGGCGCGGCGACCGCGGTGGTCCTCCAGCACGGGCCCGAGCGGTCGGAGTACACCGGCTGGCCGGGCCACGCCATGCCGTCGCTGGCGTCCGAGGTGGCGCTGATCGGGGCCTACGGGGTGCCGGTGTGGGCGGTGACCGTCAACGCGGGGGAGGGCTTCGATCTGGCGGGCTACGCCGCTGAGACCGAGGGCGCGCTGGGGCTGCCGGTGGTGCACCCGCTGCGCGATCCCGAGCGGCTGGTCGAGGTCGTGGCGCGGCGCCTGGAGCGGCCGTGAAGATCCGCCGGGTCGAGGTCCACGACGTCGCGATCCCGCTCGTGCGGCCGTACACCGTGGCCTACGAGACCCTCTCGGCGGTGCGCAACGTCATCGTGGCGATCCACACCGACGGGCCGGTGGGCTTCGGGGTCGCCAGCCCCTCGCCCTACGTCACCGGCGAGTCCCACGCCGACGCCCTCGACGCGCTGGGCGCCGCCGCGCTGCTCGTCGGCCGCGACGCCCTCGCCCTGCACGCCAACGCCGCGGCTGTCGACCAGGGCCTGCCGGCGGGTCGCCCCACCGCCCGGGCGGCGCTGGACATGGCGCTGTGGGATCTCTTCGGCAAGGCGATCGGCCGCCCGATCCACGCGCTGCTCGGGCGGGCGGTCGGCCCGCTGCCGACCTCGGTGACCATCGGCATCGGCGACGTGGCTCACACGCTCGACGAGGCCCGGATGTTCGTCGGGCAGGGCTTCACCCGGCTGAAGGTCAAGCTGGGGCACGATCTCGACGTCGATCTGGAGCGGCTGGCGAAGCTGATCGAGGCGGTGCCGGCCGGGGTGCGGCTGCGGGTCGACGCCAACCAGGGCTACTCGGCCGCCGAGCTGCGCCGCTTCGCCGCCGCGACCGCGTCGATGGGGTTGGAGTGCATCGAGCAGCCGCTGCCCGCCGACGCCGTCGACGCGATGCGGGACATGCCGGCGGGTGTCATCGATCGGTGCATGGCCGACGAGTCGCTGCACGGGGCGGGGGACGCGCTGCGGCTGCTGCGGCCCACGGCGGCCTTCGGGGCGTTCAACATCAAGCTGATGAAGTGCGGCGGGCCGTCCGCGGCGCGGGCGATCGTCGCGGTGGCCGAGGCGGCGGGGCTCCCGCTGATGTGGGGCTGCATGGACGAGTCGTGCGTGGGCATCGCCGCCGCGCTGGCCCGGGCCTACGCCACCCCGCGCACGGCGCTGATCGATCTGGACGGCAGCTTCGATCTGGCCCGCGACCCGTTGCAGGGCGGCTTCGTCGCGCAGCCGGGCGGGGTGCTGGTGCCGAGCGACGCGCCCGGGCTGGGCGTGGCGCTGCGCGATTGACTCAAGAGCTTTCCCACAAACTCCGGCGCTTCGCCCAGCACCGGACCGAGCGCCGATCTCGGCGTCTGTCGGCGCTCGGAATACTTCGAGTATTCCTGCGGCCTCCATCCTGGACCTCGGCGCTCGGTCCGGCACTGTGCTCGACCGTATTGTGTGGGCAAGCTCCTCAAGGGGCCTCGGCCCCCCGCAGCCGGTCTGCGCGGATCACCATCTCGGACGCGTCGGCGTCCCGGTCGAGGCCGATGAGCTGCACCGCGGCGAGATCGTAGGCCCGGGCGGCCTCGGCGTGGGCGCCCGCCGCTTCGGCCAGCTCGCCCGCCGTCCGGGCGGCGTCGGCGGCCTCGGGCGCGATGAGCGCCCCCGACAGCATGGGCGTCAGCGCGGCGAACCGGGCGGGCCACAGGTCGAGGCGCCCCCGGCGGGCGTGGTCGACGAGCAGGCACACCGCGGCGAACGCCCCCATCACCGTGTCACCCCGCGCCTCGGCGCTGCGCAGGGCCACCTGCCGGTGGTGCTCGCCCTCCCGGTGCCGGCCCAGCGCGTCGAGGACCCGCCCCAGGTTGAGGTCGGCGATGATCACGCTGCGGCTGCCGAGCACGTCGAAGATGCGGCGAGCGGTGTGGTAGTGGCCCAGCGCGTCGTCGAGGCGGCCCTCGGACAGCGCGATCTCGCCCATCTCGTTGCGCACGCTGGCCTGGCCGTGGCGGGCGCCGGCCGCCTGATACAGCGACGCCGCGTGGGCGAGGTGGATCAGCGCCGCGTCGTCGCCCCGGGTGCGGGCGGCGACGGCCCGCAGGAACGACAGGTTGGCCCGCAGCAGGGGCGGGGCGTCGGGCATGCCGGCCACCGCCTGGGCCGTCAGCCGCTCCACCCGGGCGTAGCGCCCCCGGTGGTACATCGACCAGCCCCGGCTCTCGGCGCAGCGCAGCGCCAGCCGGGGCAGGGCCGCCCGGCGGGCGTGGCGCTCGGCCCGGTCGAGGTGCATCTCGGCCGCGCGGGCGTCGCTGCCCAGGGTGGCCTCGCCCAGCGCGTAGGCCGCCCACGCCCGGCCGCGGGGAGTGCGGGCCCGGGCGTCCATGCGCCGCGCCCGCGCCCGGGCCCGGCCGAGGCGCCCGGCGCTGACGTCGGCCAGGGCCCAGCGGGCGCCGACCTCGACCCACCGGGGATCGTCCCGGACGCCGCTCGCCCGCAGCGCGCGGGCGGCCTGCATCAGCGTGCGCCGCATGCCGGGGCCGTCGGTCCGCCGACGGGCCTCCGCGGCCGCGGCGAGGAATGGATCCACCGCTGATCCGGGATCGCCCGCCGCCGCCCGGTGCCGGCCCAGCCGCTCGACCGCGGGTCGGGGATCGGCGGCCAGCGTGTCGGCGCAGATCGTATGCCACCGGCGCAGGCGGCCGGCGTCCGCGGCCCGGTGCACGAGCGCGTCGATCAGCCGCCCGTGCGCCGGGCGCCAGCCGCGGGGGCCGTCGAGCACGAGCCCCTCGTCGGCGAGGTTGGCCAGCGGCAGCCCGATGCCGACGTCGTCGGGCAGCGCGGCCCGCCGGGCGAGGGCCCGCCAGCGGGCGTCGTCGACCGGCTCGCCGAGCACCGCCGCCAGCTCGAGGCAGCGCCACATCGGGTGGTCCGGCTCGCCGAGGATCCGGCCGATGCGGTCGAGCCACAGGCCGTGGTCGTCGGCCGGGGTCGGGGGCGGTCGCCGCATCAGCCGCAGGCCGTCCCGGTCCTGGGCCAGCGCGCCGTCGGCGCTCCACCGGCGCAGGAGGCCGATCGCCCGCTCGGGCTCGCCCGCGGCCCGGCGCACCAGGGCCTGCACCAGCGCCGGCCCGGCGGGGGCGAGCCGGCGGATCGCCTCGCTCAGCGCGGCGTCGTCCAGCGGGCCCAGCGCGATCGTGCGCGTCTGCCCGCGCCGGGCCAGGGCGGCGAGCAGCGGCCGGACGTCGGCGTCGAGGCGGTCGGGCAGCACCGTCAGGACGATCAGCAGCGGGATACCCGGCCCGCGCTCGAGCAGCCGCCGCACGAAGGCGATGCCCTCGGGCGCCCACTGCGCGTCGTCGAGCACCATCACCAGCCCCCGCTGCCCGCACAGCCGCTCGAGGGCCAGGGTGACCGAGGCTTCGAACTCCTGCTGCCGGGCGAGGCGCACCACCTGCTCGCTCTGCCGGGCGCGGCGGGCGGGGTCGGCCGCCGCCGCGATGGCCAGCGCCCACGGGTGGTCCGGCGGCAGGTCGAGCGCCTCGGCCACCCGGGCGACCGCGTGGTGCGCTTCGAGCCCGGTGGTCCCCAGCCGCTCGGCGAGCATCCTGCTGAGGCTGCCGGTCCCGCCGGCCGGGGGGTGGTGCTCGGCCCACAGCACGTCGGCCAGCCCCAGCGCGTGGGCCCGCCGGGTCAGCCAGCGGGCGAGGTGGGAGGTGCCCGAGCCGGTGGGCCCGTCCAGGATCACGACCCGCGCCCGCCGGTCGCGGCGGGCGGTGTTCAGCGCGGCCCACAGCGCGCTCTGCTCGGCTTCGCGGCCGACGGGGTCGATCTCGCGCAGGTCGAACAGCGAGCGGCGCACGCCGGCGAGGCGGGCCGGGGGCGGGGGGGGCGGGCGGCGCCAGTCGGGGGGCGTGGCGTCCGGCGGGGCGCCCGCGTGCGGTCGGGGGCCGTCGATGGCGGCGAGCGCCCAGGCGGCGTCGGCGGCGAAGCGGAACCGGGCGTGCGGCGACTTGGCCATCGCCCGCCGCAGCCACGCCCCGAAGCCCGCCGGCCAGTCACCGGTCAGGGCCGGGGGCGCGTGATGCAGGTGCCCCTCCAGCGCGCCCATCGATCCCCGCCCGGCGAACGGCGCCCGGCCGGTGGCCAGCGCGTGGGCCAGGCAGCCGACGGCGTAGAGGTCGGTCCACGGGCCGATGGCCCGCACGTCGCCCCGCACCTGCTCGGGGGCCATGTAGTTGGGGGTGCCCAGGTTGCCCGAGTCCCCGGCGTCGTCGGCGGCGAGCGCGATGCCGAAGTCGGTCAGGGTGGGCCCGGCGGGCCCCCACAGGATGTTGTCCGGCTTCAGATCGCGGTGCACGATCCCCCGGGCGTGGGCGTGGCCCAGGGCGTCGAGCAGCGCCCGCAGCAGGTCGCGCAGCGCGGGCCAGTCGAGCTGCCCCAGCGCGCTGCGCAGCGTGCGCCGGCCGGCCAGATCCATCACGAAGTAGGGGGCCTCGGCGGGCAGCCCGAGCGCGTCGGCGGCCGCCGGGCTCAGCCGCCCGCGGGTGTGCACCCGCACGATGCCCGGGTGATCCATGCGGGCCACCGCCCGCAGCTCGCTGGCCATGGATCGCAGCGCGGCCTCGGTCCGGGCGCCGGTCAGGATCTTGATCGCGACGTCCACCTGCGCGTCGGGGTGCCGCCCGCGCCACACCTCGGCGCTGGCCCCCCGCCCGATGCGGGCGATCAGGCGGAAGGGCCCCAGCGGTGGGATCGACGTGCCCATGGCCGCACTATGACCCACCGGGGGCGCGCTGTCAGCGGATACGGGCGCTCGTCGGCGGGTCGAGACGCAGACCGCCCGGTCAGACGGAGGCCCGCGGCGGCGGCGGCGAGGGCGGCTCGGCCGGGCGCCGGGGCGGGGGGCGATCGTTTCCCTCGCGCCGCTCGGCCCGAACACGTATATGGAAGGCCGACGGACGGCAGGAGCGGGGGAATGGCCGACTTCCAGATCGACGAGCTGATCGACCGATCGGGCGCGGTCCGGACCGACGACCTCGATTTCGAGGCGGCTGCGCGCATCGGGGTGACCGACGCCGAGGCCCGTGTGCTGCGGTACATGGCGGACACCGAGACCCACACGATCATCTACATGAAGGATCTGCTCGCCGGGCACTCGGCCCGGGATCCGGAGATCACGGCGTTCCTCTCGGTGTGGGTCTACGAGGAGCTGTGGCACGGGCGGGCCATCGATCGGGTGCTCGTCGCCAGCGGGCGCGAGGTGCCGACCGAACGGTCGCGCGAGATCACGGTGGGGCGCTCGATCCGGGAGGGGCTCGAGGCCCTGGTCTCCCACGCGGCGGCCAACCTGACCCCCCACTTCATCGCGGTGCACATGGCCTGGGGCGCGCTCAACGAGTTCACCGCCGCCGCCTCGTACAACGCGTTGGCCCGCACGACCGAGAACCCGGCGGTGGCCACGCTGTGCCGGCGCATCGCTCAGCAGGAGCGCAAGCACTTCGCGTTCTATTACGGGCAGGCCCGCAAGCGCATGGAGGCCAGCCGGGTGGCCCGGGGGCTGGCCCGCTTCGCGATGATGAACCTGTGGGATCCGGTGGGCGACGGGGTGGCGGGGCACGACAACCTGGCCCACACCGCCCGCACGCTGTTCGCCGAGCCGTGGGCCTGGCGCGAGCTGGAGCGGGCCGAGGAGCGCATGCAGCAGCTCCCCGGGCTCGAGGGCTTCGATCGGCTGACGCTCAAGATCGGCGCGCTGCTGCCCGGCGGGCCGCCGACCGCCGCCGAGCCGGGCTACGCCGCGGCGCACTGACCCCGGCGCGCTGGTCCGGGCGCGCCGACCCGGGCGCTTACAGCCCTGTTTCACCGGCCCGAGCGACGTCGCCCGCCCCCGCGAATCGGGGTATGATCGGCGGCATGTACGCCTCATCGCACCCCCGCCCGCCGCCCCTCGTCGCATCGCTGACCGCGTCGCTGGTCGTCGGCGCCCTGCTCGCGCTCTCCGGCGCGGCGCGGGCCCAGGCCGATCCGGCAGGGGCCGCCCCGAGCGATCCGCCCGCCCCGGTCGACGCCCCGGCGGCGCCCGCGGAGCCGGTCGAGCCGGTCGAGCCGGTGCGGCTCGCCGTGCAGGGCGCCGGTCATCGCCTGATCCGCCTGGGCAGCGACGCCCCGGCGGTCGACTTCCCGTTCGACGCGTCGCGCCCCCCGCCGCCGCTGTCCGTGGCGGTCCTCGAAGCCAGCTTCGGCAGCCCGCCGGCCTCGGCCGATGGCATCTTCACCGCCCGCATGGTCGACGACGATCGAGGGCCGCGGGTGCGCATCACCGGCGACCCCGACCAGCTCCGCACCGGGGCCTACACCGTGCGCCTGCGGCTGAACGGCGACGGGGTGGAGCCCTACGAGCCCAGCGTGCAGATCTCGGTGCCCGCGCCCGAGCTGCGGCTGCCCGATCGCCTGTCGGTCCAGCGGGTGCGGCCGCTCTTCCCCACGCTCTTCGGCGACGGGCGGGCCTCGGCCGAGCCGCTGATCGTGCGCGAGGTGGGGCGCTTCGCCGGCCTCAGCGCGGTGCGCTTGACCCAGGTGGGGCCGCTGACGCTCGACGGGCGCCCCGAGGTGGGCGCCATCGAGACCGCCGCCGACTCGCCCGATCTGCCGCCGGGCGGCACCGGCACCCTGGCCTACCGCGTCACGCCCCGGCACCTGCCGCCGGGCACGCTCTCGGGCACATTGCAGCTCAGCGCGCGCGAGCTGGCCGAGCCGCTGCGCATCCCGGTGGAGATCGTCACCCGGGTGGATCCCATCTGGATCGTGCTCATCGTGCTCATCGGGGTGCTGCTGGGCTATGTGTCGCGGCAGCTCCTCGGGCGCTGGCGGGCCCGCAACGACGCGCTGGCCCTGGCCGCCGTCGAGCGGCAGGCGCTGGTCTCGCTGGGCGGGGCGGCGCTGGACGGCGTGTTCAAGACCACCCTCGAGCAGATCCGGGAGCGCCTCGACCGGGCCATCGCCGGCCGTGATCCACAAGCCATCGCCGACGCCGCCGCGCAGGCCCGCGCCGAGCGGGAGGCGGCCCGGGCGGCGCTCGAGACGCGGCACGCGGCGCTCAGCGAGCGCTTCGGCGACGTGGTGGCCCAGCTCACCGGCCGCCCGCTGCCCCCGGACGTGGCCCAGCGGCTCGACGGCCGCCTCGATCCCATCCGCGACGCGCTGCTCGCACGGCGCACCGACCGGGCCGAGGGGCTGCTTCAGGCGCTGACCGCCGGCGCCGGGCTCACCGCGCTGCGCAGCGGCTGGCGCGACTGGCAGCTCGACGCCCGGCAGGCCCTCGAGGCGGTGGATCGGCTGGGCGATCTCTCGACGGTGGATCCGGCGCCGGCCGTCGCCGCGCTCCAGGGGCTGTCGAGCGAGGCCGAGTTCGCCGCGCTGTTCACCCGGGGCGCGGCGGCCTTCGCGGCGGTGCATCAGCATGTCGCCGAGACCTGGGTCATCGTCGACGGCGCCGTCGAGGAGCTGCTCGTGCGCCTGGGCCCCGACGTCGAGCCGACGGCCGCTGCGGCCATCCGCGACCTGCTGGGGCGGGCCCGGCACGCCCTGGTCCGCGACGGCTCACCGGTCGCCGCCCTGCGCCTGCTCACCGGCGAGCTGCTGACCGCGCTGGGCACCGCCATCGGCGCCGCCCGCCCCGGCGAAGACACCCGGGTGCGGGTGGCCGAGCGGCGCTACCGGGACGCGGTCGAGGCGATGGGCCCGGCGCCCGGCGAAGAGATCCCCGAGTCGAGCCCGCTCAACCCCGAACGCACGCTCGCCGCGCCGCCGGCCGCCGGTCGGGCCCGCCCCCCGCTGGAGCCGCCCCCGGGGCCGGCCGGCTGGCAGCGTGATCTGGCCGTGGCCCGCCTGGCCCTGGCCGAGCCGCCGCCGGCCGCGCGCTTCGAGCCGCCGGGCAACTGGCTCGCCGAGGCGCTGGGCAGCTCGATCAACGCCGCGGTCATCGCGCTGGTGGCCTATGTCATCTACGCGGAGGACTTCGTCGGCGACGGCACCCAGATCGTCTCGACGCTGCTGTGGGCCTATGGCATGGATCTCGGCGCCGAGGCGGTCAAGGCCCAGCTCCGGCGGGTCAACCCGACCGGCGGCTGATCCGAAGGGGGATCCCATGGCCGACTTCGCGTGGCTCGACTTCGACGACCGCGGCGCGCTGACCGACGCCCTCATCGCCCTGGGCCTCGTCGGCGAGGGGCGGGCGGCGCTGCTCGGTGATCTGGACGGGCGCTTCCGGCTTCAACTGCGCAACATGCCCGACGATCTGGCTCAGCTCCAGAGCGACATCGCCGAGATCAACCGGGTCGAGCGGCTGATCGACGGGCAGATCCCGATGCGGCAGATCCTGCGCCGGGCCGAGGCCGAGGCCGAGCGTGATCCGGCGGCGCTGAGCACCATCCGCCGGCTGCGGGCGGTGGTCGAGCAGCGGGTCGACGGGCAGCCGCTCGATCCGATCGAGGCCCCCCCGCCGACCGAGATCCCCGAGGCCATCCTGCACCGGGACGACATGGTCGACTTCGCGTTCCTGGTGCGGGGCGCGGCGGCCGGGCGCTCGGTGGCCCGGCTGACGGTGGATGGCATCCAGGGGGGGGCCCCGCTGAAGACGGCCGCCGGTCAGCCGGTGGTGCATCGGGGCACCGGCTGGCTCGTCGCGCCCGATCTGCTGCTGACCTGCCGCCACGTCGTGCGGGCCCGGGGGCCCGACGGGCCCGAGCCGACGCCGGCCGATCTGGCGGCGCAGGTGGCGGGCATGCAGATCCACTTCGATCTGCACGACGCGACCGCGGCCGGCGAGGCGATCAGCGGCGGCGCCCTGATCGCCGCGGCCGGGGCGCCGCTGGACTACGCCTTGATCGAGGTCGCGGCCGGCGCCCGCCCGGGCTTGCGCGTCGAGCCGGCGCCCGTCGATCCCGCGGCGTACTTTGCGGTGAACATCCTCCAGCACCCCGAGGGCCGCCCGCTGCGGGTCGCGCTGCGCAACAACGTGGTCGCCGGGGCCGACGCCACCGGCGTGCGCTACTACACCGACACGCTGCCCGGGGCCTCGGGCGCGCCGGTGTGCGACGATCAGTGGCGGGTGCGGGCGATCCACCGGGCGACCCGGGGCACCCGGGCGGTATTCGCCGGCAAGCGGGTGCAATACGAGAACGTGGGCACGCCCATCGGCGCGGTGCTCGCCGACATCGCCCGGCAGTCGCCCACGGCCGCGGCGCGCATCGACGCCGCCCGGGGCGTCACCGATCGAGCGTCCCCCGGGCGAGCTGATCCACCCGCTTGAGCAGCGTCGGCATGCGATAGGGCCCGTGCATGTGCCGCAGCGCGTCGGCCGCGGCGGATGAGGTCAGCCCGACGGCGGTCACATAGAGCGGCCGGCTCGATCCGCCCCGCAGGACCTCGATGGCCTCGGCGTCGTGGAACCGGCTCTTGGCCACCCCGACGACCGGCAGCCCGCACAGCGCGTGCACGTGCCGCCCGAGCCCGGGGCGCGCCGGGCCCAGGTCGACGTAGCCGTCCACGAGCACCAACCGCGCCGGGGGGCCGCGGGTCAGCGCCTCTTCGATGCACGGCAGCTCGCGCAGGTAGAAGTGGCCCGGCTCATAGGGCGCGATGGCATCCACTTCGAACGCCGCCTCGTGGCACGGATCGGGGTCGGGCCAGTCGGCGAACCACAGCGCGCCGACCCGGGCGGTGCCTCGCGCGTCGTCGTATTGGGCGTCGACGGCGAGGATGGGCCCGCTCACCGGCGCGGCGTCGGGCCGGACGGGGCCCAGCCGGGCGGGGCCAGTTCGAAGCCGGCGAACTCGAAGCCAGGGGCCACGGTGCAGCCGCAGAGCGTCCACGCGCCGAGCGAGCGCGCCGACTGCCACGCCCCGGCCGGCACCACGGCGTACGGCTGCTCGCCGCCGAGCACGTCGGGCCCCAGCCGGTGGCGGGTGATGCTCTCGGGGGTGTCGCCGGAGCCACGCATGCCATCGCCCGGGACCATTTCGAGCGTCAGCGGGGCGCCCGCGTAGTGATGCCACACCTCGTCGGCGTCCAGGATGCGATGCCAGTGGGATCGCTCGCCGCGCTTCAGCATGAAGTAGATGGCGGTGGAGGCCGCCCGCCCGTCGGGCCCGGCCGGGCCGCGGTAGATCTCCCGGAACCAGCCGCCCTCGGGGTGGGCCTCGAGCCCCAGGGCCGCGACGACGGCGTCGGGATGCCCGCCGCGCACCGGCTCAGAGGCCCCAGCCGACCGTGAAGTTGAGCAGGGGCACCGCATCGACCTCGGTGGCCGTGGCGGTGACGCCGTCCCGGGTCGACTCGGCCGACAGGTAGTGGAAGCCGAGGCCGCCGTTGAGGTCGATGAAGACGTTCTCCCAGGCCCACTTGTAGCCCAGGGTCGGCCCGGCCGAGATGCCGTAGCCGGTGCCCGGCCCCGACTGGGAGACGTAGCGCCCTTCGAGCGTGACGAACCCGCCCTCTTCGGAGCTGCCGTGGAAGTACGCCCGGAGCTGGAGCCCGCCGATGATCGTGGTGAAGGGGTCGCTGTCTTCGACGGTGGTCTGGCCGAAGCCGGCGATGGCCACCGCCGAGAAGGTCTCGGACAGCAGCACCTCGACCTGAAGCTCGCCCACCGGCTGGAGCAGCTTCAGCGGCGCGATGGCCAGCCCGACCCGCTGCTCGCGGTGGGCCCGGGGCTGGGCCTGGGCCACCAGCGGCGCGGCGAGGGCGAAGGCGATGATGGCGGAAGCAAACCGGCGCACGGCACTCTCTCGCGATGACCGAGCCGGTCGTGTCGCACGTCCGGGGCGGGGGAGTCAATGGGCAAGCCGGGCCCCCGCTCGCCGGGTCGGCTCAGCGGCCGAAGCGCCACCGCAGATCGGCGAAGACGATGGTCGCCGGCGCCACCGCCCCGTCGCCGACCCGGGCCTCGGCGCTGCGCTCGGCGGCCAGCCGCAGGTCGAGCCCGGCCGGGGTCGCCATCCACAGCCCGATCTCGCCGGTCAGCGTCGTGTGATCGAGCTCGGCCCGATCGGCGTGCCCCACGTCGCGCACCCGGGCGCCGAGGTCGAGGCTGATCGGCCACGGGGCATCCCACCGCAGCGTCGCCGAGGCCCGCCCGTGCACGATGTGCAGCCGCCCGTCGCGCCGGTCGAAGGCCCCCAGCGACAGATCGAGGTGCTCGCTCAGCGCCACCCAGTAGTCGAGGCCGGGGACCACCAGCGGGCCGTCGGCGCCGTCCATGATCGCCGCCGAGATCCGGGTGACGCCGAGCGATCCGCCGTCGAGCCGCAGATCGGCGTAGCCCGTCTGGCGGTGCGTGCTCGCGACGGGCCCCAGCGCGGCGGTCGAGGGGGTGTCGGGCGGGGCGTAGCGATCGTAGCGGGCCTGGGCGTCGAGCCCGTCGGTCAGCTCGACCCGCACCGCGCCGTACAGCCGGGTCGCCTGCACCGGGCCCTGCCGCGTGCGGTCGGGGTGGGTGTCGAGCTCGGCCCGGGCCAGCACCCGCACCGGGCCGGCGTAGAGCGTCAGATCCGGCGCCAGCGCGGCCCGGTCGAGCGCGCCGTCGAAGCCGCTCACCAGCGCCGTCGCCCGGACGGTGAGCCCGTCGCCGTCGCCCCCGAAGTCCACCCGCTTGGCCGTCGACACGCCGACCTGGGGGTTGCGGCTCTCGGGGTCGAGGTCGAAGGGGTGGGGGGCCAGCCCGGCGAAGAGCCGGACGGTGTCGAGGCCCACGTCGCGGATGGTGAGCGCGGCCCCGTCGAGCGAGGCCGCTGCCAGCGGATCGGCCAGCACCATGCGCCCCCCGCGCAGCCCCCAGCCCGCGTCGCGCCAGCCGGCCTCCAGGCGGCGGACCTCGAGCGGCGCCTGGGGGTGGCGCCCGCCGTGGCGATCGAGGTGCAGCCGGGCGTCGTGGCGATACCAGAGGCGCCCGTCGTCGATGGCCAGCCGGGTGTGGGCCTCGGCGCGCCACGTCGCCTCGCCGTAGTCGATCAGTCGGCCGCCCATCCCCAGGACGCCGAAGACCCGGTCGGCGCTCTCGGGGGCGGCGCGGGACCCGTCGGGCAGGGGCCGGGGTTCGACCCAGCCGTCGCCCGCCGCGGGCCACCAGCCGGCGGCGGCCCCCGCGTCGATCGCCGGCGGCGTGGCCTTGCGCGGGCCGGGATCGGCTGCCGGCGGGGCGACCGCGCCGGTCCTCTGGATGCGGGCCTCGGCGCCGATGCGCAGCGCGAAGGGGTTCGGCGGGGGGTCGGTCCGCGCCTGCTCGGGCGAGACGGCGATGACCGTCAGCCGGGTGTCGCCGATCTGCACGACGTCGCCCTCGCGCACCCCGTCGACGGCGCCTTCGTCGAGGTAGACCCCGTCCGGCGCGACGTAGGTGACGACCGCCGCCAGGATGACCGTGATCGGGCCCATGGCTCAGTCCCTCCCGTCGGGGTGGCAGTCGAGGCAGGCGGCGTCGGCGTAGCGATAGTCGCGGATGCCGCGGTGCTCGGGGTCGACCTCGCTGCGCCGGTGCTCGTGGCAGCGCGTGCAGCCGACGCGGCTGTAGTCCAGCGGGTCGGTGTGGCAGTCGAGGCACCGCCGCACGCCCTCGTGCGGCACTCTGAACCGCCGGTGGTCGTAGGTCGCCGGGCTGAACGCGACCTGGGTGTGGCACGCGGTGCAGGTGTCGTCGAACCGCACATGGGTCGGCCGCGCCGCGTCCCGATCGGCGGCGTGGCAACCGACGCAGTCTCGGGGGGTGCCTTCGTAGACCTCGTCCACGTGGCAGCCCCCGCACGCGGTCTGCGCGTGGGCCCCGTCCAGCGGCCACCAGCGATCGTGGTCGCCGAACGCCGCCGGGGTCCAGGCGGCGTCGCCGTGGCAGTCCCCGCACGCTCGGGGGAAGCCGTCGTGGCTCGGCTCGGCCGTCGCCGCGTCCGCCGCGTGGCACCCGACGCAGTCGCTCGGCTGGGGGTCGGCCCGCCCTGGCGCGTGGCAGCTCCGACACTGCGCGGCGGCGTGCCGGCCCAGGAGCTGGAAGAAGCGGTCGTGCTCGGGCTCGAAGATGGGGCTCCAGGTGGTCTCGAGGTGGCACTCGGCGCAGCCGGGGCCGTAGCCCACCGAGCCGTGGTCGAAGGCCGACGTCTGGTACTCGGCGAGGTGGCAGTCGTCGCAGGTGCCGTCCTCGCCGCCGAACACGACGCTCTCGTGCCGCGGGCTCTGGCAGGCGATCAGGGCCAGCGCGAGGCCGGCGAGCAGGGGGCGTCTCATCAGTCGTCTCCCCGAGGGTGGCAGCGCAGGCAGTCGGTCGCCACGAAGGCGTAGCCCCGCACGTCGTCGTGCTCCCGGGCCATCCGATCCCGCGAGTGGGTGTGGCACGACATGCAGGTGAAGCGATCGGTGCCGTCGGGGGCGCAGTCGCCGCAGTCGCGGATGCCTTCGTGGGGCAGGGGGAAGAACCGATCGTGGTCGATCATCTTCGCCGGCAGCCAGGCCCGGGTGGAGTGGCAGTCGGCGCAGGCGGTCGACTCGCCCGGCCGGTGGCCCTCGGCGAAGTCGGCGGCGTGGCAGCTCTGGCAGTCGGTGGGCGTGCCCCCGTAGCGCCCGCCGGTGTGGCACCCGCCGCAGTCGGCCGCGGCGTGGGCTCCGGTCAGCGGCCAGAAGCGGTCGTGGGCCACCCGGGCCGGGCGCCAGCCGTAGGGCGTGTGGCAGGCGTCGCAGGTCGCGGTGAAGCCGGCGTGCGGCGGGTGCACCGCCGGGGACAGCGCCTGCACCCGGTGGCAGCTCTCGCAGTCGTCGGCCACCGCCCGGTACGTATCGCCGATCGCGCTGGGGTGGCAGTCGGCGCAAGGCACGCCGGCGTGGCGCCCGACGAGCGGCAGGCGCAGCCGGCGGTGATCGGCCCGGGCCCGGGGGATGGCCCAGCCGAGCGTGCCGTGGCAGTCGTCGCACCCGCCGCGGTTCTCGCCCCGGTGGGGGTCGGTGTGGCAGCCGTTGCAGGCGCCGTCCCGCAGCGGGCGATCCGCGTGGCAGTCGGTGCAGGTCGCGCCCCGATGAGATCCCCGCAGCGGGAAGCCGGTCGGATCGTGATCGAAGCCCTCGGCCCCGCTCTGCATCGTGTGCCAGTCGGTCGCGACGTGGCACATGTCGCACTTCTCGAAGACCGCGCCGCCCCGAGGCACCGCCAGCAGGGGCGGGCCGGCGCAGAGGGCCACCAACAACGCCTGGATCATCGGTCGCCTCCCGCGTCGGATCCCCGGTGGGGGCTCGAGTGACACCGGGCGCAGTCGGTGAAGCCGAGCCGCCAGCGCACGGTCATGCGCCCGTCGGCCACCGCGACCTCTTTGTGGCACGCGTCACACTCGGCGTCGGCGTGGGCCCCGTCGAGCGGCCAGGCGCGGGTGTGATCGTAGGTCCCGCTCCAGCCGGCCGGCGTGTGGCAGTCGGCGCAGTCGAGCCGGGGCGAGGTCGCCGCGAACTGCCCCAGGTGCGGCCCGCCGTGGCAGTCGTCACACGCCCGGGGCGTCTCGGCGTAGCGCCCGCCCGCGTGGCAGTGTCCGCAGGCGGCCTCGGCGTGCTGGCCTTCGAGGGCCCACACCGCGGCGTGATCGAACGCCGACGCCGGCCGCCAGTGGGTGTCGACGTGGCACGTCGTGCACGCCCGCTCACCGAACTGCCCCCCGTGGCGGTCCTCATGGCACTCATGGCACTCGACGACGCCCTTGCGGAAGCGCCACGCGTCCTCGATCCGGTGGCAGTCGTCGCACGCCGTCGCTCGATGCGCCCCGCCGAGAGCAAACGTCGTGTGCTTCGCGATAGGCCAGGTCGCCGGGCGGAACCCCTGCTCGACGTGGCAGCCCTCGCAGTCGGCGCCCACCTCGCCCTCGTGAGGGTCGGCGTGGCAGTCCAGGCAGCGATCGTGGGCGATGGGCTTCAGCTTGCCTCGGGGGTGGCAGTCGTCGCACGTCACCGCGACGTGCAGCCCCTTCAGAGGGAACGCGGTGCGGCTGTGGTCGAAGGCGTCCCGGCGCACGTTGCGCCAGTCGACGATGTCGTGGCAGCTCTGGCACCGGGCCCCGAAGCGGTCGTCGTGCACGTCCTCGTGGCAGCGCCCGCAGGCCGGGCTGGGGGCGGCGTTGCCCTTCTCGCCATGGCACGCGCCGCAGTCGTCGAGGGCGTGGCCCCCTTCGAGCGGGAAGAACCGGTGGTCGGCGCGGGGGTAGATCACGCGCTGCCAGCCGCGCGCCGTGTGGCAGCTCGCGCAGTCCGCGCCGAACCGGGCCTCGGCCGGGTGCGGGGACTGGTGGCAGTCGACGCACTCGGTGGCGGTGCCGGTGTAGCGCGGCTGTGTGTGGCAGTCGCCGCAGGCGACCTCGGCGTGCTGCCCGACGAGCGGGAAGCGGGCGCGGTCGTGATCGAAGCGATCCAGCTCGGACCACCGCACCTGCCCGTGGCACTCGGTGCACGCCCGCCCGGCGAACTCGCCGTCGTGGGGGTCGTCGCTGTGGTGGCACTCGCCGCAGGTGTCGGGCAGGCCGAGCCAGGTGCCGTCGATCTCGCGGGCTTCGGGCTCGGTGATGCGGGCGCGGGTGTGGCAGTCCCGGCAGCCCACCTCGGCGTGGGCCCCGTCGAGGCGGTAGCCGGTGAGGACGTGGGAGAACCGCTCCGGCCGCCCGCCCGGCCAGCGGATGAGGGCCGCGCCCCGCCCCCGGTGATCTTTGTGGCAGTCGGCGCAGGTCCGCCCGCCGATCGCCCGGCCGTGGTAGCCCCGCCGCTGGGCGATGCGCTGGTCGATGAGCGTATGGCAGTCGCGGCACAGCCGGTCGGGCACGCCCTCGCCCCGGGTGTGGCACTTCATGCAGTCGTCATCGCTGTCGATGTCGGCGTGGGGCGTCGCCAGCGGGCCCGGCGACAGGACCTGGGCTCCAGCGGGCGCGCCGACGAGCAGCGCCAGCGCCAGCGCCGGCCACGGGGCGCGCGGCGCCATCACACACCCCCCACGACGTACAGCGTCACCACGTGGGCCACGAGGGTCAGGATGAGGACGAAGGTGGCGATGCGGTGCACGCTGCGCCAGCTCCCGATGAGGGCCTTGAACCCCTGCTGGCGGCGGGCGGCCCGGCGATAGGCGACGGCGGCGCGGGCGGCGGCCATCACCGCTCGGGCGTCGGTCGGGCCCAGCTCGGCGGTCAGCCGGCGGCGCAGGCGGCGCCCGACCACCGCCAGCCGCAGCGCGACGACGGGGCTGGCCGGCAGCATGCGGGCGGCGGCCCAAGGGCCGGTCACCGGGGGCGGCAGCAGCCCCGAGAGCGCCGCGTGGGTCGCCTCGGAGGCGTCCCACAGCCGGGGGTCGAGCCCGTGCAGCGCCGCCCGCAGCCGCCCGACGAGCTCGCCTTCGGAGGCCGCCTCGCCGTCGTCGCCCCGGGACACCTGGCCGTAGATCCAGCGCCCGAGCACCCCGGTCACCAGCACCACGACCGCGGCGATCGTCGAGACCCGGGCGATGGGGTTGGTGAAGTCGCCGCCGCTGTGGGCCAGCACCAGCGCCACCCCGCCGGTGCCCGCCGCGACGTGGAAGGCGAGCCACGCCTGCACCGATCCCAGCCGGCCGAAGCGGGCCCAGCGGCGGCGCACGAGGTAGAGCAGGTTGCCCAGCATCAGCCCCGATCCGACCATGCCCAGCGCGTGGCCCCACTCGCCGCCGGCGCCGAGCGTATCGTGCAGCGGATCCCACGGGCGGGCGACTGCCGGCAGCGCGTAGTAGCCCCAGCCGAGCGCGATGGTGCCCACCGCGACCCCGATCGCCGCGACCCCGAAGGCGGCCCACAGCACCCGCCCGAGCCGGATCCGGCGGCGGTGCGGCGGGTGGGGCGCGCTCGGGGCCGGGGCAATATCGATCCGGATGTCGGCGGCGGGCAGGGGGGACACGGGGCAGCCTCCTCGGGCGGCGCGCAGAGCGCTCTCGTCCGTGGAACCCGCCGACCGCGGAGAACGGGCAACCGGGTGCCGGTTTTCCTGGCCGGGCCCGCCTCGCCCGCGCCGTTCGACCCGGGCGTCGGTCGTGCTACAGTCCGAGGCTGTTCAGGACGCGCGCCCGCCCGGCGGGCCGGTGAGTGTATGCCCCTCGACGTGGACCTCGACACGCTCTTCCGCCAGTACGGCCCGATGGTCTACCGGCGGGCCCTCCAGATCCTCGGCAACCCCCACGCCGCCGAAGAGGCGACGCAGGAGGTCTTCATCCGGGCGATGAAGGCCGGTGATCGCTTCGTGGCCGAGGCCCGCCCGTCGACCTGGCTGTATCGGATCACGACCAACTACTGCCTCAACATGATCCGCGACTCGAAGCGCCGCCGGGCGTTGCTCGACGCGCGCAAGGCCGAGGTCGCCCCGACCAGCGTCGCCCGCGACCCGCAGAAGATGACCGTGCTGCGGGGGCTGCTCGCCGAGGCCGACGCGCAGCAGGCCCGGGCGGCGGTGGCGGTCTACATCGACGGCATGAGCCACGCCGAGGCGGCCCGGGTGCTCGGCGTCTCCCGGCGCACGGTGGGCAACCTCTGCGATCGCTTCACCCGCTGGGCCCGCGCGCGCCTCGCGGACGCCCCCGCCGGGGAGCCGAGGCGGCCGTGATCCGGGCGCCGCGCAGAATTCGCACGAACCCCGCAGAAAAATCTGCCCGGATACCGAACTGGCGGGTTCAAAGGTCAGCAGCGAGGTACTCACCATGAACGATCCGTTCGATCCGCGCATCGCCGAGGGCCCCTCGGAGCTGACCCTCGACGCCTACGTCACCGGCGACGCCGACCCCGAAGAGGCGGCCGCGGTCGAGGCGTGGATGGCGGCCGATCCGGCCAACGCCGCGCTCGTGGAGGCCCGGCGCGCCGGCTTCGACGCGATGCCCCAGGCCCGGCCCCAGGCGATGCTGGCCCGCATCCGCCAGGGGCTCGACGCCGCCGAGGCCCGGAGCGGGACCGAGGCGGCGGCCGACGCCCCCCGGCCGGCCCCCCGGCGCCGCTTCTCGCTGGGGCAGTGGCTCTTCGGCGGCCTCGCCCTCGCGGCGGCGGCGGCGGCGGTCGTCTTCCTCGCCCGGCCCGGGGTCGAGGATCCGGGCGACGTCGTGCTCACCAAGGGCGCCCTCGCGCTGGAGGTCTTCCGGGCCCGGGGCGACGCGGTCACCGCGCTCGTCTCGGGCGACAGCGCGACCGCCGGCGACCGCCTGCGCTTCGTCGTCGACAACCTGCCCGAAGGGCCGGGCCACGTCATGGTCGTCGGGGTCGAGGCCGGGGGGCAGCTCTTCCCGTACTTCCCCGCCGACGGGCGCTCGGTCGCGGCCCACGGCACCCTGCGCGACGATCGCTCGCTGCCCGGCTCGGCGGTGCTCGACGACTCGGTCGGGCAGGAGCGCATCTGGCTCGTGTGGTGCCCTCAGGCGTTCGCTTCGAAGCAGCTCAAACCGACCAACGCGGGCCTCGCGACCGCCGACGCCGCCTGCCGCACGGCCGGCTTCACCCTCGAAAAGCGATCGAAGCCGTGATGCGCCGGGCGCTCGCGAGCCTCGTGATCGCGGCCGGCGCGCTCTTGGTGACCCCGGCCGCGGCCCGCACGGTGGTCGTGGCCATCGGCAACAACCACGGCCTGCCCGGCGAGCTGTCGCTGCGCTACGCCGAGCGGGACGCCGAGCGCTTCGGCGGGGTGATGCGCCGGCTGGGCGGGGTGGCGCCGAGCGACTACATCGAGGTGCGCGGCGAGCAGGCCGAGGCGGTGCGGGCGACGCTGCACGCCCTCAACGCCCGCATCCGCCGCGACGGGGCCGACGACACCGCGCTGATCGTGTACTACTCGGGCCACGCCGACGCCGAGGGGCTGCACCTGGCGGGCACGACGCTGAAGTACGACGAGCTCCAGGCCATCGTCGCCGGCTCGCCGGCCCGGGTGCGGGCCCTGGTCCTCGACGGCTGCCGCTCGGGCGGGGCGACCCGGGTGAAGGGCGCCCGGGTGGTCGACGAGGCGTTCGACATCGAGCTGGACGACCGCATCGAGGTCGAGGGGCTGGCCATCATGACCAGCTCGGCGGCCGGCGAAGACAGCCATGAGTCCGAGCGGCTGGGGGGGTCGTTCTTCACCCACCACCTCGTCGCCGGGCTCGTCGGGGCGGGGGACGAGGACGGCGACGCCCGGGTGACCCTGAGCGAAGCCTATGCCTATGCGGCGCGGCGCACGCTGGCTTCGAGCGGTCGCACCCGCCAGCTCCAGCACCCGACGTATGCCTATGACATCAAGGGGCGGGGCGACTTCGTGATGACCCGGCTGGACGGCGTGCGCGACACCGGGCGGCTGGTGCTGCACGCGGCGACGACCTTCCTGGTGCGGGACGGCGCCGACGACGGCCCGCTGCGGGCCGAGCTGACCACCGATCGACCGAGCACGCCCATCAGCCTGCCCGCCGGGGACTACTTCGTGCAGGCCCGCTTCCCCGATCATTACGAAGAGTATCGGGTCGAGGTGGAGGCCGGCGCCTCGGTGGGCCTCGCCGAGCGCGCCGGGCGGCGGGTGGCCTACGCCCGGCTGGTGCGCAAGGGCGGGGACGGCGCGGCCCACGGGCTCTACGCCGGGGGCACGGTGCACGGCCCGGTGCTCGATGGCCACCGCCTCACCGCCGGGGCCGGGTTGGGCTACGACCTGACGCTGCCCTGGGCGACCCTCGGCGTGCGGGCCCGCTTCGGGCACAGCCGGGCCACGGAAGGGCTCGACGGCGTGGTGCGCAGCTACGCCATGGGGCTGAGCATCGCCCGCATACTCGACCGACCGGGCTTCAGCGCCGGCCTGGGGCTGCTCGTCGAGGGGGTGCACCGGACTCAGGACGTCGAGCAGGCTGGCGCCCCGACCCCCGCCTCGTGGGGGCTGGCGCTGTCGGGGCTGGTGCTGATCGAGGCGAACCTCGGCGAGCGCGTCTACCTGCGGCTCGAGGGCGGCCCGGTGACCCAGCTCGTCCGGGTGGCCCGCATCGACAACGGCGCGCGGATCGGCGATCGGGTGGACACCCGCTTCGGCGCCTTCGGCGCGCTCGGCCCGGGGGTGCGGTTCTGATGGCGCGCAGCTCGATCCATGCCACCCGGCGCGCGTCGCTCGCGCTGCTCCTCGCTGCGTCCCTCGGGGGCTGCGGCGACGGGCTGCTCGACGCGCGCTACCGGGGCGAGCCGCTGTTCGCCTACTCGGGCCAGCTCGCCAGCAGCGGCGCCGAGCCGGTCTATGTCTTCGCCCTGCGGGCGGGCGTCTTCTGGCTGCCATACGACCCCACCGCCCAGCGGGTGCCCGGCACCGAGAGCACCGTCATCGAAGGCTTCGATCGCATCGAAGGCATCGCCCCCGACGCGGCGCTGGTCGAGCAGGCGTCCATCGCCGTCGCCGTGCGCTTCCCGGGGTACTTCGACCTCAACGTCTTCGCCGCGCCGCCCGCCGACGTGCACACCACCGCCGACGGCCTGAGCTACGGCGTGCTGCTGGTCTACGAGGATCGCGACGGCGACGCCCGCTTCGACGTCGGCGAGCTGGTCGGCGGCGGCCCCTCGCAGCTCGTGTATTACGCCCGGGGATCCCTCGCCGCCGACGCCACCCCGCTCGCCCGCCCGGTCACCCCGGGCTACGGCCTCGTCGAGCTGCCCCTGCGCTGCGGCGTGCCCCTGCCGGAATACCCGCTCGACGAGACCTATGAGGTGCGGGTGGGCGCGGCGTGCACCGGCGAGGGCGATCCGGCCTGCGGCCCTGGGGGCACCTGCCTGCTCGCCGACCTTGACGGCCCGCTGCCCGGGGGTTATTGCGTGCTCGACGGGGGCGCCATCGACGTGGCGGGCGGCGTGGAGCCGCCGGAGACGATGGCGCTCGTCGAGACCGAGCGGGACGGGGTCGAGCTGGAGGCGTGGTATCGCACCTGCGACGCGACCGCCGGGTGTCGGGAGGGCTACACCTGTCAGCAACACATCTGCCTGCCGGACGGGGCCTCGCCGCTGCTGCTCGATCGCACCGTCGAGATCGAAGCCACCTGCGCCGAGCATCACGAGGTCGAGCGTCGGGAGGTCGGGGGTGCATAACACCTCCGTCCATGGCACCCCATTACATGTGTATTTCGCTCCCGGGCGTCGAATTTTCCCTTGGACGACGGCCGGATCGATGGCACCATGTCGACGATGAGGTGACAGTTTGCCAGGCGAGACGGGGTCGACATGGGCGGGGCGTTACCGCTGGATGCTCTCGATGCGATGGTGGAGATCGCGGCGCGCTGGGATCTGCTCGCCCCCGGCCGTCGGGAGCTCATCCTCGCCTCGCTCTCTCCGGCCCTGCGCAGCACGCTGGCCCGCCACGATCGCCCCCGGGACCAGTTCCACGCCGATGTGATCGCCCTCAACGCCCACTGGGGCCCGCCGCCCTCCATCGTGGGGGTGCTGACGGCGATGATCGATCGGGTGCCCGATCCCACCGACAACCTCCAATTACACACATACCGCGCAATGGCATACGATGCGTGGTTCGATCGCTTCGAGGCAGCCTCGGACGCGCCCCGCCCCATCGAGCCGAGCCGCTTCAGCCCGGGGGTCGTCTTCGAGGACCGCTTCGAACTGATCGAGGTGCTCTCCGACAGCCTGTTCTCGCTGGTGTGGCGGGCGACCGACACCCGCCACGAGAGCCAGGAGGTCGCCCTCAAGATCCACAAGCACCCGCTCGACGACGCCGGCCGCAAGCGCCTCATCCGGGGCGCCCGGCACCTGTATCGCATGAGCCACCCCAACCTGGTGCGGGTGTTCGACTCGTGCTCCCCGGACGATGACGCGACCCCGTTCTACTACTGGATGGAGTACCTTCCGGGCGGTGACCTGCATCGGGCCGTCTCCGAGCGGCGGCTCGTCGGCCGGGCCGCGCTCGACGCGCTGATCGGCGCCGCCGAGGGGCTCGCGGCGAGCCACGCCCACGAGGTGTGGCACCGGGACGTCAAGCCGGAGAACATCCTGCTCGGGGCCGATGGGCGGCCGCGGCTGGCCGACTTCGATCTGCTGCACCACCCCGGCGCGAGCGAGGCCACCGGCCGGCTGGCCTCGGTGGCCTTCGCCGCCCCCGAGGCGCTCGCCGATCTGCGGCAGGCCGACCACCGGTCGGATATCTTCGGGCTCGGACGCTCGGCGCAGTACATCCTGTTCGCCGAGCAGCACCCCGATCTCGACCCCGAGGCCCTCGGCAGCCGCTGGGCCCACGCGGTGATGACCGGAGTGGGCGACGTCGCCCTGCGCTGCGCCAGCGACGTGCAGGCGATCCTCGAGCGGGCCACCGCCGTCGACCCCGACATGCGCCACGCCAGCGTGCGGCACTTCATCCAGGAGCTGTCCGACGCGCTGAACGACGACGGCTCCCGGCTGGGCCGGCGCTTCGTCCTCGGCCCGGTGATCGACGACCGGGGCGGCTGCGCCCGACACCTCGCCACCGACAACCGCCGCCTCGATCCGGCCGGTCGTCCGATGCAGGTGGTGGTCGAGCGCTTCGACGCCGCGCGCACCGCGGCGATCGACGCGGCCTTCCCCGGCACCCGTTGGAGCGCGCTCGACCTCGGGCTGTGCCACGACCGCATCATCCCCGTCCGGGCCCGGGGGCGGGACCACGGTGGCTGCTACTGGCAGGTGGTCGACCGACACGAAGACGCCCGCACGCTCGAGGCGGCGCTGGCCGCGCTGGTGGACGAGACCCGCGATCCCTTCGAGGCCCTGATCACCCTGGGCAATGGCCTGAGCGGGCTCGCCGAAGCCCTGGCCTACGCCCACGGCCGCAGCATCGTGCACCGCGCGGTGCACCCCGATCGCATCAGCATCGCCGGGGGGCGGGCGCTGCTCGGGGGGTGGACGCTCGCGACCCGGCGGGACGACGACGCGCCCGAGGCCAGCGCCGCGCAGGACATGGCCGGCTTCGGGCGCCTCGTGCAGGGGGTGGCCGAGCACCTCCCGCCGCTGACCGACCGCACCGCCGGCATGCACCCCGCCCCGGCGGTGTGCGCCGCCGCCCGCACCGGGGTCGACGAGGCCATCGGGACGCTGATGGCGCTGGCCCGGTCGCTCTGTGACGGCGCGCCGCCCCCCGCGGCCGAGGTCGTGCGCGCGGTGGACGGGTGGTGCGAAGCGGTGGAGGGTCGGCGCCGGCTGGCTCTGGCCGAGGAGGCCCGGGCCCAGGCCCACCGCAAGCAGGCCCAGGCCGATCGCATCCGCCGCAGCGCGCGGGAGGCGTTGGGGCGGCTGCACCCGTGGGATCCGGCCCACCTCAAGGAGGAGCCGTGGGCCGACGAAGATCGCGCCCGCGGGCTGCGGGAGGAGGCCCGGCGCCTCGAGGGCCGGTGGCTGGGCGCGCTGCACGATCTCATCGGGACGGTGCCCGAGGCCCGCCAGCGCCTCGTCGATGCCTTCCTGGTGTGGCTGGCCGAGGCCGACGAGGCCGAAGACCGGGACACGATCGCCCGGCTCGAGTCCCAGCTCGCGGTCTACGCCGACGACCCCCGGGTGCAGGCGGCGCTCGCGCCCCACCTCCGGGTGACCTTCGAGTGGAGCCGGGCCGACGCCCAGGTGAGCGTGGCCCGGGTGGTCGAGCGCCGGCGGCTGCTCGTCGACGGCGAAGCGATCGAGCTGCGGGGCCCCGGGCGGGCGACGCTCGATCTGGCCCGGGGCGACTACCGGGTGACCTGGCGCGGGCCGGACGGCGCGACGGCCCGCTGGCCGCTGCGGATCCGGCGCAATGGCTCGGCCGGGGGGCGCCGGGTGCACCTCGATGACGCCCCGCTCGGCGGTCTGCGTCCGGGCGAGATCTACGTGCCGGCGGGGCCCTTCATCGCTGGTGGCGGCGAAGAAGTGGTCGACGGCATGCCCCGCCAGGTGGTCCACCTCGACGCCTTCGTCATGCAGCAGCGCCCCGTCACCCACGGGGCCTACCTCGACTTCCTGGCGGCGCTCGTCGCCGACGGCCGCGGCGACGAGGCCGAGCGCTACGTGCCCCGCGGGCTCCAGGCGCTCTCCGGGCGACAGCCGGCCTCGCTCTACGAGCAGGATGCCGCGGGTCGGTGGATCCTGCCGGCGGGCAGCGAGATCGACCGGGCGCACCCGGTGGCCAACGTGAACTGGTACGGGGCCCACGCCTTCGCCGCGCACTGCGCCGCCCGCGCGGGCCTGCCCTGGCGGCTGCCCCGTGAGCTGGAGTGGGAGAAGGCCGCCCGGGGCGTGGACGGCCGGGCCTGCCCCTGGGGGCACCGAGCGGACGAGTCGTTCGGCAACGTGGTGAACAGCCAGGGTCGCCTGGCGGCGGTGCTGGCGGTCGACGCCTACCCCGACCGCTTCCCGGCTGACGTCAGCCCATATGGGGTCGAGGGGCTGGGGGGCAACATGCGGACGTGGTGCCACGAGCCGTGGCGCCGCGGGGGCCCGCGGCTGGACGAGGGCGGCCCCGACAGTCATCGGCTGCTGCCGCTCACCGGCGATCTGCCGGCGCCCGACACGTTGATGGTGATCCGGGGCGCCGCGTTCTCCACGCCTCGGCGCCACATGCGGGTGGCGAACCGATACGCCGACCCCGCCGAGCGCTGGCCGACGACGGCCGGGATCCGGCTCGTGCGATCGATCGGGCTCGATTGAATGCGCGCCGGGCGCGTCCGATATCCGTGAGCGAAGCGCGCATCAGGCATACTGACATCCGGACTTGCGCCCACCTCTACTGTGTGTGGGTGACCCTCACTGGCAGCCGGCCGGCGCGAGTTGTCATATCGCAGGAATAAACGCCGGAGAAGTCAGAATTGGGGTTGATCTGCCAGATGGCATGGCCTAACCTCGTCTTCAGGAGATGGTGCCATGAAATGGCACCAGGGGGCACGCGACGTGCTCCGAATTGAGATACCCCGGCCATGTCGGGGGCGGGCGGTCGGGTGTCCCTCTCATCATCTGTTTTCGAGGCGAGTTGCGCCTCTCATCAAGGTGGGGCGAGGGGAAGGAAATGCCGATGCGATCGGGAGGAACTTTGTCTCCTGAGGCGGTCGAGTTAGGCTGTGAAGGCCCGGCGAGAACGCGCTCGAGGGGACTGGCACGGTCTCGAAAGACCACGGCGGGCAGGCGGGTCGCCGTGCCGGGCTGCCACACCACCGCCGGGCGGGTGAGGCGTTCCCCGGAGCGCTGGTTGCTGCTGGCCATCGTCGCCATCCTCACGGCCGCGCTCCAGACACCGAACGGTGACGCGGTGGCGCAGGTCTCGAGCGATGGCGACATGTTTCCGATCAACGTGAGCATGCTCGACGCCAAGGGCCGCTCCTGGACCGCGAAGGGGCACGGCGCGGTCTGGAACCTCGGGAGCAAGTCGGCGACCCTCGCGACGCTGGTCGTGACCGGTCGCACCCCCGGCGAGCTCGAACCCGACACCGAGTACCAGTCGTTCAGCGACGATCTGCACAGCCAGTTGAAGGCTGTGTGGCGGCAGAAGGGTCCGCTCTACTTCAGACCGGTCGAGCCACCCCGGTGGGGACCGGGTCGGGTCGACCTCCGCTTCGATGATCTTCGCAAGAGTCCGAGGGCCTTCCGTATCGACCCCAAGGCGTCCCATCTGGTGGCCGACGCCGCGGCCGGTCGCTATCTCTTCCACATGCAGTCTCGATCACGGGGGCCCGGCGGTGCCCGCATCGACCACTACCTCGTCGTGGACGTCACCGGCGGTGGAGTGCCTGTGCTCGACTGGTTCATCGACGCCGGGGACGAGCCCGACCGCGACGCGCACTTCTCGCTGCGCGACATCGACCGACGCTGGGCGGTGTCACCGGCCGGTCCGGATCCGGGCCGCCTCACACCCGTCCGCGAGGCTCTGGGATACCGCATGATCCCGGCTTGGCAGGGTTGAGCCGACCGGGCGCCATCACGCTCGGCGCGCGCGTCCCGTTCGGGGCGAGCCCCGCTCACTCCTCTTCCACCACCGCCTTGAGCGCCGCGAGCTGCGCGCCGTCCGCCTTGCGGATCGCGTAGCGCACCAGCGGCCCCATCAGCCGCATCGGCCCGGCGACCCGGCAGTCGGCGACCAGCGAGACGCGGGCCCGATCCCCGTCGACCGGCTCGATGCCGTAGGTGTAGTCGGCCATCACCGGCCCCTGGCTCGAGGTGAGGGTCACCGAGCGCATCGGCTGACAGGCGGTGATGCGGGTCGTGCGGGCCTTGCCCCGGGCCTCGAAGGTCAGGGCGGTGCCCACGGCGGTCGGGCCGTCGCTGCGCATGGCGTCGACGCCGTTCATCCAGCGGGGGGCGGCGGGCCAGTCGGTGAGGATCCGCCAGACGTGCTCGGCGGGGCGATCGATGAGGGCGTCGGCGGCGAAAGCGGTCGGCATGCGGGCTCCGGTCGTCGTGTGGGCCCATGCTGCGCCGCGCCGGCCGGGGCGGCTTGTACGGATTTCACATGCCGGGCGGCGCCGCGCTCAGTCGAGGTCGGGCACGAAGCCGGCCGAGCCGTCGGGCGGGACCTGCATGCGCTCGAAGGTGGCCCGCTGGATGGCCACGTAGCGGGTGGGTGAGACCCCGGTGTGGCGCCGGAAGTCGCGGATGAAGTGCGACTGGTCGAACCAGCCGTGGGCCGCGGCCCGGTCGGCCCAGGCGATCGGGCGGGTGACGTCGAGGCCGTCGAGCAGCCGGCGCATGCGCAGCAGGCGGGCGAGCATGCGGGGGGTCAGGCCGACGAGGCGGGAGAACTCGCGATCGAGGTGCCCGTGGCTGATGCCGAGCACCTCGGCGATCTCGGCGATGGGCCGGGTGGGATCGGCCTCCAGCAGCGCGACCGCGGTGGCGCAGCGCCCGGTGCCGGGGATCGGCCGGGCGGCTTCGAGGTGTCGCTGCACCCGGCCGAGCATGGCGTCGGGGCCGTCGTCGGTCACGAGCCCGGCCCGCAGCGCTGCCGCCGCCGACCAGCGCGTCGCCAGCTCGACCACCCGCCCCCGGATCGTGCGGGGCGGCACCCCGAAGAGGGCTTCGCAGCCGACCGGCGTGCTCACGACGCCGACCGCGAAGGTCTCCCCCAGCGGCGCGTTGATCACCGGGCCGTCGTGCGGGCCGAGCAGGAAGCCGCGGTCGGTGGTCAGCGGCTCGCCGGCCCCGTGGCGCGGCGTCTGGCAGATGGGGTCGCCCAGGACGAACACCGCCACGGTCGATCCGGTGGGCGCGATGCGCTCCCGGGCGTAGGGCACCCGGCCCCGGGCGTACCAGATCGACTCGACGAGCCGGTCCAGCGGCCCGTCGGGGCGGCGGCTGACGAAGGTGAAGGGGACGCGGCTCACCGAGCCCGGCTCATTCGGCGGACGCCTCGGTCGGCTCGGTCGAGGTCTCGGGCGGCGCCTCGTCGAAGAAGAACGCCGGCACCGCCTCGACCCCCACCGCGATGGAGATGCGCCGGCAGCGGCCGTCCTCGTCGGGGTCCAGATCGGCGTTGGCCCCCAGCACGCTGCGCATGGCGGCGAACAGCGACGAGCCCTCGTCGATGCGGTCGATGAAGGCGGTGAGCTCGTCGAGCACGATCGAGCCGGCGAAGATGCCCCGCACCGCGCCATCTTCGGTGAAGCGGCCCCGGAGGTACATGTCGCGGATGGTGATCAGCAGCTCGATGTCGTCGACGACCATCGGCAGCGCGAGGGTGAACGGGCCCGTCTCGAAGCCGCCGTCGATGATCTCGGCGCCGTCGACGCTGTGCGACGGCGCCTCGTGATCCCGGTCGTAGGTCTGGCCGGCCTCGATGAGGCCGTCGTTGCCGATGTCCGGCGCGCCCAGCGCCCGCCCGAGGGTGACGTCGACGCAGCTATCGCCCATCGGGTCGTCGAGGTGGGCCAGCTCGACGGTCACGAGCACCGCGCCGGTGTTGATGGCCCGCATGATGGCGCTCTCGAAGCCGCCTTCGCCGCCGACCGCCTCGATGGCCGGCATGAGCCGGGCGAACTGGTTGTCGATGCCCGGGGTGCCTTCGGGCGAGACGTAGTCCCGCTTGCCGCAGCCGCTGCCGTCGCCCGGCTCGCTGATCTGCCCGTCGAGGTCGAGGCCGTCGGCGACGCCGTCCTCGGCCGCGAAGAACTCGAGGCTGCGCAGCACGAACACGGTCGGCTCGCCCATGTGGCCGCAGGGGCCCATCTCGACCGGGGCCTCGTCCGTCGGGGGCGCCTCGGCCGGCTCGTCTTCGCCGCACGCCGCCAGGATCAGGGCGCCGAGCAGCAGCAGGGGGAGTCGGGCGTTCATCATGCCTCCAGCGCGCCGATGCTCTCGTCGGCGAAGCCCTCGTCGGCGCCGAAGCCGGCGGTCGTGATGCCCAGCGCCCGCATGAGGGTGACGTGCACCTTGCTGGCGTTCTCCCGGCCCGGCGAGCGGTAGTGCAGCCCGGTCCGCAGGGTGCCCCCCGCCCGGCCGGCGACCAGGATGGGGAACTCGTCGAGGCTGTGGGTCCGCCCGTAGCTGATCTCGGTCGTGCCGAGGATGGCGCAGTTGTCGAGCACGGTGCCGTCCCCCTCGGGGATGCCGTTCAGGGCTTCGAGCAGATAGCCGAACTCGCCGACGAGGTGGCGCACGATGGTGTGCACCTGGGGCTGCTCGCCCGGCTCGTCGTGGGTGAGCTGGTGGTGCCCGGCGGTGGCCCCTTCGAAGAGGATGTTGTTGACCGGCTGGGTGATGAAGTTGCTGAACACCCGGGTCTGATCGCAGGCCAGCGCCATCGCGATGATGTCGCACATCACCCGGTTCTTGCGGCTGACCTGGGCCCGCCCCTCGACCGGGTCGAACGCCCCGGACGGCCCCTCGGGGCGCATGCACGCCAGCCGCTGAGGCGGGTCGGCCTCCAGCCGGGCCAGCCGGCGCTCGATGGTGCGGATGCCTTCGAAGTGGGCCTCGAGCCGCTGGCGGTCGCGGGCGCCCAGCCGCCGGGAGATCGCGTCGGCGTCGGCCAGCACCGCGTCGAGCACCGACCGCCTCAGCGCGATGCGGGGGTCGGGATCGGTGTTCTCGCCCGGGGCTCGGAAGCCGCCGCCGAAGATGCGTTCGAACAAGGCGTGGGGTGAGTTCTCGGTCGGGTTGGGGCTGTTGGGCCCGGTGTGGGACAGCGCGCCGCCCTCGGCGCCGAACTCGATGGAGCCGAACCGGGTCTCGCCCCCGATCTCGGCGGCGATGATCTGGTCGATGGTCGGCGCGGCGAAGGTCTCGACCTCGCCCACCACCTTCACCGGGGCGCCCGAGAGGATGCCCTTCTCGCCCGACCCGTGGGGGTAGAGGTTGGGCACCTTGACGTCGCACCCGCTGACGATGGTGAACAGCTCGCGCAGGTGGGCGATGGGCTCGAGCTGAGGCGAGGGCGTCCAGTCGGGGCCGGTCCCCGCGGGCACCCAGGCGTCGGGGTGCACCCCGTTGCCCCAGAAGAACAGCCCGAAGCGGGGCGGGATGGCGCCGCCGTCGGCCCGGGCGTCGCCGTTGTCCGACAAGAACAGATCGAGCCCCGGCAGCCCGACCGTGACCGCCGCACCCCCGGCGAGCAGCCCCCGCAGGATGTGGCGCCGATGCGGGCGATCGACGCGGCGGGCGCCCTTGATCACGACGGCCATCAGGGCACCTCCGGGGTGGCGTCGGCCTCTTCGGTGTCATCGAGCGCGCCGCGGGCGAAGGCCGGGCTCTCGGCGATGTCGAGCATCAGCCCGAGCACGTCGTGTCGCCGACCCACGAAGCGCGCGGTGAGGGCGTCGAGCAGGGCTTCGTCGCCGGCCGCCGGCTCCCGGCCGAGCGCGTGGCGATACAACCGCTCGACGAGGCACGGCACGAAGTCGGGGTGCTCGCGGATGGCGTCGGCCAGAGTCAGCGGATCGTCGAACGGGGCGCCGTCCAGATCCCCGCTGGCGTCGATGGCCGCCCCGCCGTCGGTCGTCCGGAAGCGGCCCAGCCCGTCGAAGTGCTCCAGGCCCAGCCCGATGGGGTCGGTCACGAGGTGGCACCCCCGGCAGGCGGGCGACTCCAGGTGCTCGTCGATGCGATCGCGCAGGGTGGGCGCGGTGCCTGACGGCTCGGGGATCGAGGTGTCGACCCCCGACGGCGGGTCGGGGATGGTCTGGCACAGCAGCGTCTCGCGCACGAACATGCCCCGCAGCGTCGCCGAGGTCGAGACCGGGTGGCTGTGCAGCGCGAGCACGCTGACGTGACCCAAGAGCCCCCGGCGCAGCCCGTCGGCGGGCAGCTCGACCTCGCCGAAGCCGTCCCGGGCCGGGGCCCGCACGTTGTAGATCGACGCCAGCTTGCGATCGACGACGGTCCGGCGGGTGGTCATGATGTCGCGGTAGTCCCCCCGCTCGTCGACCACCAGCCGCTCGATGACCGCCAGGGTCTCTTCCCGGGCGGCGGCGGCGACCGAGTCGTCGAAGTGGGGGAACAGCTCGGGCGCCTTGTTCAGCGCGTCCAGCCGGTCGAGCGCGAAGAGGTCGCCGAAGAAGGCCCGCACTCCGGCCCGGACGCGGGGATCGGCGGCCATCCGCTCGGCCTCGGCCCGGCGGCCCGCGGGCGTGTCGAGGCGGCCGTCGGCGGCCGCGGCGAGCAGCGCGGCGTCGGGGGCCTGATTCCACAAGAAGAAGGCCAGCCGGCTGGCGATGGCGTACGGCCCCAGCGTATCGCCCTCGGCGGGCACCTCGAAGCGGTAGACGAAGCGCGGCGAGAGCAGGATCGCGGCGACGCCGTACTCCAGGCCGGCCCAGGGATCCCCCAGCGCGTCGCGGGCCCGGTCGACGACGGCGGCGAGGCGGCCCAGCTCGTCATCGGTGAGGGGCCGGCGCCACGCGCGCTCGCCCAGCGCGCCGAGCGTCCGGCGCACGCAGGCCTCGGCGGCCGGGTCGCAGTCGACGAGCTGCGCCCGGCGCTCGGGGGCGAGGGCCTGCGCGGCGAGGCTGTAGGCCGCGTCGACGTACAGCTCGACCCCGCGCTCGGAGACCGCGGTGACCGTCGCCCCGATGGCCAGCGACCCGCCGGCCCGGCTGTCGGGTTCCAGGCGGCCGGGCAGCACGATGTCGGGGCCGAAGAGGTCGCGGGCGACGGCGGCGTACTGCTCGCCCGTCAGCCGGCGGCTCGAGGCGGCGGCCGGGGTGTGGGGCACCTCGGCCAGCGAGGCTTCGGGCGGCGGATCGTCGTCGCAGGCGAGCCCGCCCACCGCCATCAGACCGGTGAGCGCGAGAAACGTGGGTCGGAGCATCCGGCCTCCGCGGTCGGGGGTGCCCGCATCGTGCGCAGTGATCCGAGGGGAGTCAAGCGGTGGCGGCGCTGTACCGCTGTGCGATGGCGACAGCGCCCCGATGTCCGCCCGGGCGTATTCGCCCCGAAAAACAGAAGGCCCGCCGTTCGGGGAACGGCGGGCCTTCGGGAAGCTCCGGCAACAGGACTCGAACCTGTGACCCGGCGGTTAACAGCCGCCTGCTCTACCAACTGAGCTATGCCGGAACAGTCGGCAGGCGGGGAAACTAGTGGATCGCCGAGGGAGCGTCAAGGGCCGGCGCGCGAAATTTCTCCGCTCCCCGGCTCGGGGGTGTCGACGACCGGGCGAGATTGCTAGATTGGACGCATGGCACGCATCACACCACCCGGCGCATTCCGGTTCAATGTCGAGATCGACGGCCTCGTCGTCGCCCACTTCCAGGGGGTGAGCGGGATGTCCTCGGAGCACGAGGTCGTCGCCCACGTCGAGGGCGGGCGGAACCACGCGACCGTCAAGCTGCCCGGGCAGCGGCAATACGGCGAGATCACGCTGAAACGGGGCTACACGTTCGGGCATACGCTCCAGGACTGGGCCGATCTGGTCTCGAGGCTGGGTAACGGGCGCTCGGTGCGCAAGTCGCTGTCGGTGATCATGCTCGACAACGATTGCCGGACCGAGCTGGGGCGCTACCAGATCGAGGGGGCCTGGCCCCGCAAGTGGGAGGTCGCCGAGCTGACCGGCGAGAGCCAGATCGCGGTCGAGTCGGTGGAGCTGGCCCACGAGGGGCTGCGGTTCGAGCCGAGCGGCGGTGGCGGCGGGGGGCGGGGCGATGTGGCCCAGCGGGCGGCGGCGGCCGCCCGGGCGGCGCGGGCCGTGCGCCGGGCGAGCGAAGCGGTGCGGGCGGC
>JAUHYW010000010.1 GCA_030426085.1 bacterium | reverse complement strand
GGGTGGGCCAATAGCGAGAAGAGCGGGGCCACCTCGGGTCGGTGGTCGGGCGCGGTGACAGCTTCGCGCGGGTCGCTCGGGCCGGTGGTGTGGCGGCTTTGCAGAGGTCGAGGGACCACCTCGGGTCGGTGGTCGGGCGCGTCGGCGAGCGCGCGCGGGTCGCTCGGGTCGGGGTGCGGCGGCTCGAGCAGATGCGCGACACCGCCTCCGGCCGGTCGTCGGCGGCTGCGGAGACATCTCCTCCGGTCGGCGGCCGACCTTCACGTCAGGGCTTGCGGGGCCCCTCCACCGCGCCCGAGGCGTCGGGCGCCCGGCGGGCCAGCACCGCCTCGTAATGGGCCCGGACCTGCTCCGGGTCGAAGGTCAGCAGCGTGCCGCCGGTCTCGAAGTGCTGCATGAAGACCAGCCCGGTGGCCCAGGTGGTCGCGCCGCCGAGGGCGCCGACGGTCACCGCGCTCACCAGGGCCCCGGCGATGGGCACGGCGCGGGCCACGGTCAGGGCGCTGGTGGCGGCCAGGGCGCCGCCGGCGAGGCCGGCGATCAGGGAGCGGGCGCGCTCCTGCTCGAAGGGCACGCCGTAGAGCTTCGCCAGGCCGTGCACCATCTTGAGCTGCACCGCCAGGATGAGGCCCGCGTCGAGGGCCGGGATGGGGATCGCGGCGGGCACGACGCCGCCGAAGGCGTACAGGCGGACGAGGCGGCGGGCCTCCTCGGATCGAGGGGTGGGGGCGTCGGCGCTCAATCGAAGAACCTCCAGTCCTCGACATAGCGCCCCTCGAGGTAGCGGGGGAAGCCCGGATCGGCCCGGCAGGTGACCATGTCGAAGCGGATGTACTGGTCGTCGACGAAGAAGTAGACCTTGCCGTTGCCCCAGTAGATGGCGGCGTCCAGGCGCTCGTAGTTCAGGCCCGGCCAGCGGTCGGCCACCGCCTGGGGGTAGTCGGCGTCGGCCCGGCCCTTCTCGAGGTCGTAGCGGATGTAGCGCTGCCCGCAGAAGAAGTAGGCGGTGCGGGCATCGACCGCCAAGGCGGCGTCGATGCGCTCGAAGTCGACCCCGGGCCACGCCTCGGCGATGGCCCGGGGGCCCGCGCGCACGGCGCCGCTGTCCGGGTCGAGGGCGAGCACGGTGTCCCGGCGGAAGAGGTGGATCACCGGGCGGTCGTCGGGGTCGCGGGTCACGAAGGCGGCGTCGGCCCGCTCGAAGCCGGTCCCGGACAGCGCCGGCCAGCGCTCGACCATCGGGCGGGCCCGGGTGCTGCGCCCGGCGGCGAGGTCGTAGGTGAAGTGGTCGTCGCCCCGCAGGAACCAGATGCGGCCGTCGAGGTGGAAGACCGCCGACACCGCGCCGAAGGTGTACGCCTCGTGGTACGCCGCCTGGAGCGCGGCGGCCTGATCGGCGTCGTCGATCAGCGTCCAGACGCCCTGCGCCTCGAGGTCGATGACCTGGGGGTTGGCTTTGACCGTCTCGAGCCACGCGTTGTAGGCCGCCTCGTCCAGCGAGCTCATCGCCGCCAGCGCCAGCTCGTCGCCGCCCTTGCCCAGCACGGTGCAGCTCGAGTTCGACAGCAGCGCCTCGCGGCTGGTGGCGCTCTCGGCCGAGGCGCTGCCGCCGTAGGTCGCGGTGAGGGCCAGCCGGATCTGGTCCTGGGCGACGCCGCTGGACTTCGTGACGCTGAAGACGAGGTCGGCCTGCCCCCCGACCCACACCCGGCGCACGACGTGGGTCCCGTAGCGCTCGAAGAATCGGGCGTAGGCCCGGCGGTGGGCGTGGCTGAACGGGGTGGGCACCGGCAGTTCGAATGCGTCGGCGGGCAGGCGGGTGAGGTCGGGCAGGTAGACGGTCCACAGGGGCACGCACGACGAGCGCACCGCGTAGTACGCCGACTCCTCCCGGCGCAGCGACGAGACCTGGCCCGCGTTGACGTCCACCGCGACCGGCCCGGTGCCGGCGGTCATGCGGGTGTCCATGCTCATGCGGGCGTCGAAGCGGCCCCACGACTCTTCGATGATGACCTGGTTGAGCGCCCGCCGGCCGGGCATGGGCGGGCTGTCGTTGATCGCGTAGTCGGTGGGCACCCGGTAGGTCTCGCCGGTCTCCCGCGAGGTGTAGGTGCGGTAGGCCCCGTGGGGGAAGAGCACGGCCCGCAGGGCGTAGGGCTGGCGGGGCCGGACGTGGACCCCGCGGCCGACCACGTCGAGCCCGACGATGGGCGGCGGCGCGGCGGCGGCGGGCAGGCGCTCGGATGCCATCGCGTGGGTCCCCCCGGAGGCCGTCGGTGATGGGGCAGCCTATCACGGCCAGGGCCCCCTGCGTGTTACGGTTCGGCCGCACTGAGGGGAGGCCCGGATGAGTGAGAGCAAGGGACACGAGGTGAAGATCGCCCGCTGGAGCGCGCTGGCCGATCGGGCGCCGGCCTACGCGCTGGTGAGCAACGTCGATCTGGTGGTGGTGCGCTACGACGACCAGGTGTCGGTGCTGTACGGGCGCTGCCTGCACCGGGGCGCGCTGATGGCCGACGGGCACATCGAGGGCGATGATCTCATCTGCGGGGTGCACGGCTGGGATTATCGCTTCGACACCGGGGTGAGCGCCTACAACCCCGCGGAGGTCCTGCACAAGTTCCCCGCCCGGGTCGACGCGCAGGCCGACGCGGTCTACGTCGACCGCGACGCGGTGCGGGCCTTCGAGGCGAAGCAGCCCCAGGCCATCGACCGCGAGCGCTACCTCGGGCTGTACGACGATGCCCACGGGGGGCCCGAGGAGCCGTACAACGGCTACATCCGCCGGCTGGCCCGGGAGGGGCTGTCGAAGGTCGGGCACCACGGGCCGGTGTCGGCGATGGGGGTGCCGCTCACCGAACTGCCCCGGTGGGAGAGCATTCAGATCGTGACCGCGCAGCTCCACCGCATGCCGCTGCTCGACGACGCCCCGGTGGGGACCGAGGTGGTCATCGGGCCGGCGGCGGCGAAGCCTCTGCGGCTGTCGATCCCGCTGTTCGTCAGCGACATGAGCTTCGGGGCGCTGAGCGCCGAGGCCAAGATCGCGCTCGCCCGGGGCGCGGAGGGGGCCGGCACCGCGATCTGCTCCGGCGAGGGCGGCATGCTGCCCGAGGAGCAGGCCGAGAGCACCCGCTACCTCTACGAGCTGGCCTCGGCCCGCTTCGGCTGGTCGCTGGACAAGGTCGCCCGGTGTCAGGCGTTCCACTTCAAGGCGGGGCAGGGGGCCAAGACCGGCACCGGGGGGCACCTGCCGGGCAACAAGGTGCAGGGGCGCATCGCCGAGGTCCGGGGGCTCGAGCCGGGCACGGCGGCGATCAGCCCGTCGCGGTTTCCCGATCTGAACGGCGTCGATGACTACCGGCGGGTGGCGGCCGAGGTGCGCGAGGTCACCGGCGGGGTGCCCATCGGGTTCAAGCTGAGCGCGCAGCACATCGAGCGGGACGTCGACTTCGCGCTGGCGGTGGGCGCGGACTATATCATCCTCGACGGGCGGGGCGGGGGCACCGGCGCGGCGCCGAACCTGTTCAAGGACAACATCTCGGTGCCGACCATCCCCGCGCTCGCCCGGGCCCGGCGGCACCTCGACGCCCGCGGGGCGCGGCAGGTCAGCCTCGTGATCACCGGCGGGCTGCGGGTCGACGCCCACTTCGTCAAGGCGCTCGCCCTGGGGGCCGACGCGGTGGCGGTGAGCAACTCGGCGCTGCAAGCCATCGGCTGCCTGGGCATGCGGGCGTGCCACACCAACAACTGCCCGGTGGGCATCGCGACCCAGAAGCCGGGGCTGCGGCGGCGGCTCGAGATCGAGAAGAGCGCGGCGATGCTCACCCGGTGGTTCGAGGCGACGACCGCGCTGATGCAGGTGATGGCCCGGGCGTGCGGGCACGATCACCTGGGCCGGTTCTGCCTCGACGACCTGACGACCTTCGATCGGGACATGGCGCTGCTGGCCGGGGTGCCTTACGGCGGGGTCACCGCGCTGCGCGGGTGATGGTGTCTCCGCCGGGCAGGGTGTCGCAGCGATCGGTGGGGATGCGATAGCGGGCGAGCAGCTCGGCGGTCGCCCCCCGCACGTCGTCGGCGTCGAAGACGACCATGCCTCCGCTGGTGGTCTCGATGCGGATCGGGCCCTCCGCCCGGTCGAGCCGGGCCGCCAGATCGGCCAGATCCCGGGGCACGGCGCCGTCCACGGCCTCGATCACCCGGTCTTCGAACCGGCCGTAGCCCTGGTTGAGCCGGTGGGCGAGCACCTTCGAGATCACCAGCGCCTCGCGCTGGGCCCGGCTGCGCATGGCCCGGGCGTAGAGCAGCACCAGCTCCCGGGGCGCGTCGCGCAGCTTGCTCCACGTCTGGAGGTAGTCCAGGCCCAGCGGCTGGATGACCAGCCCCCCGTAGATGAGCCAGCTCGGGCGCACGTCGTGCCGGTCGCGGGGCACCAGCGAGGCGTCGGGGGCCAGCGTCAGATCCATCGGGATGCGCTCGCCCTGTCGCATGACTTCGACGCTGATGGTGTCCCCCACATGGGATCGGCTCAGGGCCACCGCCAGCCCGGTGCGCAGCCCGCCGGCCCATGCGATGGTGCCATTGGCCGCGATGGCATGTCCGTCGATGGCGACCAGCACGTCGTCGACGGCCATGCGATCCCAGGCTGATCCGCCGTAGCCCAGCTCGACCACCCGCACCCCCTCGACGCCGTCGGGCAGCTTCAACGCGGCCCGCAGGGTGGGGTTCTCGGTGGTCTGCAAGCGCAGCCCGAGCGCGGGGGCCTCGGTGGAGCGGCCCTGCTCGACCGCCGCCAGGAACCGCTTCACCAGCACGCTGGGCACCAGGTAGCCGATGCCGTCGGCGTCGCGCCGCTTCTGGAAAGCGATGCCCACCAGCCGCCCCTCGGCGTCGTAGGCCGGGCCGCCCGAGTTGCCGGGGTTGATGGCCGCGTCGACGGTGATCGCCAGCAGCCGCCGGTGGGAGTGGGTGTAGGTGCTCAGCTCGATGCGGGAGACGACGCCCTCGGTGTACGAGACCTCTTCGCCGCCGACCGGGAAGCCGACGACCACCACCTCGTCCCGCCGGCGGGGCAGGGGGCCGATGGTCGCCGCCTCGGTCGCCGCCACGAACGCGGGGTCGTCGACGGTCAGCAGCGCCAGATCGCAGTCGTGGGCGGTGGCCTCGAGCCGGGCCACGTACCGCCGGGGGTGGGTCGCCGTCTGCACCTGCACGAACGTGGCGTCGGCGACGACGTGGCCCCCGGTCAGGATGCGCCCGGGGCCGATGACCACGCCCGATCCGGTGCTCGACGTCGGGCTCTGCATCTGCCAGGGGCAGTCGTAATCCGGCCGTTGCACCGTCGCCAGCACCCGCACCACCTGCTGCGGCGTCATCCGCGCCTCCCGTCTCGATCCGCGATGGGCGAGGGTCGCCCGAGGACGGGGCGGGGCGCAAGGGCAGGGGTTTCAGGGGGCTTCGGGGGGCGTCAGGGGCGGACGGCGACGAGCTGCACGACCGACGCGAGGCCGGTGTGGGCCCAGCCCTCGGTCACCGAGCGCTCCACCTCGCGGCAGGTGCGGATGTCGAGGCCGGCCAGCTCGCCGCGGATGGCGTCGGGCTCGTAGAGCATCTCGACCACCGGCGGCCCGCCGGTGCCCCGCCCGAGCTGGCGGGGGGTGTAGGCTTCGAGCACCAGCGCGCCGCCCTCGCGCAGCCCGCGGGCGATGGCCCGGTGGATGCGGGCCCGCAGGTCGGGCGGCAGGTGGGCGAAGATGGTGACCACGCCGCCCCAGCGGTCTTCGCCGAGGTCGAAGTCGGCCAGGTCGGCCTGACGCGCGTGCACCGTGACCCCCCGTTCTTCGGCCAGGGCCCGGGTGCGCTCGACGCCCACCTTCGATCCGTCGACGGCGTGCACCTCGAGGCCCTGCTCGGCCAGCCAGACGGCGTTGCGGCCCTGCCCGGCGGCGAGGCAGATGACCGGAGAGCTCAGCGCCGAGGCGCTCGCGGCGAGCCAGTCGTTGGGCGCGGTGCCGTAGACGTGGCCTTCTTTTGCGTAGCGTTCGTCCCACATGGGGGCAGTGAAGCACGGCGCGGGCCGGGGGGCAACGGGGACGGGGGTCGCGGGCGGCCTCGACCCTCGACCCTCGACCCCGGTGGCTTGCGCCGACGGGCCCCCATCCCGATGATGCTGCGCCACGACGATCCGGAGACGACCGATGGCCTCGACCGCCGCGCCCGCCGAACTCCAGCTCTACATCGACGGCGCCTTCCGCCCCGCCGCCGACGGGCGCACGTTCGTCGACACCGATCCGGCCACCGGCGCGCCGCTGAGCCGGGTGCACGCGGCGGGCCCCGACGACGTCGACGCCGCGGTCGCCGCCGCCCGACGGGCCTTGCCCGGCTGGGCGGCGACCCCGGCCGCCGAGCGGGGGCGCATCCTCCAGCGGGCCGCCGACCTCTTGCGGGCCCGCAACGCCGACATCGCCCGGCTCGAGGTGCTCGACACCGGCAAGCCCATCGCCGAGGCCGAGGCGGTCGACGTGCTCTCGGGCGCCGACTGCCTGTCGTACTTCGCCGGCGTCGCCGCGACGCTGCACGGCCAGCACGTCGATCTGCCGCCCACCGCCTTCGCCTACACCCGCCGCGAGCCGCTCGGGGTCTGCGTCGGCATCGGCGCGTGGAACTATCCCATCCAGATCGCCTGCTGGAAGGCGGCCCCGGCGCTGGCCTGCGGCAATACGATGGTCTTCAAGCCCTCGGAGCTGACCCCGCTGACGGCGGCCACGCTGGCCGAGGTCTTCACCGAAGCCGGGCTGCCGCCGGGCGTCTTCAACGTCGTGCAGGGCGCCCGGGCGACCGGCGAGGCGCTGGCCCGGCACCCCGACGTCGACAAGATCTCGATCACCGGCTCGGTGCCCACCGGCAAGGCGGTCATGGCCGACGCCGCCGGCACGCTCAAGCACGTCACGATGGAGCTGGGCGGCAAGTCGCCGCTGGTGGTCTTCGCCGACGCCGACCTCGACAACGCGGCTTCGGGCGCGCTGCTGGCCAACTTCTACACCCAGGGCGAGATCTGTTCGAATGGGACCCGGGTCTTCGTGCAGCGGGCGGTCTTCGATGCCTTCGTCGCGCGCCTGCTGCCTCGGGTCGAAGCCATGCGCATCGGGGATCCGCTCGATCCCGAGACCGACGTGGGATCGCTCATCTCCCAGGCGCACCGGAGCACCGTCGAGTCCTACATCGCCGCGGGCCGGGCGGCCGGCGCGACGCTGCTCTGCGGCGGCGACCGCCCGACCGATCCCGCGCTGGCCGGCGGCGCCTTCTTGCGCCCGGCGATCTTCGCCGACTGCACCGATGACATGCCCATCGTGCGGGAGGAGATCTTCGGCCCGGTGATGTGCCTGCTGCCCTTCGACGACGAGGCCGAGGTCGTGCGCCGGGCCAACGCGACGCCCTTCGGCCTCGCCGCAGGCCTCTTCACCCGCGATCTCGCCCGGGGCCATCGGGTCGCCGCCGCGTTGCAGGCCGGCATCTGCTGGATCAACACCTACAACATCACCCCGATCGAGGTGCCGTTCGGCGGGGTCAAGCAGTCGGGCATCGGCCGGGAGAACGGCCTGGCGGCCATCGAGCACTACACCCAGCTCAAGACGGTCTACGTCGAGCTGGGCGACGTCGACGCGCCCTACTGATCGGCGTCGGAGCCTCAGAACTCGGCGTCGAGGTCGCTGCGGAAGTTGAAGTACGACGTGCGCACGAGCGTGTCGTAGACCCCCTTGACGTTGAGCGGCAGCCACGCGTCGTACATCTTCAGATCGCTATAGGCCGGCAGCCGGATCCCGGCCTGGAGTGTCTTCAGCGTCTTGCCTTTCAGCATGCCATCCCGCACCGCGTCGTAGAGCGCCTCGAGGTAGCTCAGGTAGCGCTCGACGTCGGCCCGGGTCCCGGTGTCGGCGTGGCCCCCGATGAAGAGATCGAACGGCCGCTCGGCGAGGACCTCCCGCGTCGAGCGGATCATGCCGTGGATGTCATAGCCGAGGAGGTCTTTGTATGGCATGCGCCCGACCACGATCCAGTCGACGACATACATCACGTTGGCCGGCAGGAACCGCATGCTCACCGACCCCCGCCCGTTGTTGGGCCCGTGGTGCCGCAGCTCGACGGCGCTGCCGCCGAGGTCGATGCGCAGCCGGTCGCGGAAGGTCACCTCGGGCATCGCCGTCGGCACCCGGGTCCAGCGCAGGTCTTCGGCGGCGAACGCGTGGGCGACCACCGTCACCCCCGGCCCGTCGAGGATGTCGCCCCCGGCGGTGTGGTCGACGTGGCTGTGGCTGTAGACCATGTAGCGCACCGGCACGTCGAAGCGGCGGGCCAGCTCGGCCTTCAGCCACGTCGCGGCCTCGTCGCTCAGCGGGTCGGTCAGCAGGATGCCGTCGTCGGTGACCATGAACGCCGAGTGGTAGGGGCCGGCGGTGAACCGCCAGACGTTGTCCTTCATCTGCGCGATCGAATACGCGGGCGTCTCGGCGCCGGCGGACATGGTCGGGGCGAGCAGCGCGAGCAGGATGAGGCCGAAGCGGAGGGTGGGCATCGAGGCTCCCGAGGGCAGTGGGTGCGCCCCGAGCAGACGCGGCCCCCGGGCTTTTCGTTTCAACCGCGGGCCGCCTGCTGTACACCGGGGGCAGTTCACCGGCGCACGTCGTGGAGGTAGAGGTGACCTTCGATCACATCGTCGTCGGCGGCGGGACCGCCGGGGCCATCGTCGCCGCCCGGCTGGCCGAGCGCCCCGGCGCCCGGATCGCGCTGCTCGAAGCCGGCCCGTCCGACGAGGGCGACGCCCGCGTCCTCACGCTGCGCGACTGGCCCGATCTGCTCGAAGGCCCGCTGGACTTCGACTACCGCATCGAGCCCCAGCCCCGGGGCAACGGCGCCATCCGCCACGCCCGGGGCAAGGTCCTCGGCGGGTGCAGCTCGCACAACTCGTGCATCGCCTTCGTACCCCCCGATCGCGACTTCGCCGACTGGGCCGCCCGCGGCGCCGCCGGCTGGGGCCCGGCCGACGTCGCGCCCTTCTTCGACCGGGTGCTCGAGAAGGTGCCCCTCAGCGACGTCGAGCCGGACAACGCCTGCGGCCGGGCCTTCGTCCAGGCCGCCGAGCAGGCCGGCTTCCCGCTCCAGCGCTTCAACCGCGAGCCCCTGCGCAGCGGCGTCGGCTGGTTCCAGCTCAACCAGCGGGGCGGGGTGCGGCTCTCGTCGTCGGTGGCCTACCTGCACCCGCTGAAGCAGTGGGGCGACCGCCTCACCGTCCGCACCGGCGAGATGGTCCGCGGGATCATCGTCGAGGGCGGCCGCGCGGTCGGCGTGCGCACCGACGCGGGTGAGCTGCGCTGCGACGGCGAGGTCATCGTCTGCTGCGGGGCCTTCGACAGCCCGCGCCTGCTGCTCTTGTCGGGCATCGGCCCGGCGGACGACTTGAAGCGCCTCGGCATCGATGTCATCGCCGATCGACCCGGGGTGGGGGAGAACCTGCTCGACCACCCGGAGGGCGTGGTGATGTTCGAGTCGGCCCGCGAGGTGCCCACGGCGACGACCCAGTTCTGGGAGATCGGCCTCTTCGCCGAGACCGTCGACGGCCTCGACTGCCCCGATCTCATGTTCCACTTCGGCACCGTGCCCTTCGACATGCACACCGCCCCGGCCGGCTACCCGACGGCGACCCACGCGTTCTCGATGACGCCCAACGTCGCCCGCGCCCGCAGCCAGGGGCGCGTCTGGCTGCGGTCGGCCGATCCGAAGGACCCCCCGCGCATCGACTTCCGCTACTTCACCGATCCCGACGGCCACGACGAGCGGGTGATGCTCGCCGGGGTGCACCTGGCCCGACGCATCGCGCAGCAGCCGGCGCTCGCGCCCTGGATCGCCCGCGAGCTGGCCCCGGGCGCCGCCGTCACGGACGACGCCGCGCTGTCGGCCTATGTGCGGCGCACGGCCAACACGGTCTACCACCCGGCGGGCACCTGCCGGGTCGGGGACGCGCGCGATGGGTTGGCGGTGGTCGACCCGGCGCTGCGGGTCATCGGCGTGGATGGGCTGCGGGTGGCCGACGCCTCGATCTTCCCCTCGATGACCACGACGAATCCGTGCATCACCGCGATGATGATCGGCGAGCGGGCCGCCGCGTTGGTGGGCGGCTGAGCGCGCTCAGCGGCCGCCTTCTCCGAGGCGGTGATAGCGCTGGAAGAGCTGCACCGCCACCAGCGACGGCACGCCGCCGCGGGTCTCCCACGCCATGCCGAACCCCATCTGGCGCGCCTCGACGTCGAGGATGTTGCGCCGGTGGCCGGGCGACTTCATCCACCGCGACACCATCGACGCGGCCAGCGTGCGGGTCGAGTGCGGCGGGATCAGCGACCCATCGGGCGTGCGGCTGAACTGGTGCCGGCTCTCGTCGACGACGAACATCTTCTCGCCGCTGTCGATCTGGAGCCACGTCTCGGTGATCAGGTTCTCGGCGGCCAGCGCGTCCTCGGCGCCCGCGGCGCGCACCCGATCGCCAGGGTTCTCCAACCCCGGGCGGCTGGGGTCGATGTGACCGAAGTGCCCCGTCCGGGCCATGTGGCCGGCGTATTCGATCGCCGCGCGGTCGAGGGTGGGGTGCGCTTCGAGCGGCGGCAGCCCATGGGCGGCGCGGGCGGCGTTGGTCTCGGCCAGCACCGCCGCGGCGACCGCGCGCGCGTCGTGCCGCCCGATGGAGAGGGGCGCGTCCGGGTCGAGCGCCGCTGGTTTTGCGGGTGGGGTGTCATCCGTGGGGCGTCTGGCGGGCGGCGGGGCCGGCAGGGGCTCGGCGGGCGCGGCCTCGATCGGGTCGGGCAGGGGATCGGCGGGGGGCAGCTCGGTCGGGGGCGGCAGGGCTTCGGCGGCCGGCGGCTCGGTCGGTGGGGGCAAGCCCGCGCCTCCGGTCGCGCGGGCGCGGCTGGCGTGTGCTCCGGCGTCGGCGGGTCCAGGCCTCGCGGCTTCTCGTTGTTCTGGCCCGCGCGCCCGAGCGGGGTTGTTCTTCCACGTCTTCAACTGGTCCGCCATCTCGTCGAGCATGGCGTCCCGCCGGCGGTCGAGCCCGGGGTCGGCGGTGGCCAGGGGCGCGAGGAGCGGGGTGATCATCAGGGCGGTGAGCATCAAGGCGATGGGGGAGGGGCGTCGGCAGCGCGGGTCGAGGGGGGTCGTTGTGCGGGTCACGGGGCACTCCGGTTGTCGTCTCGGCCGCGCGACGGCGCCGTTGGGCGGCCATTCACCGTCGAGGTCCCGGTGCGGTGCCGCCTCGGCTCGATGCAGGGGGCACCGGCGGTCTGTGCGCGGATGCCCTTCCGAACCGGGTCGCGTCTCGGTCCGATTCCGGGCGAGGATCGGCCCCACGGTCATCGCCGGGATCCCCCCCGCCGACCTCGACAGCGTGAGGCCCGCAAGGAGGTGGAGGACGCCACTTGCAACCGGATCCTCGCCGCCGCGGTGGTCTGCCGCCACGTCGAGGCCACGGGCATCATCGACCGCATCCCACCACGCAGGCCACCCGGATGCGCGAGGGTCGGGTCATCCCGGTCATCTACAGCGCCGCCGAGCTGACCAAGGTGCTGGACCACCTCGACGCCGAGTGGCGGCTGTTCATCGAGCTGATGGGCCTCGCCGGCCTGCGCAAGACCGAGGCCATCGAGGCCCGCGTCGGCGACATCGACCTCGACAGCGGCCAGCTCATCGTGCGCAGCGGCGACGAGGGCACGAAGTCGGGGCACCGGATCGTGCCCATCCTGTCGACGCGGCTGCACACCACGCTGTCGGCGGCGATCAACTCGGGCAAGAAGACGAAGCGCCGCCAGCTCATCGAGCACGTCGAGCCGCGCAACGCGATCAAGCGGGCCGCGGAGAAGGGCGGCGTGGATAAGATCGTGAGCCCGCACCGCCTGCGCCACGGCTTCGCGTCGCTGGTGCATGCCGGCGGGGTCAAGCAGCGCGGGGCGTCGGTGCGGACCGTGCAGGCGTGGATGGGGCACAGCACGCTGTCGGTCACCGAGCGCTATACGCATCTCGCCCGGCCCAGCGCCGAGGGCGAGGCGCTGTTCGACCGGCTGGGGCAGGTGGTCGGACGGTGGGGGGTGTAGATCCGGGCGACTCTTGGGCCCGAGCGTGAGCTGCGGCCGCTGAAACGACCCACCAAGCCAAGCCTTGTCCTGAGCTGATCCGCCAAGTATGCTTGCGCCGAAACGCAACAAGCATGCGGAGTTCGGTGCATAGTACTCCACCAGTCCAAGCCGAGAAGCCTGAGCAGGTCGCTCTGGGTCGGAGTGACGTACCATCCATAACCAGTTGGGCGGCTGGCCGCTCCGGCGGATATCCCACGTGGCAAGAGGCTCGAATTGATCACGACGCGAGCCGGGGCCTCGGGGCTCCGATAGGCCTTGGCCTTCGCTTCCGGAGTCCGACGCCGGGGCCTGAACACGAACTAGTCGAAGCATTCTTGTCCTCGCTCAAGTCGACCAGCCGTAGGGGCAGGCGTCTTACCGTGTTCAGCGAGCCGGCACTGGAGAGCGGCTATCCTGATATTGTCGCCGTTGAGTGGCGACCTGGAAGAGCCCGAAAGTGGGCACCTGAGCGACAGGCGTTGACGAGTGATGACCTGAAACTCCTTCATGCCCTTTGCGGCCGGGGCTGGACAGAGATCTCGTTCCTGGAAAAAGTCTTCCGGCGCCCCCTTGCCAAACGTCTTGGCTTCCTTGCCGAATTGTCGTTGGTTGTTCTCGGCTCGAGAAAATGCCGACTGCGAAGCTTGAATGAGGTCTTCGCCGTCGAGCGAATCATTGCAATTGAGGCTAAGGTTGCCTCATGGCGCAGTGCGATTCGGCAGGCGAGCGCCAACGCTTGGTACAGCTCTGAATCGCTCGTGCTAATCCCCTCTGCGGCCAATCGCGTCGCCTTGGGACAAACCGCGCGGAAATTCAACGTGGGCGTGGTTCTCTTTGAGTCCGATTCACTATCTGAGCTTTGCGAAGCACCGCGACGTCCAGTTCCCCTATCCTACGGCTCGTGGCTCTTCAATGAATGGGTTTGGCGGATTGCTCTGCGCACGAGAGACCTAAGCCCAGGCGATTGATTCGAGGTAACAACAGTGGACGTTCCCTGGATAGCGGCTCAGTTTCCTGACTTGAGCGGGCTGGCCCCCCTGGCCCGGGGTGGTCAGAAGATCGTCTTCGCTGCCGAACATCCTGTTGATGGTGAAGTCGTTCTCAAGCTCCTTCCCCGAGAAACCGGCGAGAGGCGTCTCGAGCGGGAAGTGTTGGCAGGCGAGCTGATCGATTGTCCTCGTGTCCCACGGATCTTCGCCACCGATACCCTCAATACTCCACTGGGGCTCTGTATCTGGCTTCGCGAAGAGCGGGTTCAGGGTGCAACTCTCCGGCAAGTGTTGCAGAGCGGTCCGCTTGGGGAGGCGGCAATCTTGCGTCTCGGGAGCCAACTGCTGGAAGCTCTGGCTGCTGCTGAGCAGAAGAGAATAGTCCACCGCGACATCAAGCCAGAAAACGTAATGGTCGATCCTAATGGCGACTACTGGCTGCTCGACTTCGGGTTGTCGCGCCACCTCGACTTGGAGTCCCTGACCGCAACTCAACACGCCTTCGGAGTCGGTACGTGCGGCTACTCCGCGCCGGAGCAGATGAAGAACCGCAAGCGTGCCATCGACTCGCGAGCCGATCTCTTCGCTCTGGGCGTTCTCCTCTATGAAGCTGCGACAGGCGCCAATCCATTTTTCGACGGCGCTCGTGACCAATTGGATGTCTTGCGACGGGTGGAGAAGACTCCGCTACCCAGATTGAGACTGCCCTACGACCCAGAGGGCGAACTCGCGGATCTTGTCGCGACACTCACACACAAGTATCCTTCGCAACGCCCTGCTTCTGTGGCCGAAGCATCTGCCTGGCTTGGCGAAATCGTCGAGGCTCGTAGAGCGTTAGAGCCGAAAGGTGTGATCTAGGTGGACCTCTATCTGCAAGTCGGCTGGGGAATGATGTCCCACTGCCGTGAACTACTTCGCCGATGGCGTGGCGGTACTGTCATCCTCAGCCCCCGCGACCTTGAGCCAAATCAGCTCACTTCGCTTGCGCAGCAGCTCACGCGACTCCCGAACGGACGAGTTCTGCTCGACCCACAATTCTATCTGCCCAGAAGCGATCACGAGCGCCTTACATCCCATGACTACTGGCCTGGGCCATATCACACGAACGCATTCTTCGGCGGACCCGGGATCGACCAGTTGTTGGGGAAGCTGATCAAGCTTAACAGGGACTTGGGATGCCACGCCTTTGTCATCCCAGGGCTCGTATCCCCAGACGTCGATTCGACATGGCTCGACTCCACCCGCGCATGGGCGGACGCCACCGCCAGGCTTCAACCAGGAATGCCGACCCTGCTGACAGTGGCGCTCTCGGCAGCATCCACTCGCTCGAACAAGAGCGTTCAAGACGTCCTAGATGAATTGGCGGGTGTGAGCGTTGATGGTGTCTACCTTCTGGTCGAGCACCCGAATGAGGAGTACCTTGTCTCGGACCCTGTATGGCTGAGCAATCAGGCCGAGTTGGTCGCTGGGCTGCGGCTTCAGGGCAAATCCGTGGTCGTTGGCTATGCGAACCACCAGCAACTGTGTTTGGCGTCGGCCGGAGCAAACGCTGTCGCGTCCGGCACCTTCCTCAATGTCCGGAAGTTCTCTCCTGATCGGTTTCGAGCCCCCGACTCAGAGATCAAGAGGAAGTCAACTTGGTATTACGCGCCGGCCGCGCTGTCCGAGTTCAAGTTGTCGTTCCTCGACATGGCCGACCAAGTGGGGCTTCTCGGCGAGTTGCGTGCTCCGACGCACTTTGGGAGCAACTTCTGCGACGATCTGTTCAGCGGCGTTCAACCTACGTCGGTAGGACTGAAGGAGCCGATGGCGTTTCGGCACTACCTTCAGTGCTTGTGGCACCAGTGCGCCGAGTCACGTCAGCCCACATTTCAAGCCACAGTCGATCGTTTTCGGGGCACGATTGACGCTGCCGAAAGATTGTTGGACCGGCTGGAAGCGGCAGGTGTTCCGAGTGGTCGACGGGGCTTTTTGGATCAGTGCGACGTGGCACGAGCCGCCATCGCCTCACTCAATAGAACTCGCGGACCCCGCCTCAAGCGAGCTTGGGCGAAGATGTAGGCCTCGGTGCGGGGGTGCCCGGCGACGTGGGCACATTGAACTCGTCTCAAGCAAAGCGGCCCTCGAAAATGCTGACAATCGTCAGTGGTGGCCGTTTCCGAGGTGCTCGGTGACGTAGCAGCGGAATACCCGGCAACTCGGCCAACTCTGTTGAACTACCCGAAACCCAGCTTGTTTCGGGGCCCAAATCGTCGACCACCAGTCGACCAGTTGCCCCCGAGATCTGCCCCGGAATGCACGTTTTCAAGAAGTTCTTGACGCCGCCCCGGATCTTCCTGACGACTTGCCGCCTTCGACCGCCCACCAACTTGAGAGACCACCGCTGCCCGAAACCCGCATGAATCCAGTGCCTTGCACGCCGCCCTCCTGACCCCGCCAAAAGAAAAGCCCCCTGGCGACTTTGTCACCAGGGGGCTTATGGGCAGGGGCGACAGGGATCGAACCTGCGACCTGCGGATTTGGAGTCCGCTGCTCTACCGACTGAGCTACACCCCTTCGTACATCGCTGAGGAGCCCGATTCAGCGCGACGGCTCGTCGACCGCGACAACCTAATCCAGCCGGTGCGCCACGTCAATGCCCATTCCGGATCGAGCACGCGGGGTCAGCGGCGGTCGACGAAGAACAGCGGCAGCTTGCCCTTGCCCTTGAGCGCGACCGGGCCCCGGGGCACGAAGTCGAAGGGGTCGTCGGGGTCGACGGCCTGGCGGGTGGTCTCGGTGACGGTCAGGCGCATGGGCCACGAGGCGCGCTCGACCCGTGAGGCGACGTTCACCGCGTCGCCGAAGACGTCGTAGAGATAGCGGGTGCGGCCGACGATGCCGGCGATGACCGGGCCCGAGTGGGCGCCGACGCGGGCCTCCCAGGCGTGGGGGTGGGTCCGGTTGCGGTCGAGGAGGAAGCCGATGAAGCCCAGGCCGATCTCGATGATGCGGCGGGCGTGGTCGGGGTAGGGGTCGGGCATGCCGCATACGCAGAAGTAGGCGTCGCCGATGCTCTTGATGGGCTGGCCGCCCCAGCGCTCGACGATGGCGTCGAAGCCGGCGAAGATCGCGCTCAGCTCGGCCATGAGCACTGCCGGGTCGAGGCGCCCGGCGGTGTGGGTGAAGTCGATCATGTCGATGAAGAGCAGCGAGACGTCGGCGTGCTGCCGCGGCGGTGAGTGGCCGTGGCGCTTGAGGTCGTCGATGACCCGGGCGGGCAGGGCGTTGGCCAGCAGGCGGTCGGAGAGGCGGCGCTCGTAGACCAGGGCGAGCTGGGTGCGCACCCGGGCCTGGACGACGGCCGGGTTGAAGGGCTTGGTGATGAAGTCGGCCGCGCCCATGTCGAGGCACGCGGCCTCGCGGGCCTCGTCGTGCAGGGCGGTGAGGAAGATGACGGGCACGTCGCGGGTGCGGGGGTCGGACTTGAGGCGGCGGCACAGCTCGTAGCCGTCCATGCCGGGCATCACGACGTCGAGCAGGATCAGGTCGGGCGGGGGATCGCTGCGGGCGATGGCGAGCGCCCGGGCGCCGTCGCGGGCGGCCTTGATGCGGTAGTGAGGGCGCAGCAGCTCGACGATCACGTCGAGGTTGGCCGGCTGGTCGTCGACGACGAGGATCGTGGGCTCTTCGTCGGGCAGCAGCGGGTGGATCATCCGCCGTCGGGGCCGGTGAGGCGCGCGAGGGCGCCCTCGAAGTCCCAGTCGCGGGCGAGGGTCCAGGCCGCTCGGACCCGGTCGCGGGCGGGGCCTTCGGTCGCGGCGAGGCGCTCGAGGCGCTCGATGGCTTCGACGTCGCCGGTGCGCAGCAGCTCGACCGCCTCGCCGAGCAGGCCGCCGTAGGTGGCCGGGTCGAGCACCTCGCCGCCGGTGGGCGGCTGCTCGACGCTGGCGCCGGGGTCGCCGAGGTGGGCCTCGAGCGCGGTGCACAGGCTCGACAGGGCGCTGCGCAGCCGGACCCAGGCGGCGTCCTCGTCGGCGGTGGGCGGGCCGCCCTCGACCTCGTCCCGGCGGCGGGCGAGCAGCAGCCGGGCCAGGGTGGTGGCCCGCTCGAAGGCGTGGCCCGCGCCGATGGTGCCGGCGGTGCCCTTGATGTCGTGGATGAGCCGGTGGGCCCGGGCGAAGTCCTGGTCGGCCCAGGCCTCGGCGTATTGCGCGGGCAGCGCGCGGGCGGTGCGGGCGAAGCTCTTGAGCAGCCGGCGGTAGAGCTCGACGTTGCCCGCGACCCGGGTGAGGGCCCGCTGCACGTCGAGGCCGGGGATGTCGAGCGTGGCCGGCGGGGAGGCGGCGGCCGGGGCGGGATCAGCCTCGATCGGGCGGGCGCCGACGAAGCGGGCGAGGGCCCCGTAGAGCGCGGTGGGGTCGATGGGCTTGGTGAGGTGGGCGTTCATGCCCGCCGCGAGGCTCTTCTCCCGCTCGGCGGGCAGGGCGTGGGCGGTCATGGCGATGACCGGCAGCTCGGCGAAGCGTGGCGTCTCGCGGATGCGGCGGGTGGCGGTGATGCCGTCCATGACCGGCATCTGGATGTCCATCAGCACCGCGTCGAAGGTCTCTTGTTCGAGCCGATCGAGCGCGCGCTGGCCGTTCTCGGCGTGGCTCACCCGCACGCCCACCGCGCCGAGCAGCTCTTCGGCGACCTGGCGGTTGATGGCGTTGTCCTCGACGAGCAGCACCCGCCGCCCGGCGAGCGCGCCCCGGGTCGTGTCGGTCCGCTCGATGGACGCCTCGGCCGGCGCGGCGTCCTCCTCGCCGAAGATCTCCATGAGCGTGTCGAGCAGCATCGACGGGTTGAACGGCTTGATGAGGAAGCCATCCAGTCGGGTCGACTGCACCTGCTCGAGCAGCGCGTCGTGGCCGAAGGCGGTCACCATCATCACGGTCGGCACCCGCTCGGGGTAGCGGGTGCGCATGCGCTCGATGGTCTCGATGCCGTTGAGGCCGGGCATCTTCCAGTCGACGACGACCAGATCGAGCGGCTCGGCGTGTCGGCCGAGGCACTCGAGCGCCTCCCGGCCCGACGCGGCGGTGAGCACCTCGCAGCCGAAGTCTTCGAGCATCACCCCCAGCGTCTCGCGGGCGGGCTCGTTGTCGTCGACCACCAGGATGCGCTTGCCGATGAGCACTTCGGCGCGGCGGGCGGTCGCGCGGGCGTGGCCGAAGGGCACGGTCACGGTGAAGCGGCTGCCGAGCCCGGGCGCGCTCTCGACGGCGATGTCGCCGCCCATCATCTCGATGAGCCGCTTGCAGATCGACAGGCCGAGGCCGGTGCCGCCGTATTGCCGGGTGGTCGAGATGTCGGCCTGGGTGAACGGTTGGAACAGGCGCTCGACCGACTCGGCGGTCATGCCGATGCCGGTGTCGCGGACCTCGAAGGCCAGGGTGCAGCGGCGCTCGTCCTGGTCGACCAGCCGGGTGTTCAGCTCGATGTGGCCCCGCTCGGTGAACTTGATCGCGTTGTCGAGCAGGTTGACGAGCACCTGCCGCAGCCGCAGCGCGTCGCCGGCGATCCGGTCGGGCACGACCGCGTCGGTGTTGATGTGGAAGGCGACGTCGGGTCGGCTGCGCAGCCCCTGGTCGGCGATGTCGCGCACCTCGGCGAAGATGGCCCGCAGCGAGAAGTCGGCCGTCTCGAGCTCGAGCTTGCCGGCCTCGATCTTCGAGACGTCGAGGATGTCGTTGATGATGGCGAGCAGCGAGCGCGAGGCCCGCTCGATCTTCTGGAGGTAGTCCCGCTGCTTGGGGTCGAGCGCGGTGCGCTGAGTGAGGAAGGCCAGCCCCAGGATCGCGTTCATCGGGGTGCGGATCTCGTGGCTCATGTTGGCCAGGAAGGCGCTCTTGGCGGCGTTGGCCGCCTCGGCCTGCTCCTTGAGCCGCTGCATCTCGTCGAAGGCCGCTTGCAGCGCCACCTGCTTGGCCCGGAGCTGGTCGAGCTGCAGCCCGCCGAACGAGGCGAAGAGCCCGAGGAAGAGCGGCGCGCTGTCGATGATCCACAGCAGCGGTGAGTCGGCCTGGGCGGCCATCAGGTGCGCCGGGCGGATGTCGCCGAAGCGCAGCACCGACTCGATGATGGTGGCCACGACGGGGAAGAGGACGCCGAACAGCGCCCCGTAGAGCGCGAAGTTGGCCACCTCTCGCTCGAAGGGACGCCAGATCGACCGCTCGGATCTGCTCTCCGACACCCGCTTCCCCCCGGCCGTACGCGACAGAGTGGTATTTGACCCCATCGCGCCCCGGGTCGGCAAGGCGCCTGTCCCGGGGCGGTGAGCGGCACCCTCTCGCAGGCCGAGCCCGCGGGGTCAGTCCCCGCGGGCTCGGCCCCGGGCGTGCCCGAGGCGCCCGGTGAGGCGGGCGGTGACGACGTCACGGGCCGGGGTGGCCGAGCCGGTCAGTCGGTGGCGCACGTAGTTGCCCGCCGTGAGCGCCCAGGGGCTGGGGTAGGACGACATCAGCGTGAACAGCCGGTGGTTGCGCCAGGTGGGGGAGGGGTCGAAGCCCCGGATCACGACCGGGTGGCACAGGCCGTCGGCGGCGGCGGTCATGGGGCGTCTCCGGGAGCGGGTCGAGGGTGTCGTCGCTCCGAGTTAGCAGGAGGCGTGCCAGGTCGACGCTGCGCCATCGGGGCCGGGGACGCGGTCGCGTGTCAGGGGCCGCGGTGGGGGTCAGGCGGCGGTGAGGCTGTCGAAGAACGCGACGTAGTCCCGGACCCGGGTCGGCTTGATCTGAAGGCCGCTCGCGCCGGACTCGATGGCCCGCTTCACGTCGCGGGGGTCGTCGGAGTTGGTCAGCATCATGATGACCGGCACCTCGACGAAGGCCGCGTGGCCCCGCACCCGGGCCAGCGTTTCGAAGCCGTTGAGGTCGGGCATGTTGATGTCGAGCAGCACGACCGCTGGCATCGGCGCCCGCCCGGCGTCGACATCTTCGAGGTGGGCCAGCAGCTCGAGCCCGCCGTTCAGCGGCAGGAAGGCGTTGGGCAGACCCGACTTGCGGTGGCAGCGGCGGGCGATGAGGATGTCGTCGGGGCTGTCATCGACCATCACGACCGGCCCCGTCTCATCCGGCGGTATGTGAACGCTCATCGGAGGGTTCTCCCAGGTTGAAGGTGAACTCGACCTCGGCGCCTTCGGAGGCCACCCGGATCCACCCGGTGTGGTGCTCGACGACCCGGCGGCAGACCGAGAGGCCCAGGCCGTGGGCCTCGTCACCGAGGCGCGCCATGCGATCGAAGATACCGCGGAGGACGTCCGGTGACAGGCCGTAGCCGCTGATCGTCATCGACAGGATGAGCCCCGCCTCGGCGGCGGTGGCCCCGAAGTGGATGCGGAAGGGGGCCTCCGCCGCTCGACGCGCCGCGTCGAGGATCAGCGTACGGTACATCAGCGCGACCAGCTCGGGGTAGGCCCGGATCGTGGGCAGCCGATCGCGGCTCACCGGGACCTGGGGCGCGCCGGCCTCGTCGAGCACCGCGTCGAGCAGCGCGTCGAGGTCGACCTCGGATCGGACGAGCCGGCCGCTGCCGATGCCCGCCAGGACCCGGAAGTCGGCGATGCGGGCCAGCATGTTCTCGGTGATGCCTTGCAGGCGCTCGAGCATCGCGACCCCGTCCGCTGAGAGCCGCTCGTCCTCTTCGAGCATGAGCAGATCGGCGATGCCCGCCGCCCGCCGGGCCGGCTCGCGCAGGTCGTGGGTCGCGACGTGGGCGAACTGCTGCAGGTCGCGGTTGGCCCGCGCCAGCGCGGTGTTGGTCTCTTCGAGGGCCGCGTTGGTATCGGCCAGGCGCCGCTCCTTCTCGGCGAGCACCGCCACCATCTGCTCGAAGGTGCGGGCGAGCACCCCGATCTCGTCGGCCCGCTCGGCGGGCAGCGGCTCGGCCAGCCGACCCTCGCCGATGGCCCGGGCGGCCGCGGTGATGCGCCGCAGAGGTCGGATGAGGCGCCGGGAGAAGAAGACCCCGCCCAGCAGCGCCGCGAGCATGGCGGCCGCGGTCAGCGCCAGCGCCCGGATGACGATGTCCGCCTCGGCGCCGGCGTCGTCGGTCGCTGCGACCCCGATGAACAGCGCCTCGCCCCGGGAGGCCGACGGCAGTCCGATACGCCGCCAGGCGATCCGCTGGCCGTCGGCCCGGATCTGCATCTGCTCGGGGCCTTCGGGGGTGAAGAGCGGGGCGAGGGCCGGGTGATCGTCCTGGGCCCGGTGGGGGGTGCCCCGATCGAAGCCGAAGGTGCGCGCCGGGTCGGGGTGCACCAGGTAGTGCCCGCCCTCGTTGGCGATGAAGTGTCGCACGCTGCGCCCCGAGCCCCGGTGGTAGAGGTCGGCGACGAACGCGCTGAAGTCCAGGTTGATGATCAGGACCCCGAACGGCTGCCCCCGGGCGTCGCGGACGGCGCGGGCGATCCGCAGGGTCGCCCACTCGGGCTGCTCGATGCGCCCCTCTTCGCGGTTGAGCTCGACCCGCGAGATGTAGGTCTCGTCCGGCTCGAGGCCGATGACCGCGGTGAAGTAGGGGCGGTGCCCCTTGGGCTGGAGCAAGGCGCTCGGGACCGGGCGGATGACCCCGTCGCGGCGGTCGACCCGCACCCGCTCCCGCCCGGCGTCGGCGGCGCCGATGAACCGGATCTGGGCGTAATGGGGCTTGGCGGTGACCATCGCCGCGAAGACCTGCACCAGCACCGCCTCGAGCTGCGGCACCGAGAGGGCCGCCGCGATCTCGGGCTGACGGGCGCGCAGCGCGCCGAGCGCGGGCACCTCCTGCAGCAGCGCCACGTCGTGCTCCAGCTCGAGCAGCGCCGCCGAGAAGCGCCGGCCCTCGACCGTCACCAGCCGGTCGAGGGCCTCGGTCTGCTGGCGGTCGACGAGGGCGTCGTAGCCCCAGAAGACCACCGGCCCCACCAGAGCCGCGGTCGCCAGGACGAGCCCCACCGCCATGAGCTGGATCTTGGACGCGGTCTCCACGGGCGGACGGTACCAGTTCGGCCGTCGGGATGCGCCATCGTCCGGTCGGGTGCTGTATATTCGCGCCTCACGACGCCGAGGGAGGGCCGATGCCGGCCGGGCGCACCGTACGAGGCCGCCGACCGCTGCTCGCCGCACCCCCCGACGTCGGAGACGAACCCCGCCCGAGGAGCCCATGAGTCGACCCCCCGACGGCCCGGCCGACCCGCCCGGCGACCCGCCCTCCGATACGCCCCGGCTGATGGGGATCGGGGGGATCGTCGCGTCGCTGTTCTTCCTCGTCGTCTGGCTCGGTCCCATCACCTATGTGGGATCGGCCGGGCGCGATCTGTACAAGGTCGGTGACATCGACGTGCACCGCGACCTGCGCCACATGCACCGGGTGGCGTGCCTCTTCACCCGCGAGGTGGGGGCGTGGGGCACCTATCACATCGAGGTCCGGCCGGATCGGGGCGCCGAGTGGGTCGAGCTGCCGCTGGATGGCTACTTCGACATGTCCATCTTCGGCTATCGCACCCGGTTCCACCGGCTGCTCGGCAAGTCGTATCGCCGCCGGGGCGGCCGGAACCGGGCCCGCTACATGGCGCGCTGGATCGCCGATCGCTACGCGGCCCTCAACCCCGACGCGCCGCCCCTGTACGGGGTGCGCTTCGTCTCGGCGAGCCGCACGGTCGAGGAGCTCTTGAAGGAGGAGGGCCGCTTCCACAAGCGGCCGCTGGCCGAGATGCGCCGACGGCGGACCAAGGTGCTGTTGACCTTCGAGGGCCGCGAGATGCGCTACGTGTCGAGCCGGGGCAAGCGGGCCGGCGGCGGGCAGCGGGCGCCGTCGCCCCGCGACGCGAAGCGGGCGAGGCCGCGCCCGAAGCCGCAGCCGAAGGCGTCGCCTCGGCCGAAGTCACCCGACGGGGCCGGACGAACCGGGGAGCCACCGCTCAGGCCGCTGCCGGCGCCCGCTGAGCCGGCGAGGCGCCCGCTTCAGCCGGTGCGCAAGCGGCCGCTCGAGGCGCTGCCCCGCCCGAAGGCGCCCGATCAGGGCGGGGGAGGCGAGCGATGAGCCCCCGTGATCTGCCCCGCCGGGTCGGCGCCGCGATCCTGAACTGGTGGTTCGCGCCCATCCACCCGGCGCGCCTGCGTCTGTTCGAGCAGGCGTTCACCCTCAGCTTCATCCTGTACATGGGCGCCTGGCTGCACGGCGCCGAGGAGTGGCTGACCACCGTCGGCTTCCACTACCCGCTCGACATCAGCGATCGGGCGTTCTCGATCCCGCTGCCGCCGCTGCCCCCGTGGCTGCTGTGGCCCTTCGTCGCGGTGCTCATCGGCGCGCCGCTGCTCGTCGTGCTCGGCCGCTGGCGGCGGGCGGCGCTGTTCGTGACGCTGCTGTGTGCGGTCTATGTGCAGCGGGTCGACACCTACAGCGCGTTCACGATCAACAAGCTGTTCATCGTCGGCTTCCTGCTGCTTCTGCTCGCGCCGGCCCCCCGCGAGGCGATCGTCGACGGCGAGAAGGCAGAGAGACAGAGCGCGTGGCCCCTGCGCATATTGCAGGCGACGTTGATCATCCAATATGGCACCGCCGGCATCTGCAAGATGGCACACGGCGACTGGCTCGATCGCACCGACATCCTGATAGGTCACAGCGTGGGTCTGTATCGCACCGAGGCCGCGGCGTGGCTCATCGACATCCTGCCCCACTGGGCGTGGGTGGTGCAGGGCGTGCTGGCGCTGGGCTTCGAGGTCGGGGCGCCGATCCTCTTCCTGGTCAAGCGCTTGCGGCCGCTGGCCTACGTGCTCGGGGTCGGCATGCACGCGGTCATCGCGCTGATGATGGTCGATCTGATCTGGTTCAGCTTGCAGATGGTGACCTTCTACATCCTGTTCGTCGACGGCGCCCGCTTGCAGCGCTTCCAGAGCTGGTTGAGCAGCCGGGCGGTGAAGTCATGAGGCATGTCATGCCGCGCTGTGCCGTCGCGGCCTGTCTGATGCTCTCGATGATGTTCGCATCGACCGCCGGGGCGACCGTGGGCGACGACGACCGGCTCGAGCTGCTCGGCTGGGAGCCGGTGGATGGCAAGCTGTACTACCTGCTTCACATCGGCGGGCTGGGCGACGAGCCGCGGCTGCACTTCCTGCCGCTGCGGGCGGGTGAGCCGGGCGAGCCGCGCATGGTGCAGTCGTGGTATCGGGGCGACGCGCGGGCGGTCGCGCAGGCGTTCCCCGGGCGGCTGGCCGAGCTGAAGGCCCGCTTGAAGCCGCTGCCCGATCGCGCCCTCGACGGCGCCCGGCTGGTGGTCGAGCACGGCCCGCTGCGGATCTGCCCCAGCGCGCCGGTGAAGCCGAAGGACGCGGCGGCTCGGGCGGCGGTCCTCGCGCGGGGGGAGGGGGCCGACCCCGAGACGCCGGTGTGTCGGGTGCTCGAGGTGAAGGTGAGCTGGCGGGGCTTCGGCGCCGAGGCGAAGGTCGACGCCTGGGGCGGGGTGACGCTGCTGGGGGTGTGGCCGCTGCCCGATGAGCGGTTCGCGCTGGCTGTCATCCGGTACACCGGCAAGCACTTCGAGACGGGCTATGCGGTCGAGGTGCCGCTGCTGTTGAGGCGCGCAGGCGAGGGGGGCTGAGCCGGCCCGGGGTCACTCGGTCGAGGGTTGCGCGTCGGATGCGCGGGTCGCGCCGTCGGCCACCCCGTCGACCTGGGGCGCGGGGGCGTCGCCGTCGGCCGCTGGTTCCGCGGCGCCGCCGCCCCCGGGGATGCCGGCGTCGTCCATGATGGCGGTCAGCTCGGGGATGGGCTGCCCGCTCTCATCGACCAGATCGCGGCCGTCGATGAGCATGTAGTTGAACTGGATACGCCGGCCGGCATCGCCCCCGTTGGCTCGGATGAGCGTCTCGTTGAAGAACGGGAACCACCGCCCATGCACCACCTGGCAGGCGACCGAGTCCCCGCCGACCTGAGCCCCGGCCGACGCCCGCTCGTTCTTGCTGCCGTCCGATCCGCTGTGGAGGATGGCATAGCCCGGTCGCCGGCCGGCGCGGTTGGGGGTGTCCCGCCGCAGCTCGCCGTTGTGCCACCGGATCACCCGCCCCGGTCGGTTGCGGTGGGCGGCGGGCAGCGCGCTCTCTTCGGGCACGCCCGTCGTGCCGCCTCGGCGCCCGACCCGGGCGTCTTCGTCGGCGCCGCTGGGCAGGCCGTACTGCGGGCGTTCGAACTTGGCGCCTCGCCCGCGGGGCGCCGGGCTGCCGTAGGTCCACTGTTGATCGGCGAGGACGCGGAAGCCGTTGCCGCTCGGCCCGCCGGGGTCGGTGGTGCCTCGGAACTCGCGGACGTGCTCCCCGTCGCGGTCCCACAGGATGAGGAAGGTGTCGTCGTACTGATTGTCGGCGGTGTGCACCGCCTCCTCGTTGTTGTCGTGCACCGCGCCGCCCTGGAAGGCGCGCAGGCCGATGACGTTGATCTCGCCCCGCATGTAGTTCAGCCCGCGCAGGGCCGGGATGTTGCTGAAGAGCTGGAAGCCCTGGGCCTCGGTCTGCACCGCGCGGCCGAAGATGGTGCGGGGGAACGCGTTGGCCAGCGCCTGAATGGTCTGGTCGTCGGCGGTCGCGTCGCCGTCGGTGCGCTCGGCGACGATGCGATCGCGGTCGCCGGCGTTGTGGGCTCGGCGGGCACGGTCCAGTCGGGGTTGCAGCGGCTCGGGCACCTCGGGGGCGGTCTCCAGCTCACCGTCTCGGTGCGCTCGCTGCTCCTGCCGGTAGCGCTGCATGGCCGCCGCGTATTGCTGCCGGGCGATGCGCTCTCGGGTGGCGATGCCGTCCGCGTGACTCGGATCGTAGACCTCCTGCGCGTTGGCGTCGGCCACCTCGCGCAGCAGCGCCTGGTGCGCCGGGTCGCTGCTGTTCTGGAAGTCCCCCACGTCGTCCATGCCCAGCGCGCCGAGGCGCTCGTCGACCCGCCGCCGGCTGCGGGCGTCGAGCGCGCCGCTGCGGGGGTCGCCGGTCGTCGACAGGGTATTGCCCCGCACCGCGCCGGCGTCGGGGTGCCGCTGCACGGCCGTCGGGCGGGCGCCGCCGCTCGAGCTCCACCCGGCGGTCAGCTCGGCGGGCGCGGTGCCGCCTTGGCTGATGGTGTCGGCGACCGCGTCGGCCTGCTGCTCGTGCCGGTCGCCGGCCCGCCCGACGCCGCCGGCGAGCTGGACCCCGTCGTGCTGCTGCATGACGTGGGTCACCTCGTGCGCGGCGGTCCACAGGTCGGGCTGCGCTTGAAAGGCCACGTCGCGGCCGGTGGCGTACGCGTCGGCGCCGATGGCCTGCGCGGCGGCGCCCGCCCGACCCCCGACGTGGGCCCGGATCCCGGAGAGATCGGCCCGGAAACCCCGCTCGAGCTGCGCCCGGTGGGGCAGCTCGCCGCCGGCGCCTTGCACCCCGGCCCGGGCCGTGCCCAGCACCGCGCCCATGCCGCCGGCCCGCTGGATGTCGGCTCGCTGGCGCCGCTGCACCGCCGCGCGGACGCGCGGTGGGGTCTCGGCGGTGGGGGTCGTCGTGACGCTCGCGGCGGGCGTGGCCGTGACCGTGGCCCGGTCGTCGTCGTAGCCGAAGCCTCGATCGTCCATCGCCGAATCGCCCCTCAGCCGTCCAGCCGGGCGCTGACCTTCGCCCGGAGCTGGATGTACTGGGGGTCGGCGGCCAGCCACACCAGCCGCGGGCAGCGGGTGAGCCACAGCCGGTCGGTCAGGCCGATCTCCACCGCGTCGGTCAGCCGGCGCAGCGTGCGCTTGCGATCCCGGGCGTAGCCGGCCAGCTCGGCGCCGAACTGGTGCATGAGCATCGCCCGGCGGGGCGCGGCGGCCGCCGTGGCCGCGTAGCCTTCGACTCGGGCGTGCTGATCGTCGGTGACCCGCCCGCGCACGACGACATCGCGAAAGAGCCGGACGAGCGGATCCATCAACCCGCCGCCGCTGGCGGGCAGCTCGGCGGCGTGCCACCCGGGCGCCTCCCGCCACAGGTCGATCCGGGCGCGGGTGATCGCCCGGACCCAGGCCCGCTGGTCGTCGGCCACGGGCAGCGCGAGCAGCGCGTCGCAGCTCTCCCAGTCGCCATCGAGGGCGTGGATGCGGGCCAGATCCCAGCGGGTATTGTACGAGGTGGGGTCGAGCATCAGCGCCGATCGCAGGTGGCGGATGGCCCGTTCGGGGGGGCCGGTCTCGGCGAGGATGCGGCCGAGCAGGTCGTGGGCGTCGGCGTCGCCCGGGGCGCGGGTGATGGCCTGCTCGAGCATGCCGACCGCGGTCGTCGGCTCGCCCCGGTTGAAGCGCACCATCGCCATGGCGAAGTAGGGTTCACTGCGGGCGGGCGCGCCGGCGATGGCTCGGGCGGCGAGATCGACCGCCTCGTCGAGCACCGCCGCGTCGGCGTCGCCGGTGCCCAGGAACCCCATCCGAGCCCGGGCCACCGCGGCGCCGGCCAGGATGCGGGCGTCGCCCGGGGCCCGGCGCAGCGCCTCGTCGAAGAGGGTGATGGCCCCCCGGACGTCTTCGTGCCAGTGGCGGCGCATGGCATGCCGGGCCTGCAAGAAGAGATCGATGGCTTCCTTGTCGGTGGGGGCCTGCACCGCGGCGGCCTCGGGGCGGGCGTCGACGGTGAGCGCCGAGGCCACCGCCACCGCGATCTCGTCGCTGACTTCGAACACCTCGCCCACGTCGCAGCGGAAGCGGCCGGCCCAGAGCTGGAAGCCATCTTCGACCGATTGGATGCGGGTGCGGATGCGGAGCTGGTCTCCGATGCGGCGCAGCTTGCCGGTGACCACCGCCGAGACCCCGAGCTGATGCCCCACGGCGCGGGGGTCGCCGCCGGCGTGGGGCTGCACCGCGTTGAGCGGGCGGACCCGCAGGCCGGCGGTCATCGAGAGGGTGTCGATGATGTCTTCGGTGATCCCATCGGCGATGTAGTCGATGTGGGGGTCGCTGCCGGGGTCGAAGGGCAGCACGGCGACGCTCTGGAACAGATCGGTGCTCTGGCTGCGCATGGCCGGGATCTCGACCGATGCGCCCGGGTCGTGCAGCGGCGGATCGTCGTCGAGCCGCTCGACGGCGGCGGCGAGCATCGCGTCGAGGGCGGCGGTCGAGCGGGGGCGGGCGGCCGGGGCCCGGGCGAGGCAGCGCAGCACCAGCTCGGCGATGTCGACCGGCAGCTCGGGGCGGTGGGCGCGGGGGTCGGGCGGGTTGTGGGTCAGTCGGGCGGTGGCGACCTCGATCGCCGAGCGGCCGGGCCAGGCGCGCTCGCCGGTGAGCATCTCGAAGAGGATGGCCCCCAGCGCGTAGAGGTCGGCCCGCCCGTCGGGCTCGACGAGGCCCTGCACCTGCTCGGGCGCCATGTAGGCCGGGGTCCCCACGAGCAGCTTGCCCGCCTCGCCGGCGGCCTCTCCGGCGAAGGCGTGGGCGATGCCGAAGTCGGTGATGAGCGCCTGCCCGCTGTGGTCGACGAGGATGTTGTCCGGCTTGAGATCGCGGTGCACGATGCCCGCCGCGTGGGCCGCGCCCAGCCCGTGGCACAGCATGCGGCCGAAGCGGATGGCTTCGGTGACCGGCAGCGGCGCCCGCCGCCGGATGAGGGCCCGCAGGGACTCGCCGTCGACGAACTGCATCGTCATGAAGCGCTGGCCGACGTGCTCGCCGATGTCGAAGGTGCGGGCGACGTTGGGGTGGGTCACCCGCCGGGCCAGCTTGACCTCCCGCCGGAAGCGCTCGATGACCTCGGGCGCGTCGAGCAGCTCCCGGCGCAGCACCTTGAGCGCCACGACCTCGTCCAGCTCGGTGTCGTGCACCCGATACACCCGTCCGGTGGCGCCGGAGCCGATGAGGCCCAGCGTCTCGTAGCGCCCGGCGACGAGCGGCACGATGGCCGGCATGCTGCCGGTGGCGGTCGTATCGTCGTCGGCGCCGCCGGTGTCGATCGAGCGTTCGAGGGCCGCGGCGCCGTCGAGCGTATCGTCGACGCCCAGCGCGCTGGGATCACGGCCATCGGGCGGTGGGCGAGCGGTCATCCGGGCTCCGTCGCGGGTCGGTCCCATCGTGCCCGACTCGCAGAGGGCGTACAAGCCGACCCCCGTGGCGGGCGCGCGTCAGGGCGAGAGGATGCGGGGCCACGCCGATTCGATGCGATCGAGGGCCTCGTCGACGATCGGGCGGGCCGTCGCGAAGGCCAGCCGGATGTGACCCTCGGCGCCGGGGCCGAACCAGCGGGCGGCGCCGGGCACCACCGCCACCCGGGCGTGCTCGAGCAATCGCGCGGTCAGGGCCTCGGCCGACAGATCGGCGCGCTCGATGCGGGGGCAGGCGAGGTAGGTCGCTTCGGGGCGGGGGCAGCGCAGGCCGTCGAGCGCGTCGAGCCGGTCGCAGAGGCGGTCCCGGACGCCGCGCAGGTGCTTCAGGAAGGCCCGGTACCACGGCTGCCCGTCGCGCAGGGCGGCGGCGGCGGCGATCTGGCTGAGGGTGGCCGCGCCGTAGGCGGTCTTCTCGGCGTGCGAGGCGGCGAAGATGCGGGCGAAGAGCGCCGGGTCGTCGGTGCGGATGTAGCCGATGCGCAGGCCGGCGAGCCCGTAGGTCTTGGAGAAGCCGCCGACGACGACCGTCCGGCGGCTGGTGGCCCGGTCGAGCGCGGCGACGCTGGGGCAGGGGCCGTCGTAGGCGATGTCGGCCCAGATCTCGTCGCTGAGGATGATCAGATCGCGGGCCTCGGCCAGCGCGGCGACCGCCTCGAGCGCCTCGCGGCGCATGATCCGACCGAAGGGGTTGTGCGGGTTGCACAGGGCGATGATGCGGGTCCGGGGGCCGATGGCGGCCTTCAGGCGGTCGAGATCGAGGCCGCCGCCCCGGGTGAAGGGCACCCGCCGCACGACGCCGCCGGCGGCCTCGGTCGAGGCGGCGAACAGGAAGTCCACCGGGTCGAAGATCACGACCTCGTCGCCCGGCGCGAGCAGGGCCCGGGCCACCAGGAAGAGCGCCGAGGCGGCGCTGTCGGTGGCCAGCACGTCGTCGGGGCGGGCGGGGGTGTCCCGGCGGTCGCGCAGGTGATCGGCCACCGCGGCCCGGAAGCGGGGCAGGCCGGCGGCGGGGCCATAGGCGAAGCTGCCCCCGGCGGCGTACTCGACGATGGCCCGGCGGACGGCGGGGGGGCAGGGCAGGTCGGGATCGGCGGCCGTGAGCGGGATGACGTCCGGCGGCTGCTCGGCCCAGCGCAGGTTGAAGGCCCGCCGGCGCAGGATGGCGCGGTCGACGGCCTGGGGATCGAAGCCGCCGTCGTCGGGCGCGGCGTCAGGCAGAGAAGGGGATCGGGGCGTCGTGCTCATGCAGCTCCGGGTGCAGGAAGTCGCGGGCCAGCGCCCGACCGTGGTTCAGCCGGCGGATCCAGATCGCGGCCCGATCGGCGTGGAAGCGGGTGAAGGCGTCGGGGCAGCCGACGGCGTCCGGCGGCCGGCGCAGCGGCGGGCCGAGGTGGCGGGCGAGGTCGACCGCGTCCTCGATGGCCGAGGCGACCCCCTGGCTGGTGAACGGGGAGAGCGGGTGGGCCGCGTCGCCGACGAGCACGGTGTTGCGGGCGTGCACCGCCGACAGCGGGTCGAGGTCGCCGGTGGCGTAGAAGTGGCTGCGGGTGAAGGTGCACGCCTCGATCACCCGCCGGGCGAGGGCGGGCATGTCGAACGCCACGCTGCGGGCCAGCCGCCGGCGATCGGCGGGATCGGGGCGGGGCACGGCCCAGCGGCGGTGATCCATCTGCAAGTAGACGATGACTTTGCGCCGGTCGAGCGGCAGCATGCCGATGGCCCGGCCGGCGGCCCGATCGAGGTACTTGACCAGCCGCCCGTGCAGGATCGCGGCGGCCTCGGGCGCGTCGGCCACGGTGACCAGCTCCCAGATGTGGAGGGGCCGCCGACGGGCCTCGGGGAAGAGCGCCCGCCGGACCCGGGACGAGACCCCGTCGGCGCCCACGAGCACCGTCGCCGGCAGCCGGCGCCCGTCGGTGAGGCGCACCGCGGTGACCCGGCCGGCGTCGCCCCGCTCCACCGCGTCGAGGCACGCCCGCCAGTGGATGCGGGCCCCGAGGTCGGTCGCCGTCTCGCGCAGGCGGTCGATGAGGAACGGTCGGTCGAGGCCCAGATGATCGGCGGGCAGCGCGTCGTCGCGCAGCGTGCGCCCCCGGGGATCGTAGATCGTCAGCCGCCGCATGCGCTGGGCGTGATCCCGCATGACGCCGCCCAGGCCGATGCGGTCGAGGGCCTGCACCCCGTTGGGCAGCAGCAGGAACCCGAAGCCCACCTGCCCGTCGGCCGGGCGCCGTTCGATGACCGTACTCGACAACCCCTGGCGCCCGAGCGCCACCGCCAGCGCCAGGCCCGCGACACCGGCGCCGATGATGAGCGGGGTCACGGCTGGATCGGGGCCGGTCATCGGTGCGGGCTCCCCTGTGTGTCTGGGTGGGCAGTGTCTGCGCGGGCGCCCTGCGCCCTCCCTCGTCCAGCAAATCACGGTCAGGCCCGCTCTGTCTCGGGGCTGGCTACTCTTTTCGGAAGTTTCAGGCTGCCGACCGGGGGATCAGGGCGTGGTGGCCGCCGGCAGCCGACACCGCTCGGGGAAGCGGGCGATGCGGGCCTCGACGCCGGCGGTCCACAGGACCACCGGGTCGCCGTCCGCGGTGTCGAGGAACATGCGCGCCCGGCGCGGCCCGGGGATGGGCAGCCGCTGCACGGGGCCATCGGGTGGCGCGAAGTGCACTTGATAGCGCTGAATGGGCCGCTCTTCGAGCCAGATCGCGCCGCCCGCGTGGCCCACCGGGCGGGTGCTGGAGGCGGCGTCGAGGTCGAGCGCGCCGATGGACGGGCCGGGGGCGGACGGGTCGAAGGCCGCGATGGTTCGGGCGAAGCGGCGGCCATGATGAGCGCTGAAGAGCAGCCGCCAGCCGGCCGCGTGCGTCCGCAGGTCGAAGCCCTCCCCGTCGGCGAGGCCGGGCGCGGCCGTCATCCGGATCTCAGCGGCGGCCCAGCCCGCCGGATCCCGAGGCAGGGTCAGCCACGCCAGCTCGACCAGCGGCGCCACGTCGGCGCTCTGCCATGTCACGATCACGTCGTCCCCGACGACCGCCGCCCGAATGTCGCGGGCGCGCGCGGGCAGCGCCCGGCTCGGTCCGCCGGGATCGAGCCGGGCGACGATCGGGGGATCCCCGAAGATCGCCACCAGCGTCGACGCGCTGCCGGCCACCGCGTGCAGCGGGGGACCGAGATCCAACTCCATCGGCGCCGGAGCCGGCGGTGGTCCGTCGCCCGGCGCCACCCCCCGCCAGGCCCGGATGCGCTCGCCGACCCGGGCGAAAGCGACGCTGCCCCCCGGCGCCCGCGCGATGCGCACGCCGCTGGGGGCCCCCCCGGCCAGCGCCCAGGCGACCGTCGCGCCGTCTTCGGGGCGCACCGGGCCGCCCATCAGCCCGCCGTCCCGGTCGATCCACGCCGCGAGGAAGCCCCCGCCGTCGGGCACTGCGTCGATCTCGGCGATCAAGCCGTCCACCGCCGCCACGTTCGCCTCGCAGCCCTCGGGGAAGCCCGGCGGGGCGGGGGTCGGCTCCGGCCGTTCGGGCAGCGGCCAGTCGGCGAAGTCCCCGTGCGTCGTCAGGATCTCCTCCCGCCCGCTGCGGGTGTCGAGCCAGGCGACGAGCGAGGCCCCGTCCACCGCGTCGCCCACCGCGGGGCAGAACGAGAAGCCGTGGGCCCGGGTGATGGCCAGCGGCGGCCCGACCCGCCCGTCGGCGATCACGCTGGCTTCGATCTCGGTGCGGTTGCGGTCGCCGTCGACCCGCAGCCGGGCCCACGCGGCCAGCCAGCCGTCCGCCCGGGCGCCCACGGCCGGGTCGCCGCCGCGGATGGGATCGGGGTGCAGCGGGGTGGTCCACCGCTCGCCGCTGTCCGCCCGGCCGATCACGGTCAGCGTCGGCCGGCCGTAGCCGGCGGCGAAGGGCCGATCCGCCAATCGAGGGTCGCCCCGGACGTGCGCCACGGCGACCTCATCCGCCTTCAACGCCAGATCGAAGCCGGGCGCGGCCACCTCGAGCCCGACCTGCCATCGCTCGCCGCCGAGGAGGTCCAACGCCCGCATGTCCAGTCGCCCGGCGTGGGTCCAGGCGACCACGACCCCCCGCGCGTCGGCCGCCAGGCGGGCGCCCTGGAGGTCGACGATGTCCCACCCGACCACCCGGGGCTGGGCGTCGGTGCCGGCGTCGAGCACCAGGATCAGCCCGCCGTCGCGGGGCAGCAGCGTCGCCCGGATGTCGCCGGCCCGGGCCGTATCGAAGGCCGCCGGCCGATCGGCGATGGGGCCGTAGCCGCTCAGGCCGTCGTCGGCCCAGCCCTCGTCCCGCCAGGGGCCGGTGCGCAGACCGTCGGGGGTCGGCCAGAGGCCGTGGGCGGCGTCACCCGACCAGCGCACGGCCTCGAGCGCGACGGCGTCGCTGCGATAGCGGGGGATGCCCGGCCCGTCCGGCGGCTGGACGGGCGCCTCGACCCAGCCGTCGCCGAGGGCCTCCCCGTGCAGGCCGACCCGGGCGGCCACCCGCCACGCGGCGCCCTCGCCAGGGCGGGCCGCGTGCACCCGGGGGCAGCCGCTGCGGCCGTCGTGCATCGTCGCCCGGTGGAAGAGGGGAGGCGGGCCCTGGTCGGGCGGCGCAGCCGCGGCGTCCGGCGTGGGATCGGGCGCGGCGTCGAGGGCGGGTTCGGCGTCGCGCCCGGCGTCCAGTGGGAGGTCCGGCGTGGCGTCGCGCGCCGGCTCGTCCCGATCGGGCCCCTCGTCGAGCACGCCCCGGTCGAGCCGGGGTTCGCCGCCTTCGACCCGCGAGCGGCGGCGATCCTCGCAGCCGAGCGCCAGGGCGCACAGCAGCGCGAGCAGGGGAGGGGCGCGGCGACCCGAAGCGCGCACGACGCTCACACCATGTAGCGATAGTAGAGGCTGATGCCCGCCGCCCCCAGCGCCACGAGGACCGCCAGGACCAGCAGCGTCGCGGTCAGGCTGAAGACGTTGCGCAGCGCGGTCAGCGCCCGCATCAGATGCCCGATGTCGTCCCCCGCCGTCTGCACCACCTTGCGGAACGCCGTCGCCGAGCGCCGGGTATACATCGCCGCCGCCAGCAGGATCATCGCCTGCACCAGCCCGGCCAGCGCCCCGTAGTACACCCGCGTCTGATCGGCGGCCTTGACCTGGTCGGCCCACTTCTGGACCGCGTCGCCCACCTCGGGCGGCACCTGCCCCGGCAGATCGGGCACCGGCGCGAGGGCTGGCAGCAGCCCGGCCAGACCGGCGAAGAGCACCGCCAGCCCGGCCAGGGACAAGAAGAAACCCACCGTGCCCATCTTGGACGCCAGGGTGTCGATGACGCGGTTCTGGTCGCTGTCGAACTCGTAGGACATTGGGGCCTCCGGGGGTCGGGATCCCGAGGGGATCGACGGTCGCCCCAGCCTACTGCATCCCGCCGCGGGGCGCATCGGGTGCGGCGGTCGCGGGGGGGTTGCGCCCGAGGGGTCGAACAGTGTCTAAATAGGCGGCTGCATGCCGCCCGACCACCCTCGACAGGCCCCGTCAGGCTCGCCCGTGACCCTCTCAGTCGGCGCTTTCGAACTCGAATCTCCCATCGCGTCGGGAGGCATGGGGCAGGTGTGGAAGGGCATGCACCGGGCCTCGGGCACCCCGGTCGCGATCAAGGTGCTGACCGGGCAGGTCACCCAGCAGCCGCGCTTCCGCGAGGCGTTCCGCAACGAGGCCCGGGCGATGTCCGGCCTCGACCACCCGGGCATCGTGCGCATCTACGACTACGGCGAGATCCCCGCCGGCAGCCCCGCCGAGAGCCACTTCGGCCGGAGCAGCCCGTTCCTGGTCATGGAGTACGTCGACAGCGCGCTCAGCCAGGGCCTGCGCATCTCGGCGTGGCCGGTGCTCAAAGAGGTCCTGCTCGCGCTGCTCGACGCCCTGGCCCACGCCCACGCCCGGGGGGTCATCCATCGCGACCTCAAGCCGAGCAACATCCTCGTCGACCGCCAGTACACCCTCAAGATCAGCGACTTCGGCATCGCCTTCGCCCTCGAGGCCGACGGGGTCGACGTCGAGCAGATGCGGGCGGCGGGCACCCCCGAGTTCATGGCCCCCGAGCAGTGCCACGGCCTGTGGCGCGACTTCGGCCCGTGGACCGATCTGTATGCGCTCGGCTGCGTGGCGTTCACCCTGGTCACCGGCTCCCCGCCGTTCGACGGCGACACGCCGATGGAGACCATGCTCGCCAAGCTCGAGCAGGAGCTGCCCCCCCTGCGGGCCCGCTTCTCGGTGCCCGTCGGCTTCGAGATGTGGCTGCGGCGCATGCTCCAGCGGGCGCCGGGGCATCGGTTCCAGCGGGCGGCCGATGCCGCGTGGGCCCTGCGCGGGCTCTCGCTCGACGCCGAGACCATGCGCCGCATCAGCACCGGCCCCATCGAGATGCCGGCGGTCAGGGGCGGCGACACCCTGGCGTGGTTCACCGACGACACCTCGCCCAGCGACGGCTTCGGCGAGATGGGCAGCGGGGCGCCGGCCACCTACTCGCTCGAACCCAACTTCGAAGGCACCTCGACCGCCTCGATGCGGGCGACTCGCTCCCCGATCCCCGTCGACTGGCGCCGCCCTCGAGGCGTGGAGGTCGAGCGCCCCATCCTGATGGACGTCGGCCTGGGCCTCTTCGGCCTGCGCCGCACGCCGCTGGTCGGGCGGGAAGAGATCTGTGACCGCCTGTGGCGCCACCTGCGCACCGTGCACACCACCTGCGAGCCCCGGGTCGTGCTGCTCAAGGGCCCCGCCGGCGCCGGCAAGAGCCGCATCGTCGAGTGGCTGTGCGAGCGGGCCCACGAGCTGGGCGCCGGCACCCACCTGCACGCCCGCCACGCGCCCGACCCCGGCCCGGCCCACGGCCTGGGCGCGATGCTGTTGCGTCACCTGCGCTGCACCGGCCTCAAGCGCAGCGAGCTGCGCGACCGGCTGCAGAGCCTGCTGCAATCGCAGGGGGTCGACGAGAGCGACGAGTGGGAGGCCCTGACCCAGCTCATCACCCCCGCGGCCCTCGAAGAGCGCACCGGCGAGCGCCAGATCCGGTTCTTCAGCCTGATCGAGCGCCACCTGGTGCTGCTGCGCCAGCTCGACCGGATGTCCCGGGACCGGGCGCTGATCATGTGGCTCGACGACGTGCAGTTCGGCCACGAGTCGCTCGAGTTCGTCGCCCGGGTGCTCGAGCGGGGCGACGGCGCCTTCCTCATCGTGATGACCGCCCGCGAAGAAGACCTCGGCGACCGGCCCATCGAAGAGCGGCTGCTGCAAGAGGTGATGACCCAGCCCGAGACCGAGCGGCTCGACATCGGCCCGCTGCCGCCCGAGCAGCACCGCATCCTCGTGCGGCGACTGCTGGCGCTCGAGCCGGGGCTGGCCCACCAGGTCGAGGGCCGCACCGCGGGCAACCCCCACTTCGCCATCGAGCTGGTGCAGGACTGGGTGCAGCGGGGCCTGCTCGAGCCGGGCCCGCGGGGCTTCCTGCTCGCGCCGGGGGCCAGCGTCGATCTGCCCGCGAGCCTGCAAGAGGTGTGGTCCGACCGGGTCGACCAGCTCCTCGCCGAGTGGTCCGAGCCCAACGCGATCAGCCTCGAGCTCGCCGCGATACTCGGGCAGGAGGTCGACGAGGGCGAGTGGAGCGCCCTGTGCCGGCTGGCCCGGGTCCAGATGGACCCCGAGTTCCGGGAGGCGCTGCTGCGCGACCGGCTCATCCGCCCGCTGGACGACAACGATCTGGGCGAGGGCTGGACGTTCGCCCACGCCATGCTGCGCGAGGCCATGGAGCGCCACGCCATCCAGGCCGGCCGCTTCCGGGCCCACCACCTGCTGTGCGCTGCGATGCTGCGGGCCCACGGCGACGGCGGGGCCCGGCTCGGGCGCCACCTGCGGGCCGGCGGCGCGTTCTACGCCGCGCTCGAACCGCTGCGCCACAGCGTATCGAGCCACCTCGAGGTCGGCGACTATCAGGCCGCCGAGGCGGCGCTCATCGAGTGGCTCGATACGCTCGACGAGCTGGACATCCCCGACGTCGACCGGCGGTGGGTCGAGGGCCACCTGCTCATCGCCCGCATCGCCGTGCTGCGGGGTGACCTCGACGAGGCCGACGAGCAGGCCGCCGCCGCCGAAGACGAGGCGGCGACCTACGGCTGGGACGATCTGACCGTGCAGGCGCTCATCCTGCGGGCCGGCGTCGCGCTCGACCAGGGCCGCTTCGCCGAGGGCAGCCACCTCGCCGGCACCGCCGCGGGCATGCTCGACGAGCAGGCCGACCTGTCGCTCCAGGCCGAGTGCATGTGGAACCTGGGCCGGCTGCACGCCGCGATGGGCGAGTTCGACATCGCCCGCGAGGCGCTGGGCCACGCCGAGGCGGCCTACCGGGCGCTGGGGGAAGACATCAAGGCCGCCCACTGCCTGCTGTATCAGGCCCGCATCGCGCTCGGGCGCCTCGACCCCGAAGAGGCCGCCGAGCTGGTCGAAGAGGCCCGGGCCGAGCTGCACGCCGCCGGCTCCCGCACCGGGGTCGCCGATGCGGTGCACGACCTGGGCGAGCTGGCCCGGATGACCGGTGATCTGCTCGGGGCCGAGCAGTGCTACCGCGAGGCCCGCGAGCTGTACGAGCAGGTGGGATCGGCCAACGTCATCTACGCCGAGATCAACCTCGCCGCGGTGCTCATCGCCCGGGGGGCCTTCGTCGAGGCCGGCGCGCTGGTCGAGAAGGTGCTGCACGCCGCGCTCGAGCAGGGGCGGCAGGTGCTCGTCGCCGCGGCCCACGTCCTTCTGCTGCCCTGCGCCGCCCGCAACCACGACTGGCACGGCTGGGACGAACACCTCGGCGGGGCCACCGCGCTGCTCGACGAGCTGGAGGTCGTCGACGTCGATCTCGCCCGCCACGCCCAGCTCGCCGCCGAGCTCGCCGCCCAGCACGGCCAGCAGGGGCGGGCCATCGGCGCGATGAAGCTGGCCTACGAGCAGTGGAAGGCGCTCCAGCGGGAGGACGAGATCCGCGAGACCCGGCGCCTGCTGCGCGAGCTGGCCCGCATCGGCGGCTCGATGGACGGCACCTGGGATCTCGACGGGGCTGACGAGCCCGACACCATCGACGACGAAGACGCCTGATGCCGCTGCTCGAGTTCCGCTGCGAGACGGGGCCGGTCCGGCTGCACTACGAGACCGCGGGGGAGGGGCCCGGCCAGCCGGTCCTGCTGATCATGGGGCTCGCCGCCGAGGGCCGGGGCTGGGAGAACCAGATCGACCCGCTCGCCGCCCACCACCCGGTCGCGTGGTTCGACCACCGGGGCGTGGGCCGGACCCGGGCCCGCCCGGGGCGCTACTCGATGGCGCTGTTCACCGAAGACGTGCGCCGCCTGCTCGACCACCTCGGCTGGGACCGGGCCCACGTCGTCGGCGTCTCCATGGGCGGCATGATCGCCCAGCATGTCGCGCTGACCTTCCCCGAGCGCCTGATCAGCCTCAGCCTCATCGTGACCCACGCCGGCGGACGCCGCCCGCGCCTGCCGCGTCCGCCGGGCATCGCCCGCTTCGCGCGGGTCGCGGTGCTGCCCGGCCGGGGGCGGGTGGCTGCGCTCGAGCGGCTGCTGTTCCCCGCCGAACACCTCGCCCGCATCGACCGCCACGACCTGCGCCGCCGCCTGCGGACGCAGTTCAAGGCGATCCCCCGCCGCTATCTGCTCTCCCAGCTCTCGGCGGTCATGGGCCACCGCACCGCCCATCGCCTGCACCGGATCGACACCCCGACCCTCGTCATCGCGGCGCCGCACGACGTCGTGATCCACCCCCGGGAGAGCCACCGGCTGCACCGACTGATCCCAGGCAGCCGCCTGATCACATTCGACGACGCGGGGCATGGCGTCATCCGCCAGAAAGGCCCCGAGATCAGCCGGGCGCTGCTCGACCACTTCGCCGCCAGCGAGGGCTGACGGCGCATCCGGGCAGCGCCCCGTACCGGAGACGCACCGATGACCACGACCCGAACCGCGCCGACGCCGGTGATCCTCGTCGCCGCCCTCGCCGCCCTCGCCGGCTGCGACGACACCGGCGGCGCCGCCGAACCCGACGCCGTCGTCGACGCCGCGATCGACGCCGGCCCCGCCCTGCCGACCTGCGACGGCGTCGAGATCCCCACCGACTTCGTCTGCATCGGGCCGGGCACCTTCTACATGGGCACCGCCGAAGACGACCGCCCCCGGGGTCCCGACGAGGACCGCCACGCGGTGACCATCACCCGCCCGTTCATGATGGCGATCCACGAGGTCACCCAGCGGCAATGGGTCGAGCTGATGGGCGACAACCCCTCGTGGTTCAGCGAGGGCGGTGAAGGCTGCCCCTTCGAACCCTGCGAAGAGCGCCCCGTCGAGCGCATCACCTGGTACGAAGCGCTGGCCTGGCTCAACGCGCGCAGCGAAGCGGACGGCCTCTCGCCGTGCTACACCCTCGAAGGCTGCACCGGCACCATCGGCAGCGGATGCGAAGCGGGCCGCGACCGCTGCCTCGGCGGCTACCGCTGCGTCGAGGTCGAGTGGCTCGACGAGTGCGACGGCTACCGCCTGCCGACCGAGGCCGAGTGGGAGTACGCCGCCCGGGCCGGCACCGAGGGCCGGGTGCACGGCCGCCTCGACGACCTCGCGTGGTACTTCGGCACCGCCCGCCAGCGCACCCGGCCCATCGCCAGCAAGGACCCCAGCCCGTGGGGCGTCTACGACATGTACGGCAACGTCTTCGAGTGGACCTGGGACATCTACGCCCGCAACTACGGCTTCTTCGGCGACCCCGACGACCCGGTCGAAGACCCCCGGGGCCCCGAGATGGGCGACACCCAGGTCATCCGCGGCTGCGGGTGGAACAGCGGCCACGAGCTGTGCCGCTCGGCCGCTCGCCAGAACGACTTCACCGCCCAGCGACGCAACGACGTCGGCCTGCGCGCCGTGCGCAACGTGCCCGCCCGCTGACCGCCGGCGAGTCATCCCCGGCAGCGCGCCATGCCTGGCGCCGGTGCCACCCCGAGCCACCCCGAGCCACCCCGAGCCACCCCGAGCCATGATGCCATGCCATCACCCGCCATCACCGCCGTCGCGATCTTCTTCATCGGCATGGGCGCCCTCGCCCTGAGCGCGCCGCAGCGGCTCGCCCGCCTCGTGGGCCTCGACGCGAGCCCCCGCCGGGGCATCAACGAGATCCGGGCGGTCTACGGCGGCTTCGGCGTCGCGATGGGCAGCCTGTTGGTCTACACCGCCGACGACCCGGCGCTGCGCGCCGGGATCTGCCTCACCCTGGCCCTCGCGCTCTTCGGCATGGCCGCCGGCCGGCTGATCTCGGCGATCGTCGAGCGCGGCCTGCACCCGCTCATGCTCGCCCTCGCCCTGATGGAGCTGACCCTCGGCGCCCTGCTTCTCGGAGCCTGACCGATCGGTTATGATTCGGCCTGCGAATCCGATACGAGGCGACCGACATGACCCCCTACGAACAGCTCGGCGTCAGCCCCGACGCGTCCGACCGCGACGTGCGCTCGGCCTGGTTGCGCCGCATGCGCGCGGTGCACCCCGACCGCTTCGGCGACGCCGACGCCCCCGAGATCCACGCCACCACCGCCGAGGCCCAGGCGCTCAACGCGGCCTACGCCGAGATCAAGCGGCTGCGCAGCCGCCCGCCCCCCGAACCCCGGACGGCCGAGAGACCACGCCCCCCGAAGCCGCCGACCGCCAAGCCGCCCGGTCCGCCACGCCGGTCCCGCCCGCAGCCTCGCCCTGCGCCGCCCCCGCCGACTGTCGGCTCGACCGTGACCGTCCGCCGCGCGTCGGGCGTGCGCCGGGGTCGGGTGACCGCCGTCGATCCGTCGGGGGCGGTCGTCAGCGTGCGCCTCCACATCAAGCAGCGCGGCCGCCGGGCCCGGTTGTCCACCCGCACGCTGCGCGTCCCCCGGCGAGACGTCATCGTGCCCCGCCCGAAGCCGCAGCCGACAGCCGAGCACCCGCTCGTCGGTCGGGCGGTCACCATCCGCCGCGCGTCCGGCGACCGCCGGGGCAAGGTGATCGCGGTCGACCCCGCCGGGCGATTCGCCGACGTCCGGTTCTACATCAAGCCGCGCGGTCGTGGCCGGCGTCTGTCGAGCCGCACCATGCGGATCCCGATGGGTGAGATCGTACGGTAGGACGCGTCGGCCCGAGCCCTCAGCCACCCGGCCGGGTGAGCAGGCGGCGCGCCTCTTTGTAGAGCTTGCGGAACGACCGGGTGTTGAGCGCCTCGTCCAAGCTGAACCGGGACGTGAACGACGGCTGGTGAATGGTCGGACTGTAGCCGGAGGGCTCGACCGGCGTCATCCTCTGACTGAGCCATCCCTTGGCATCGCGGATGGACTCGGGCTCGGCAGGTGGCATCAGATCGGCCGGCAAGCCCCGCGCGCCGGCCAGAGAACGCGCGGCGGCGAGGAACCACGCCTCGTACTCGGCCACCGCGAGGGCGACCCTCACGCGCCGATCCGGTCGGTGGGCCGAGACCCGGCTTTGCAGCTCGGGGCCGAGGCTGCACGGGGGATCGGTGTCGGCGTCGATGAGCACCAGGACTCCACCCGGCCCGCCGCCCTGCATGCCCACCGCCAGATCGACCGCGCTGCGCAGCGCGTCCGGGCGTTTGACGATCCGGCTTCGAGGGATCCGGATCGGGCGGGGGCACGTCACGCTCGTCGATTCGCGGGCAGCGATACGACGCAGCAGGATGGGGACCGATGACACCTCACCGTGCCCTTCGACGATGGGTGCGCATCCGCCATGGCGGATCCAGCTTCACGCTGCGGCGGGCCATGTGGGCTTCTTGCGCTCGTTGCTGACGTCGATGTCGACCTCTCGCACCAGCACAGTACGGAGCGCCTGCCACGCATGGCTGAGTCGACCCGACTGCGCCCAGCCGCGTGAGGTCAGGATCGCCTGACCGCCGGCCTGTAGCCATGTCATCCCCGAGCACTTCATCCGATCGGCGACGAGCGACTTGCACACCCCCTCCTGCACGCCACTGCCGATGGGATCCCTCGGCCGCCAGGCGAGGGTAGTCCATGCGGTCGGCGTGCTTGACGAGATACTCGAACTCACGCTCGATGACCACGCGTCGGTTGCCGGTGCTCTTGGCGACGTGGGCGCCAAGTTCGGTGATGAGGCGCTCGACGCCGTTCTCGTCCTCGCGCACGGCGCGGCGCCACTCGCTGCGTGCCTTCTTGGACACGCGGGCCTTCCTCAACGCGAGGTCGAAGTGCTCGACGGCGTGCCAGTAGTCGAGCACCCGGTCGAAGGACCGCCCGGTCTCGTCGGCGATGGCATCGAGGATGCGCCAGTTGTCTGGGGCGCCGTCGGCGATCACCGCGAGCGACGCAGAGGGATACCGCTCGATCAGACTGTCCAGTTCGGCCTGCATCTGGCGATGTAGCGTCACCTTGTGCTTCTCGGGCATCCGGCCGAACCGGATCGTGTGCAGCCGCTTTCCCTCGGCGTCATACAGCGTCAGGCTCGCACAACCGACCTCGCGGTGACCCTTGGGCCCCGACGCCTGCTTGTTCGGCGAACGCTCGCGCGGAGCGTCCTTCATCGGCACCATGATGCCGTCGAGGCTCACTGCTAACCGCGCGACCTCTTCGACGGAAGGCAGGTCGGTCTTCGCCGACTCCCGGACCGCCTCTTCGAGCACTTCCCGGTGTGTCTCCCACACCTCGTTGATGCGCTTGGGCAGGCGGTCGAGGTGGCTTGCTGACGGGCACATCCCGCCGATCATCTCCAACAGCGACGCCGAGGCCTCCGAAGGCACCGCCGCCATGAATGCCAGGCCGATCTCGGCCGCTGCCAGCGTCCAGTGCCCGTCGACCAGCCCGAGGCGCAGCTCGAGCGGCGCGATGGTTCGGCCGCCGTGCCCGCCCCGCGCCCGGTAGGTGCTCCGCTGCACCTCGACCTTGCCCATCGAGGTCATGTAGTGGCCCGACGTCTTCCCGGCTCGCCGACGAAAGCGCTCACCGTCGACCTCGACGCCGTCGGCGTCTACGTCCAGCCGCTCCAGATCCATGGTCATCCCCGCCCGGCCGAGCCGCATCAGCCCCGCGTAAAACGCGCGCTCGAAGTCTGGTTGAGTCCTTGCCGCCTCGTCCGCCGGCACCATCGCCCTCGCGTCCATCAGGGCCTGGAGTTCACCGAACTCGGGAGTAGCGCGCAGGTCGAATTCGTGCCAAATTTCCATTGGCCGGTTTTTCAAGCACTTCGGCTAAGCGGTCAGGCGGCCAATCTGTCCTCTCGTTGATGTCGATCTATCAAGCTGCATCCGCCTTGGCGGATCCGCACCCTTGCCCGTTCGACTCAGCGACGAATGGTCCCAACCGACGAACTGTACGCATGGCAGTGCTCGGCTCGTGCTCCTCTCCCCCGGCGGCTGGCGCATCGAAGGCCTCGCGCTGCCCGACCTACTTGCGCTGCTGCAGACGCTGCCATGATCCCGACCCGCGGCGCCGTCTTCGCTTTCCCCGCGCCGGTCGACCTACGCAATGGCTTCAACGGTCTCTACGCCCTCGTCGCCCGCCACCTCGGCCGCGACCCGCTCGACGGCGCGCTGTACTTGTTCACGAACGCCAAGCGCACCAGCGCCAAGGTGCTGCACTTCGACGGCACCGGGCTGTGCATCTACCACAAGCGCCTGGCCCGCGGCCGCTTCGCCTCGCTGTGGCAGCGCGCCACGGCTCCGCGGTCACGCTCACCCGGGCCGAGCTGACCGCCGAGCTGGCCGAGGCCCGCGGGACCGACCGCGCGGCCGAACTCGAAGCCGAGCTGAGCAAGCTGCAGAGCCAGCTCGCCGAGCGCAGCCGGATGCTCTTCGGTCCACGTTCCGAGCGGCGCCCGGTTGATGCCCAGCCCGTGGCACAGCACCACCGTGGCCCGGGGATCGCCCGCCGGGCGGTGGTGATCGGCCGACAGCCGCCAGCCATCGGCGGTGCGGGCCCAGACCCGCTCCATCGGCGGGCGACCGGGGCCGTCGGTGGGCGACTGGTAGGTCCGGGCGGCGAACGAGGCCAGGCTGCGGGCGGCGCCGTATCCACCCGCGGCGACGACGACCAGTGTGAGGGGTTCGACCATGGGGGGCAGCATAGGGACCGGCGCGAAACAAGTCGAACGACCGAGGGCGTGGGATCGCCCGACGGGGCGCAGGCCCGTTGCGCCGCGCAGCGCCCAGCATCCCACGAGGTGCGTCGACGAAGAGGGCGCGGACGTACAGCAGGCGAACGCTCGAGATGACCGATGGCTTCGAGGCCGACGACGAGGGCTCTTCGCCGTCGCCGACCTCACCCAGCCTGGCGAGCCGCTGTTGCGGCCGAGTCGGCCAATCGGCGACGATGGCGACTGGATGTGCTTTGATGACCCCGCCGAAGCTGCCGGCCGGTCGCGACGTGCGGTTGGCGTCGCTGGTGCGCTGCGGCGACTGCAAGGCCCACGCGCCGGGATTGATCATCCGGCGGGGGTCCAGAGGGCCCGCACCCAGACACCCCGAGCAAGCGAGCAAGAGGACATGAGAGAGAGCTCCCCTGTTTCGAGCCACGACGAGTGGACCCGGCTGGAAGAGGTGATCGTCGGCCGGGCTGTCGGCGCACGACACCGGGTGTGGGACGAGATCGACCGGGCCTACCTGACACCCGACAAGTACCCGCTGGCCCATGCCCTTCAGGGCAAGCCGTTCCCCGCCGACCACATCGAGCGAGCGACCCTACAACTCGAGGCCTTTGTCGAGCTCCTGCACAGTGAAGGGGTCGTCGTCCGGCGGCCCGAGCCCATCGACTTCGGCGAGGCCTATGGGACCCCCGACTGGCAGTGGCCCAGCGGCTTCAACTGCGCCAACCCCCGCGACCTGGTGCTCGTCATCGGCGACCGGATCATCGAGGCCCCAACCCCCCGCAGGGGCCGTCGTTTCGAAGCGCAGTGCTATCGCCACCTGTTCCGGCAATACGGGCGCCAGGGGGCGCGGTGGTGCGCGGCGCCCGCGCCCCTCATCGGACCCGACCTCTTCGTGCCCGGCTTCGAGCCGAACAAAGAGGGTGAGCCGGTCCGGTTCCCGATCACCGACTCCGAGCCGGTCTTCGACGCCGCCGACTTCATGCGTTGTGGGCGCGATATCATCGGCCAGAAGAGCTTTCTGACCAACGAACCGGGCATCGACTGGCTGCAGAACCACCTCGGCCCCGACTACCGGCTGCACCTCGTCGAATCGAAGTGCACCGTGCCGTACCACATCGATACGACCTTCGTGCCGCTGGCCCCGGGCAAGGCCATCATCAATCCCGACTACGTCGCCCGGTTGCCGCCGATCCTCGATGGCTGGGACGTTCGCCCGGCCCCACGCCCGGTGCCGGTCGCGGAGCCATCGCCGTTCTCGTTCTGCAGCGACTGGCTGTCGATGAACATGCTCTCGCTGGACGAGAAGCACGTCTTCGTCGAGCAGCAGCAGATCCCGACGATTGAGTTCCTGCGCGATTGGGGCTTCGTGCCGATCCCGATCGCGTTCGACAACGTCTACCCGTTTGGCGGTGCGATCCACTGCGCCACGCTCGACATCCGACGCAGCGGAGCGCTCGCCGACTACTTCTGATTCTCCGCCGGCGCGCCGTGGGGCGGGTTTCCCCGGCCGGGCTCGGACGTGGACCAGTTGGGCACCGCCTCGGTGCGATGCAGATCGTCGACGGTCTGGCGCGGTCGGATCACCCGCGCCTCTCCATCGCGTACCATCACCTCGCAGGGCAGCGGGCGGGCGCAGAATGTCGACGCCATGCTCATGCCGTAGGCACCGGCAGACAATATGGCGAGGACGTCACCCACGGCCGGCAGGTGCAGCCGCCGCCCCCGCGCGAGGAAGTCGCTCGAGTCGCAGATGGGGCCAGCCACGTCCAGGGTCAGGCACGGGTCCGTCGGTGAGGGCCACCGGCACGGGACGATCATGTGGTGGGCCCCATATAGGGCGGGGCGAGCCAGATCGGTATACCCCGCGTCCACGACGACGAACCACCGGCCGGCGCGCCGCTTGCGATCGACGACCCGGGTCAACAGGACACCGGCGTTGCCGACGATGAACCGCCCGGGTTCGAGCACCAGCTCGACGGCGGCACCGCGGACCCGCGGGGCGAGGGCTGCGGCCAGCGTCCCGAGGTCGAAGTCGGGCTCCGTAGGCTGATAGGGAATGCCCATGCCGCCTCCCAGATCGACGTAGTCGACAGGATGCCCCGCCGCGCGCAGGCTGGGGATCGACTCCAGGAGCCGGTCGGCAGCGGCGATGTGGCGGTCTGCGGTCTTCAACTGGGAGCCGATGTGACAACTCAGGCCCGCGAGGGTGAGCCGTGGGCGCATGGCGAGGCTCCGGCTGACCTCGCCGATCTCGGCGAAGGCGATGCCGAACTTGCTCGTTCGCTCGCCGGTCTTGAGGCTCGCGTGGGTGTCGACGACGATATCCGGGTTGACCCGCAGGCCGACCCGCGCTGTGCGCCCGAGGGCTGCTGCCCGGGCATCGAGACGAGCGAGCTCACCCGCGGACTCCAGGTGGATCGCCCCGACCTCCGAGCCGAGTGCGAGGTCCAGCTCGGCATCGGTCTTGCCCACCCCGCTGAATACGATCCGCGACGGGGGGACGCCGGCCGCCAGCGCCCGGGTCAACTCGCCGCCCGAGACGACGTCCGCCCCCGCGCCCATCGCGGCGAGCGCAGAGAGGATCGCCTGGTGGCCGTTCGCTTTGACCGCGTAGGCCACCGTGAGCGGAACCCCGGTAAAGGCACCACGGAAGGCGCGGTAGCGGGCGCACACCTGTCGTATCGCGTAGACATAGGTCGGCGTGCCCAGGTCGGAGGCGAGCTCGGCGAGGTCGACGCCGTCGAGCGTCAGCCGTCCGCCGCTGCGTCGGACCGAGAATCGAGTCGGATCGGGCGAGAGCGGATCCGCGGCGTCGGCGCGCGGCGAGCGCCCCGAGGCGCCACCCGAATCGCTCATCGACGAGACAGCGTCGATCGCCCGGCGCTGGCGTTCGTAGGGCGGGCGTACATACTCAATACGGGGTGCGCTCCATGCGGCGGCCGTCTTCGAAGTGGTGACAGGTGCACGATGCCCGGCGGTATAGCCCCGCCCAATGCATCTGGCGGCGGATGAGCCAGGGGATCTGGTGTCGGAGCAGGCCGCGCAGATCGTGGCCGAACGCGTTGACGCTCAGCGAAGGCTCCAGCGCGCGGACGCGGTGCCACCACCCGAGCGGGATGTAGAGCAGGTCGCCCGGCTCGAGCTCGACCCGCAGGGGGGTCACCTCGGTGAAGCGCGGATGCCGAACGGGATCCCATTCATCAGGCTCGATGGCGCTGAGAGTGCCCCGATACGAGAAGCGCCGGGTCGGATACATGCCCGCCGACTGCTCCGGCGCGACGAGATCGACCGACTTGCGCCCCCGGATCTGGGCCAGGGTATTGTCGATCCAGTCGATGTGATAGCCCGTCAGCGTGCCGCCCGGCCCGAGCCAGCCGAAGATCTGCTGCCGCATCGTCACCGACTCGATCAACGAGAAGTCGACATCGCGCCTGAGCTGCGGCAGCAGGCCGAAGACATCGAGTAGCGACAGGTACTCCCGCTGGTCGGCCGGCGTGTTGTCGAGTTCACCCGCGATCAGCGCGTCGATATATCGCCGCAAGGGCCGCAGGGCCATATCGGTCTCGCCCTGGAGCACATTGCCCCGCTCGGTGAGGACCTCGGCTTCGGGCGCCATGTCGCGAAGCCGGGCGAAGGACCACGACTCCATCGCGGGCCACCCGGACGCTCCCCCGCGCACGAGGACGGGCCGCTTCGGCCGGAAGTACCGTCGGCGGAAGGTGCGCGCGTCGAGCTGTCGAACACGGTTGATACCGGTCATTATACCACGCTCGCGAGCCCACCGGCCGACTCACCGCCGTCGATGACGATGTGAGAGCCGGTGATGAACGGCGCCTCCTGCGAGGCGAGGAAGGCGATGAGGGCAGCGATCTCGTCGGGTTCGGCGTGACGCCGTAGCGGGATGGTGGCGTTGATCGCTGCGAGGCCCTCGTCGGTGTACGCATCCCGCTGCATCGGTGTCATCACGAAGCCGGGGCTCACCGCCACCACGCGGATGTCTGGCGCGAGTTCGAGCGCGAGCGTCTGGGTGAGGTTGATCACCGCCGCCTTGCTCGCGTTGTAGGCCGCATAGCCGGGCATGCCGACGATGCCGCTCACCGAGCCCATGTTGACGATCACCCCCCCGCCTGCCGCCCGCATCGGCTCGACGACCCCTCGCGCCAGCGCATAGAGCCCGAGGACGTTGACATCGAAGTGCCGCTGCCACACCTCGCGGTCGATCGCGGCGTCGGTCGTCGGTGTCCGGACGCAGATCCCGGCGTTGTTGACCAGGACGTCGACGCCGCCCCACTCGAGGTGCAGCGCGTCGGCGACGCGCCCGGCCGTTTCGCCGAGGCTCACGTCGGCAGCGACGACCTTCACCTGCTCGCCGAAGCGATCCTCGAGGGCTGTGCAGCTGTCGACGCGAATGTCGACAACCGCCACGCGGGCGCCTTCGACGAGCAGGCGCTCCGTCGTGGCTCGACCGATACCCGACGCGCCGCCGGTGACGAGGCATCGCTTGCCTGCCAGACCCTTCATCGCCGTCCATCCTCTCCCTGAGCGTCGGGCGAGGCCGCGCGCTCCGCGAGCACCGGCCGCATCGCGTTGACCAGACCCGCGATCAGGCTGAATTGATAGATCAAGATGGCGTGGCCGAACCCGAAGCCGAATACGTAGACGCCCGCGACGCACAATGCGCTCGGCGCGGTCGACAGGGCTACGCTGACATCGAGGTTGTCTCGCATGCGCCCGGCGAGACCGAAGAGCCAGTCCACCTGCTCGAGCGTGCCGCTCATCAGCACCACGGCTGCCGTGTCCCGCGCCACGGCGGTCGCCCCGCTCAGCGAGATGGAGACATCGGCCTGCTTGAGCGCGATGGCGTCGTTGATGCCATCGCCGATGAAGCAGACCCGACGGCCCGCCTGCTGCATGGCTTCGATCACCCGCGCCTTCTCGTCGGGCAGCACCTCGGCGTGGTAGGCGTCGGCCCCGACCTCCGCGGCGAGCCGCCGGGTCGGCCCCTCACGGTCACCCGAGAGGATGACGACCTCCAGCCCGCGGGCGTGTAGAGCCTCGACGACCGACACCGCTTCGGGGCGGATGCGCGGGCCCAGCTCGATCCAGCCGACGAGGTCGTCACCGCGGCCGACATAGATGCGCGTCACGCCGGCGTCGACCTCGTCTTCGAGGCCCACCACCGACGTGACGTCGATCCCGCGGTCGACCATGTAGGTCCGGCTGCCGATCGCCACGTCGACCCCATCGACCAGGGCCCGCAGCCCCAGACCGAGCTCGACGGCGACGCCCTCGAGGGGCTCGACGGGCACACCCCGCTCTGTGGCGCCGGCGACGAGGGTGCGGGCGATCGGGTGGGTCTGCCGCGCTTCGAGCCCGGCGACGAGGGCGAACAGGGTCGGCTCATCGAGCTCGCAGAGCGGCTCGACCCGCAGGATCTGCAGCTGGTCTTCGGTCAGGGTCCCGGTCTTGTCGAGCACCACCGTATCGATGGCGCCGAGCACCTCGAGGGCCCGACCATCCTTGACCAGCACGCCGTTCTGGGAAGCGACCCGCAGGTAGTTGAGGACCGCGATGGGGCCGACGTAGCGGAGGATGTAGCCGAAGGAGCAGAACAGGACCGCCAACGCGGCGTTGGAGCCCCGCAATACGAGCGTGGTCACGCCGGCAGCGGCCGTCGGAGCCACACCCTCGTCGATGAGCCGCTCGCCTCGTTGACGCACGCGCTCGCGATAGTCGCTGGCCTGCGACAGGGTGGCGGTCACGTCGGCGGCAATGCAGTCGCCGCCGGAACGATCTGCGGTCAGCAGGACGCGACCTTCGAGGACGATCGTGGTCGCGAACACCGGGTCGCCGACCGTCTTCTCCACGGGCATCGACTCGCCGGTGAGCGCGCGCTCGTCGAGCCGGCCCCGACCCTGTGTGATGGAGCCGTCGAACGGCACGACCTGGCCAGCCTCGACGAGGATGGCCTCACCGATCTCGACCGCCGACAGGGGGACTTCGATCTCTTGCCCGTCGCGGCGGAGCCACACCGTGCGCGGGAGCTCGGCGAACAGCAGGCGCGTGCTCTCCCGAGAGCGATCCTCGGTCGCGTTCAAGAGCAGGCGGCTGCCATAGGCCAGCGTCGCCAGCAGGGCCGTCGTGGCGAACTGGCCGGTGACGAGCGCCATGGTGATCACGACCCCGTCCATGATGGCGACCGGGCGCCGCTCCTCGCGCCACATGCGCCACGACTCGTGGACGAACCCGGCGCCGGCCAGGACGACCAGCGGCACGCCGCCCATGGTGAGCAGCGAGCTGCGGGTCAAATGCCCCGCCGAGACCATGACCAGCGAGGAGCACGAGACGGCGAGGCCTCGCCGGACCGCGGCTTCATCGGGCGCGTCCGGCGGGTTCGCCTCGGCGGGCGGGGACCCCGCGCTCTCGACGAGCGGTGGCCCGTCGCCTCGTGGCCCACCCCGCTCCGACGTGTCCCTGATGCCCGGCCGGAGCCCGGTGCGATCCCGGAAGTACCGATATGCCAGCCAGGCTGCGCCCCCCGTGAGGAGCAGGCCGCCAATCATGTCGCCTCCCAGGGGGCTGAGGAATGGTCGTCGGCGAGACCCGACAAGCAACGGAGGTGCGTGCGGAGAACCCTGCGCCTTCCCGGTCTCGTTGATCACGGGCTGAAAGTCAATCGGCGCGACCTCCCGGGTGCGCCAGCCGGGTCGACACGGGGCGGCCAGCGAGGAACGCGCGCGCGTACAGCGCCGACCGCGTCCGCAGGTCGGAGAACGAGGCCGCCGAGTACCAGGCGGCGTGGGGGGTCCACAGCACGCGGGGGTGATCGCGCAGCGCCTCGGGCAGGATCGGCTCGCCGGTGACGACGTCGAGCCCGGCCCCGACGAGCCGACCGGCGTCGAGCGCAGCGACCAGAGCGTCCGCGTCGACCAGATCGCCCCTCGCCGTATTGATCAGGACGGCGCCCGCGGGCATCGTAGAGAGCGCCCGGGCGTCGATCATCCCCCGCGTTCGTGGTGTCGATGGGGCGTGCAGCGAGAGCACGTCGCTCTCGCTCAACAGCCCCCGGAGGGTCTCGAATCGGCGCAGGGCCAGAGCCTTCTCGACACCGACTGGCAGGTTGGGGTCGTAGAAGCCGATGTCAAAGCCGAACGCCCGGGCCCGCAACGCCATCGCCGTGCCGATGCGGCCGAGCCCCACCAGGCCGAGACGGAGGCCGCGAAGGCGCCGGAGCGGGGCGCCATCCCGCCAGTCCCAGCGGCCCGAAACCACCGCCGAATGAAGCCGCGGGAGCCCACGAAGGACCGAGAGCATGAGCGCCAGCGCGTGGTCCGCCACCTCTTCGGTGCCATAGTCGGGCACATGGCACACGGGGATGCCCGCGCGCCCGGCTGCTTCGAGGTCGACGTGGTCGTAGCCGACCGAGGCGCAGACGATGCCTCGGCAGCCCTCGAGTCGACTCAGGGTGGCGGCGGTCAGTTCGAAGCGACTCCAGACGATGATGATGTCGGCATCGACGATGCCGGGCACGACGGCCGACGGATCGCGATGCCGGATAAGGCGAAGCTGGGCGTCGGGGCCGAGCACGGCGCGCTCGACGTCCGGTCGGACGAAGTGCTTGCCCGGATCGAAGTCGAGGATGGCGACGACAGGCCGCTCAATCATGCGCCGGTTCGCCCAGCCGGCCGAGGAACGCGAATACGCGATCGGCGAGCCCGGGGGGCATCTCGTGACCGAAGTCCGGGTAGACCAGCGTCGACTTCGGCGCCGTGATGCGATTGTACGCGGCGTATTGGGTCGAGGGAGGGCAGATCGTGTCCATGAGCCCCACCGCCAGCAGCACTTCGCCTCGGATGCGCGGGCAGAGGTACTGCACGTCGATATAGCCGAGGCGCTCGAAGACCTCGCGCTCGCGCGCGTGCAGTGGATCGAAGCGCCGGAAGTACTCCTGTAGCTGCGCGTAGCCGTCCCGGGCGAGGTCGATCTGCCAGACCCGCAGGTAGTCGCTCAAGAACGGCGCGATGGCCGCGACCATGCGCACACCCGGCTCGAGCGCGGCGCACGTGAGCGCGAGGCCTCCCCCCTGACTCATGCCCGACACCCCGACCCGGTCGGCGTCGACCCCATCGAGGTTCATCACGATGCGCGCGAGCTGCGCCGTATCCAGAAACACCGATCGATAGAAGAGCTTCTCCGGCCGGTCATCGAGGCCGCGCACGATGTGCCCGCGCAGCGTATGGCCGACGACCGAGCCGGGGTCCCGAGAGAGCCCGCCCTGCCCCCGCACGTCCATCGCCGCGACGGTGAATCCACGCGCGACGTAGGGCAGGTATTCGACCCAATCGGCCGAGCCCCGGGCATACGGGTGGAAGAATACGACGGCCGGTGCCGGCCGAGCGAGGTGCCTCGGCTGGAGCAGCTTGGCGTGGATCTCGGCGCCGCCCACGCCGACGAAGCGAAGGTGCGAACAGCGGGCGAACGGCGCCCGAAACGACGCCGGCTCGAGCCTGGCAGCGACGCCGAGGCCGTGCATCTCGGCGAGCCCGCCGTCCCAGTAGGTGTCGAAGTCCGCCGGCTTGGGGCTGACGCCTACGTAGTCGGGCAGCGCATCTGCGGGCATGTCGAAAGTGGCGGGCATACGACCTCCTCAGATCGTCGAGGGCATGCCGAAACAGTCATCCCGTCCGAGCCGCCGGATTGCCGAAGCGAAGGCATGAACAATGGCATCGACCGTGGCCTCGTCGCAGGCGGCCGTCACGAAGCTGCTGAGCGACGCGTCGACGCCTTCGAGCAGCAAGGCGAGCCGCAGGGCGCGCCAGGTCTCGATGCGCCCCCGGGCCAGGAGCACGGCCGGGGCGACGAGGGTCGGGTCGAAGGCCTCGGCCGAGACCGGCAGCCCATGGCCGATGAGCAACTTGAGGCAGGATCCGCTCCCGTAGATGGCCCAATCCAGGTTGTGCTCGGCGAAGAGCCGGTTGAGCCGGCGCTTCAGCGCGCCGGCCACCGCGTCGATGCGCCAGTGGACCTCACCGTCGGCCAGGGCGTCGAGGGTCGCGATCCCTGCGGCAGCGGAGAGCGGGCTGCCGTTGTACGTGCCCAGGTGGGGGATCCGCAGATCGCCGAACGGTCGCCGCTTGGAGAGCAGGTCGAGCCACCGGGCGCCGCCGACGAGGGCCCCGCCGGGCAGACCCCCACACATGACCTTGGCCAGCGTCGTCATGTCGGGGGTGACGCCGCGCGCGGCCTGCGCCCCACCCGGGGCCACGCGGAACCCGGTCACGATCTCGTCGAAGATCAGCGCGGCGCCCGCCTCGCGGGTGATCTGTCCGACCCGGACCAGCGTATCGACCGGCAGCGGCACCACCCCCGAGCAGGGTCCGGTCGGCTCGAGGATGACCGCGGCGACGTCATGGCCGCTCGACAGCCGAGCCCGCAAGGCGTCGGGCTCGGCCAGGGGCAGCACCTCGACCCCATGATCGACGGCCGTCGAGCCGCCGCGGGCCGCCTCGCCCGAGCCGACGTTGATGCTCGCGTGCCAGCCGTGATAGTGGCCGCCGAAGCGCAGCAGGGTCCGCCGACCGGTGGCCAGCCGGGCGATGTGGACTGCCAGCAGCACCGCCTCGGTGCCCGAGTTGGTGAAGCGGACCCGCTCGGCCGAAGGCACCATCCGGTTGATGCGTTCGGCCCACTCCAGCTCAAGCGGATGGCACGCGGCGAAGTGCGTTCCGCGCTCGAGACGGCGCCCGATCGCCGCTTCGACGGCCGGGGGGCGGTGGCCGAACAGGAGCGCCCCGTGGCCGGCCCACAGGTCGATCAGCGGTTGGCCTTCGACGGTCCATTTCGTCGCCCCGTCGGCCCGGTCTACGAACACTGGAAACGGCTCGACGACCCGCGAGTCGCTGCTGACACCGTCCGGCTGGAGGGCGCGGGCCTTCTCGGCGAGCGACCGGCTCCGGGCGAAGCGCGCGGCGTAGTCGCGCAGGATGCCGTGCATCATCAACTCCGCTGGCGCACGTCTGCATCGCTGCGGCGATAGAAGACCCCGTAGCCGGGATCGGTGTCGGTCTCGGGCGGGTGAAAGGTGTCGTCGAAGGCAGTGGGCACGTCGAGCCGCCCGAACACCGCATCGTCCGGCAAGACCACCAGAGGTCGATGACGATGATGAGCCTGCCCCGGCATCGGCAGCGGTTCATTCTCCACCGCGTTGTAGCTCAGGTGCAGGATCGTGCGGTGCCGGTCCGAGTGATTGGGCAACGAATCGTGCAGCAGGTTGCAATGGAAGAACATCGCGTCGCCGGGATCGAGCTCGACCGGCTGAATGCCGAGGCGGGCGATGGCGGCCTGGACCCGGACCGGATCGGCGCCGTGGGTGTCGATGGTCTCGCCGAGGCGGACCCGATGGAATCGGGCGAGTCGATGGGAGCCGGGCACGACCCGTACGCAGCCGTTGTCGTCGTCGTTGCGGTCGACCGCGATGCTGCAGGTCAAGAGTTGCGGGCCCAGGCAGCCATCCTCGTACCAGGTGGCGAAGTCCTGATGGATGCTGACCCCGCCGTCGCCCGGCGCCTTGCGCAGCAGCTTGGAGTGCCAGTGATAACAGCGCGCGCGCAAGAGCTGCTCGACGGCGTCGACGATCCGCTTCGCCCGAGGCAGCCGGCCGAAGAACGACTCGTCGAGGTGGGTCCAGATGGCGACCCGATACCGCCGCGCCCCGTCACGGACCTCGGTCTGCCAGGCGCCGAGCTCGTCGCGGCAGAACCGGCGCACCGGCTCAAGCTCGGCCGGACCGACGAAACCGCGCACGACCACGAAGCCGTGGTCGTGGAAGGCGGCGACCTGCTCGGCCGTCAACCCGCCCGACACCGACTCTGCCCCGACAAGAGTCACAGCAGACCCCGGCCCTTGCCCCCGTCGAGCGAGATGAGCTGGCCGGTCATCGCGTCTGCCTGGGGGCTGCACAGGAACGCGACCAGCCCGCCGAATTCGGAAGGCTCGATGATGCGCCGGATGGCGTTGGGCGCCACCATGGCCACCTCCGCCTCGCGCTCGGCGACGCCGTCCCGGGTTGCGCGCGCGCGGATCAAGCTCTCACCGAGCGGGGTGCGCACGAGGCCCGGGCAGATGGTATTGACCCGGATACCCGCCTCGCCGACCTCGTGGGACAGCGCTTTGAACAAGGACGCCAGGGCGGTGCGAAAGACCGCCGAGACCAAATAGGTCGAGCCGGGCTCCTTCACCGCGTGGGAAGAGATGTTGATGATGCGGCCCCGGCCCGCGGCCCTCATCGGCCCGACGGCCGCCCTGACCAGCCGCAGGGTGCCCAGGAAGATCTGGTCGAAGCCCGACCGCCAATCGGCCTCGTCGAGGGTGTCGAAGCCGCCCATGCGCGGGTGGCCCACATTGGCGACCAGGATGTCGACCCGCTCGAATCGACGCGTCGCGGCCTCCACGAGCCGCTCCGCGGTGGAAGCCTCCTCGATGTCGGCGGCCACCGGCACGACGCTGCGCCCGGTCTCACGCCGCAGCGTGTCGGCGGCCGCGGCGAGCCGCGCGCGATCCCGGGCGCAGATGACGAGATCGGCGCCCCGCTCGGCGAGGGCGCGGGCGCTCGCCAGACCCAGGCCCCGGCTGGCCGCGGTGACGATGGCGCATTGACCGTCGAGCGGACCGCTCATCTCGAGCCCGTCGCCGAGATCGAGGACGCCTCGTCGGCGATCGTGCCCCAGAAGGAGCGCCAGAAGTCCATCGTATCGACGAAGGCGGCCATGAATCGCCGCTGGTCGTGTGGGGCCTTGACCCGGTCGACGAAGACGCCGACCGCCCGCCGGATGTGCTGCTCTTCGAGCTGGTGGTGCAGGCGAACCCACCGGGTCCCGGCCAGCTTTTCGGCCACCGCCGGCTCGTGCCCGAGATAGTCGACCACCAAGTCGATGTTCTCGTAGGCCACCAACTCCATGCCGAGCAACATGCCGGCGATCTCGGCGTCGGTCTGGTAGCTGCGGAGCTGCTCCATCATGTCGGTCATCAGCCGGCGGATGGTGGGATGACCGCTCCAGGTGAGGATATCCTCACCGCTCACGCTGGCGACGGCCAGCGTCTCACGCAGCAGATCGGTGTGGATGTGGTTCGGGTCGTTCTCGCCCAGCTCTTCGTAGGCGGTCTGCACGACGAGGTGGCGGATGTGCGGGTCGCTCAGGCCAGCGAGCGCGGTGCAGAGCACGTCGACGATGTGTTCGGAGAGGTGGTACCAGAGGCCGCCAACGACGCGGGCGCGGGTGACATCGCGCCTGATCACCCGCCGCCGAAAGCCGTCGAAGATCGCCTCCGCGTTGGCCGACCTGCGGAAGAACAGCAAGGCGTCATCGACTCTATGCACGGGCGAGCTCCGACCGGATGTTGAGGGCGAGGTAAGCTAGCAGCAAACGCCGTGACCATCAACTGATCGGTCGCAGCGCGCGGCGTGTGTTGCGCATTATGCGGCATTCGACGATCGCGACGACCGTAGCAGGGGGATGCATGCGTGTTCAGTCCAGAGGTGTGAACAGATCCAGCTCGCCCGCCTCGCGGCTGCTGCTGGTCTCATCGGGCTCGAGCATACCTTGTGCGAGCAGCTCACCCGCGGTCGCCAGTTGATTCTTCAGCGCGCTCAGCGAGGCCGGCGTGAGCGGGCCGATGGACGCGACCCCATCGGTGGCCCGCACCGCCAGAAGCTGGCGTTGATCGATGCTGTCGACGTCGAGCAGCGTCGGGCTGTGGCTGGTGACGATGATCTGGGTGGACTTGCTCGCGGCCTGCAACGCGTCGAGCAGGATCCCCAGCGCGGCGGGATGAAGCGCGGACTCGGGCTCTTCGATACCGATGAGCGGGACCCGGTGCATCTTGTCCGTGTTCTGGAAGAGCGCCACCAGCACGCCGAGGGCGCGCAGCGTGCCATCGGACATGCAATTCGCATAGAAACGCCAGGGGTGGGGTGATCCCTTCACCCGCTGGCGGAACTCCAGCGTCTCCTTGTTGGCGACAGAGACCCGCTCCACCCCTCGGATATCGGGCACGATGGCCTTGAGGAAGTCGGCGATCTGATGAGCGTCGCCGGGCGAGGTCGCCTGGACGCGCCCGAGAACGCTCGCCGTATTGCGGCCATCTCGGGCGAGTACCCCGCCCGGGTCGGGGGACTGCACCTCGCGGATCTGCGCCGGGTTGAGGTTGTAGAAGCCCATCATCGACAAGGCGTCGTACAAGGCGCGGAAGCCGGGGAGCCCCGAGACGTTGGTCAGGTACAGCCGATCGGGGTAATGCGACGGCGGGTGCTCGATGGAGGTCTCGAAGTCGATGCCATTCTTCCGGCGCACGATCTCGAAGTGATGCTCGGGGAAGACCGGGAGGGGTCCACCGATACGGCAGACCTCTTTGGCGACCCTGAATCCGCCGTCGCCCTCGGCTGCGACCTCGAAAGCGTAGAGGGCTCGGGCGCCCTCGATCTCCAGATCCAGGCTGATGCCGAAATCGTGTGGGTGCCCGGTGGAGCGCCGGCGGACATCCTTGATGCCGCCCCGCTCTCGCAGCGCGTGCTCGAGCGGGGCGCGCAGCGCGTCGCTGACCAGCCGCAAGGCGTCGAGGAAGTTGGACTTGCCGGACCCGTTCGGCCCGACCAGGAAGGTGAGCTGGTCCAGCCGAACCTCGCACGCTTCGATGTTCTTGTAGTTCCGAAGGCGGACGCGTCGCATGTAGGTCTTCATGGACAGCCTCGCGCGCATCGGATGAGGAGTCGGTAGGGTACCGGAGGCCGGACTCGAACCGGCACGCGCTCTCGCGCGGTGGATTTTGAATCCACTGCGTCTACCAATTCCGCCACTCCGGCAGCGACCGGCACCCTACTCCAGCCCCCCGTGCCGGTCAACCCCGCGGCGCGGCTCATCCTCAGCCCGTGGTGGCCTTCACGGCGCGCCCCCAGCCCTCGCGCTCGGCGAGCCGATCGGCGTAGCGCTGCACGTTCTCCGACGCCAGCTCCAGGCCGAACGCGCGGGCCCAGAACAGGGTGTGGCCCACCATCACGTCGAGCATCGTGAAGGCATCGCCCAGCATGAAACGCCGGTCGCCCAGCCCCTGGGACAGCGTCCGCTCGGCGCGGGCGAACTCCTTGGGGACCACGGCCAGGACCTCGGGCACCCGCCAGTCGCGGGGCAGGGCGAAGCGGTGCTTGCCCTGGGTCCACAGCGGCTGCTCCAGCTCGGTCACGGTGAAGAACATCCACTGATCGTAGGTGACCCGGGCCTTCGTCCCGTACGCCGGCACCAACCCCCGCTCGGAGGCCAGCTCGCCGATGTAGGTGCAGATGACCGCGGACTCCAGGACCACGAAGCCGTCGTGCACCAGCGCCGGGACCTTGCCCGCGGGGTTGATCGCGAGGTAGCGTGGGCTCTGCATCTCGCCGCCCGCGGCGTCGAGGTCTTCGTAGGTGTAGTCGACGCCGGCCTCCTCACAGGCCCAGACGGCGCGCTGTCCGCGGGAGGCGCCGAAGCCGTAGATGGTCAGGGTCATGATCTCCTCGATGGCCGGGGTGAGCGGCCAGCGTGACCGGTCGGGGTCCGGCAGGCAAGGGGGCGGGCGTGGCGCGGGTCGCGGGCGCTGGCGTAGACTCACCCCGTGCCGTCGGTCCTCGCCATCGCCTTCGCGCTGCTCGCCGCGCCGTCCTCCGGGCCGAGCCTGCGGGTGCAATGCCCCGATCCCATCAACCGGATGACATGGGACGCCCTCTCGGACGCGCTGCGGGCGTGGCGGGTGCCCGACGTCGCGGTGGACGTGCGCTGCTACCCCGATGGCTCCGGCCGCATCGAGACCCGCTTGCAGGGTCAGCGGGCCATCGCCGAGCTGCCGCCCCACGAGTTCGGCGGGCCCGAGCGGGTGGTCGAGATCGCCGAGGTGCAGATCGACGCGCTGATGCGGGCCCTCGGCCGGCCGCGGGTGCCGCTGCCCCGGTGGGTGCTGCGGGTCGGCGCCGGGGCTCGGGTCGTCGGCGAGGGATCGCTGCCGCTGATGCTGTCATTCGCGGTCGACCGCCGCTTCGGCATGGTCGGCGAGCGGGGCCTGCTGCGCCTGGGCCTCGGGGGATCGGCCGGGGTGACCGAGTCCGGCGGCCGCTCGGTCGGCGTCATCGGCACCTCGATGTTCGCGCTGTTCGGGGTCCGCACCGCGGGCAGCCGCTTCGCGCTCGACGGCGGCCTGGGCATGCGGCTGGGGCTGGTCACGCTGGAGGGCGCCTCGGGCTCCGTCGACCGGCCGACCGACGCCGGCGGGTTGTGGTACGGCCCCATCCTGCAAGGCGGCGCGGGCTGGCTGATCACCCGCCGGGGCGAGCTGCGCCTGGGGATCGAGGGCGGCTACAGCTTCGCCGGCCCGGTGGGCCAGCCCGACACGGGCCCCGGGCTGAGGCACGACGGCGGCTGGGTGGCGCTGGATCTGGCGCTGTCGATGGCGTTTTGACGGTGCGCGCGGCGCCTACTCGGCGTCGAGGCGCCAGGCGACGCCGACGATCGGGGCGAAGCTCTGGGTGCCGTGCACCAGCTCGTCGGCGAGCAGGGCGTCGCGGCGGTCGTAGTAGCGCACCCGGTACTCGACCCGGAAGACCACGTCGAGCTGGGACCAGACGTTGATCTGGCCGCCGATCGCGGCCAGCCAGGCGACGGTGGGCGAGGTGCGCAGCGCGCTGTCGGTGCCGCCGTCGGCGGTGGCGAGGTCGCTCCGGGCGTCGTCGTCGCGCAGGCCGAGGGCGCCGTAGCCCAGCTCGACGAAGAGCATGCGCCACTGCGCCCGCAGAAGGGGACCGATCCACAGCTCGGAGAAGTCGCCGCCGACCTCGCCCTCGACGATGGTCCGGTTCTGGTCGTCGAGGCCGACGAAGCGCCCGGCGTTGCGGGTCCCGGTGTCGTAGCGGGCGAAGACGCCGAGCGAGAGCGGGCCCCAGGCGCGCCACGAGGCGACGCCGGCGAGGCCGACGGTGCTCTCTTCGACGAGGCGCTCGCCGCGGGCGCCGCCGATCTCGGACTTCACCTGCTGTTCGAATCGGTGGAAGGTCAGTCCGAGGTCGAAGCGCAGCAGCTCTTCGGCGGGGGCCTCCGCGGGCGGGTCCTGGGCCATGGCCGGGGCGGCCAGCAGGATCAGGGCGCAGAGCAGGGATCGGGCGCGGGGCAGGCGCGAGCGGGTCATGGGCGTCCTCCGACCCGCGCCGCGATCGGGGCGGGGTCAGGGGATCGTCTTCGGTCCGGGCACGAACTGCAAGACGGCGTCGTCGAGGCCGCTCGAGATGACCGGGGCTTCGTCCATGGTCTGCCACGGGATGTCGGGCCACCAGCGGTCGAGCGGGGGCGGGCTCGCCGGCTCGAAGCGCTGGCCGATGCGGGGCACATGCAGCGTCACCCCGGCGGCCTCGGCGGCGGCGATGATGCGCTCGGCGGGTTCGGTCCAGGCGTGGTTCGCGAGGTTGAAGGTGCCCCAGTGGATGGGCACGAGCAGCTCGCCCCGCACCATCCGGTGGGCGGCGACGGCCTGCTCGGGGCCGAGGTGCACGTCGCGCCACATGGCGTTGTAGGCCCCGTTCTCGATCAGCGCGACGTCGAACGGGCCGTACTTCTCGCCGATGTCGCCGAAGCCGGGGAAGAGCGCGCTGTCGCCGCTGAAGTAGGCCCGGTTGCGGGGGCCGACGAGGGCCCACGAGCACCACAGGGTGCTCTTCTCGCCGCCGGGGGCCCGCCCCGAGAAGTGGCGCGAGGGGGTCGCGGCCAGGGTCAGGCCGCCGAGGTCGGCGGTGTCCCACCAGTCGTATTCGTGGATGCGGTCCGATGGGATGCCCCAGTACTCGAGGTGCGATCCGACGCCGAGCGGGACGTGGAACGGCACGTCGCGGTCGGCGAGCGCCCGGATGCTGGGGTAGTCGAGGTGGTCGTAGTGGTCGTGGCTGATGATGACCGCGTCGAGCGGCGGCAGGTCGGCGATGGCGATGGGCGGCGGGTGGAATCGCTCGGGGCCGATCCAGCTCGACGGCGAGGCCCGCGGACCCCAGACCGGGTCGGTGAGGATGGTCTTGCCGTCGATCTCGATGAGGAAGGTGGAGTGCCCGATCCAGCTCAGCCGCAGGCCGCTGGCCGGAGGGGTGGCGTAGCCGGCGGGGTCGAGGGTGTCCATCGGCAGCGGGGCGTCGGGGTTGCGGATCTGGTCGCCGCCGATCCACGCCTTGAGGATGCCCCACATCGGCATGGACGCCTGGGGCAGCGGGTTGTCGAAGCGCTCGCCGGTCCATTGGGGGGACCGCGCGAGGCGCTCGAGGTCGGGGCCGTGGGGTTTGCGGCCGAGGGCGGTCCACAGGTCGATGGTCACGATGGCGCTCGCTCCGGCGATGATGAGCGCGGTGACGGTGAGGACGCGCCACAGTCGGCGGCGGCCGGGCTTCGGGGCGGGGTCCTCGCTCATCGCGCTCTCCGGGTGTGGATGGCCGGCGGCCGGTCGAGGCTCCGCCGGTGGGGTCGATGGCGGGGCATTGTGGCGCATGGCGGGCCGCGGCGCATCGGGTTCGTCGCTATAGTTCGCCGGGGCGTGCGGTGCGCCGGTCGAGGAGGGTCGGATGTTGCGGTCGTGGGCGGTTGTGGTGCTGGCGCTGGCCGGGTGTGTTGGCGGGGGTCGGTCGACGCCGGAGGGCGCGGGCGACGCCGCGATGGACGGGGCGTCGGACGCCGCTGTGATCCCGGATGGCGGGGTGGGGGACGTCGGGGTCGTGGGCGATGCCGAGCCGGACGCGGTCGTCGTCGATCGGGGCCCGATGGACGCCGGGCCGCTCGATGTGGCGCCGTCGGACGGGGGGTCGCCGGGGTGTCCGCCGGTCGAGGCCGAGGCGGAGTGGGTGCATGGAGAGGCCCGGGCGCATGTCGCGGTGGGCGGCACGGCCTGCGCCCGCACGTTCACCTTGTCGACGACCGCGGCGCTGCGCGACGGCCTGCCGAGGAGCCCCCGGGTCGTGGCGGACGCTGTCGACGGGCCCGTCGTCCACACCGGGGATCCATGGTTCGATGCGCTGTACGCCCTGGCGGTGGAGGAGGCCGGGCAGAACGCGGTGGACGCCATCCGCGACGGCGCCTTCCGCGAGGGCCAGCCGGTGCCGTGCCCCCCCGGCGGCTGCTTCGAGACCGGGCGCTTGTGGAACTACGTCTGGACCCGGGACACCGCCTACGCCGTGGATCTGGGCCTGGGGTTGCTCGACCCGATCCGGGCGCGGAATTCGCTGGTGCTGAAGGTCTCGATCCCCCGCGAGGGCGGCGCGCCGCGGATCGTGCAGGACACCGGCACCGGCGGGAGCTGGCCGGTCTCGACCGATCGGGTGGCCTGGGCCCTCGGGGCCCGGGCGCTGCGGCCGTGGCTCGAGCCGCCCGAGGGCGACGCGCTGGCCTTCCTGGCGTTGGAGGCGCTGGCGGCGACGGCCGCGGATGACGATCGGGCGGCCTTCGATCCCGATGTCGGGCTGTTTCGGGGGGAGCAGTCCTTCCTCGACTGGCGCGAGCAGTCCTACCCCGACTGGGTGGCCGGGCAGCCGGCTCACGTCGCGATGTCGATGGCCCTGGGCACGAACGTCGCGCACTACGCCGCTCGGCGGTGGCTGGCCGAGCTGAAGAGCGAGACGGGTCTGCCGGCCGAGGCGGCGCGGTGGGACGCCGCGGCCGACGCGCTGCGGGATGCGATCCGGAGCCGACTGTACGCCGGCCCCGAGGCGCTGCCGTCGGCCTTCCTGACGACCGCCCTGGATCGGGCGCCGACCCGCCAGCACGATCTGCTGGGCCTCGCGCTGGCCATCGAGGAGGGCGTGCTCGATCCGGACGAGGGGCGGGCGGCCCTGTCCCGCTGGCCGTGGCTGCCCGGCGGGCCACCGGTGATCTGGCCCCAGCAGCAGTTCACGCCCATCTACCACAACCGCGGGCAGTGGCCCTTCGTGACGGCCTACATGGTCCGGGCGGCGGTTCGGGCGCAGCACGCGGCGGCGCTCGAGGCGGGGGTCGAGACGCTGATGCGGGGCGCGGCGCTGAACCTGTCGAACATGGAGAACTTCGAGGCGGTGAGCGGCCGGGCGTGGGTCGAGGACGGGCCGTACTCGGGCCCGGTGGTCAACTCGCAGCGGCAGCTCTGGAGCGTGGCGGGCTACGTGGGGATGGTGCACCGGGTGGTGTTCGGCGTGCGGGCCCATCGCGATCGGGTGTACGTCAACCCCCGGCTGACCCGTCGACTGCGCGCGGCCCGCTTCGGGGCGACGGAGCGGCTGGTGTTGTCGGGGCTGGCGTGGCGGGGGCAGCGGACGGTGGACGTCGTGCTGCGGCTGCCGCCGCTCGCCGAGGATGGGCCGCCGGACGCGGCGCAGGGCTATCGGGTGGCCGGCATGTGGCTCGACGGGGCGGCGGTCGAGGCGCCGGAGCGGGGGGTCGCGCTGGCCGGCAGGCCGCCCGGTCGGCGGGTGATCGAGGTCGAGTTGGCGCCCCATCCGTGGCCCGAGGCGGACGTGAACCGGGTGGCTGATCCGGAGGACTGGCGGACGGTGTTCGCGCCGCGCAGCCCGGTCGTCGAGGGGCTGGAGTGGGCCGGGGACGGGGTGTCGGTGACGGTGGCCCCTCGGGATGACGCGGTGCGGGTGGATGTGCTGCGGGACGGCCGGGTCGTCGCCGAAGACGTGCGCGGGCCGTGGGTCGATCGGGCGGTGGGGGCCGACGGGCAGGCGTGCTACAGCGCCCGGGCGACGTTTCTGGAGTCGGGGCTGACCTCGCAGCACGCCGAGCCGCAGTGCTGGTGGGGCCGGGATGGGCAACGGGTGCGAGTCTTCGAGGCCGAGGCGCTCGACGTCCTGGAGGGCGAGCGGGCCGATGATCACGGGCGGCCGCATGTGCGCGATCCGGGCGGGGCGGGGGTGGCGGTGCCCCGCTTCGAGGCGCAGCACGACGGGCCTCACGCGTTTCAGGTGGTCTACGGGAACGGGGCCGGGCCGGTGGAGAGCGGCATCACCTGCGCGGTGCGGGCAGTGGATGTGGTGTCGCTGAGCGACGGTTCGGTGATCGACGCGGGGGTCATCGCGCTGCCGCACCTGGGGCGCTGGGATCGCTGGGCCGACTCGACCCTCGCGGTGGCGACGCTGCACGCCGGGCAGGTGTATCGGGTGGTCGTGCGGGGGAGCGCGGTGGGCAACATGTCGCGGCTGGCCCACTTCGCCGACTACACCGCCGGCCCCGGGGGCGTGGAGGGGCCGTTCGAGGCGGCGAACATCGCGGCGGTGAAGGTGCTTGCGCTGGAGCCGGCGCGCGGTGGCGCGCGGTAGGGGCGGGGCCGGTCGGGCGGGGCCGGTCGGGTGGGGTTTCAGCCCTCGATGTCGACCTGAATCTGCTTGGTCAGGCCGCCGATGGCGCCCTCGACGACGCACTTGCCGGCGCTGACGCCCTCGAGCACGAGGCCCGGCATGTAGAGCTGGCGCTGGAAGCGCACGGTGCAGATCTCGGGGGTGGTGCTCTGGAGGGTCAGCACGCCTTCGACCGCGCCGATCGCCTCGCCGGCGGCGTCCTTGACCTCGATGATGGCCGGGACCTCGGCGCCGATCTCGATGGCCGCACCCTCGAGCGTCTCGGCGAGAGCGAACTCGGCCACGGCGTCGGCGGTCACGACCTCGCGGGGCAGCATGCTGTCACCCACCTGGAAGCTCTGGCCGCCGGCCTCGAGGTAGCGCAGCCGGAACTCGTGTTCGACGTCGCTGGGGACCTGCTCGGCGGCCGCGCTGGGGGCGACGTCGAGCTGGGCCGGGGCGACCCCGACGAGCACCTGGCCGACCGAGTCCCGACGCTCGATGGTCAGCACCTCGGTGCCGCCGAGCAGCACCTTCTCGGTGTCGAGCACCGACTTGACGCCGATGGTGGCCGCCTCGGCGACCCGGATGGTGCCGAGGTCGGTGCCGCGGTCGGTCTCGATGGTGAGCTGGGCCTCGCCGGGCGCGAGGCCTTCGAGCACGACGGTGGTCAGCCCGCTGTCGACGACCTCGGCGATCTCGGGCGGATCGACCTTGGCCCCCCGGATACGGATGCCGGCGGTGGCGTCGAGGGACTGCACGTCGAGGGTGGCCCGGGTGCCGGCGGCGATGGCGGTGTCGAGCGAGGCGCCGAAGGTCACGACCGGGTCGTCGTAGGTGAAGCGGACGAGGTTGTTCTCGCCCTCCGTCGAGACGTTGCATCCGACGAGGGGGGTGGCGAGGGCGGCGAGGGCGAAGGTGGTCCAGCGAGCGATGCGGTTCATGTCGGGCTCCTTCCGAGAGTGTTGTGCGAACGCCGAGGCAGTAGAGCACAGGGCGTGCCACAACGCGCGGGCGGCGTCGTTCTGCGCCCCCGGCCGGCATGATGCCACGATCCGATACCGGCGGACACCCGACGCCGTGACACGCCTGGCGCGTTGGACGAAGCGTGCTCCACGTCGGCTTGCGTCGAACGGGCGATGGGTGTCATCTGGGCGGGTGATACGCCGCGCGACCATCGCCACGCTGCTGCTGATCGGCCTGCCGGGCTGCGACGACGACGGCGGGGATCCGGCGGGAGACGCGGGCTCGGCGCCCTGGACCGGCACGGTGATCCTCGCGCTGCCCGAGGACTGGGCCCCGGTCGACGCCGAGCAGGATCCCTTCGACGATCGACCCCCCGACGTCGACTGCCCGATCCACGGGGCCAAAGCGGAGGACGGCATCTTCGAGGTCGAGACCGATATCTGCCACTACGGGACGTTCGCTCACCCGATCGCGGCCGATCTGCGCGCGGGGGATACGATCGAGGCGACGGTGTGGCACCTCCAGCTCTGGGCCGAGCAGCGAGCCGAGGGGCACGTCGCGCTCATGCTCGGCGACCGGCTGCTGTGGGAGGATCGCATCCCCATCCCCGGGCGGGAGGCGGTCTATCCGGTCGAGGTGACCCTCGAAGAAGAGGCGCCGGCCGGCACGCCCCTGTATTTTCACGTTCACAACCACGGCGCCAACTCCTGGCGGCTGCTCGAGGTGGAGGCCCACCGCGAGTGAGTCGTCGGCGCCGCCTCCCGGGGGGACCGATGACCGAGCGCAACCTGCACAGCCTCGCCCGCACGGTGAAGGCTGGCACGACCATCCTCGAGGAGGGCACCGCCGGTGGGGGCATGATCATCCTGCTCGCCGGGCGCCTGGGCGTGTACCGCAACGGCAAGAAGGTGGGCGAGATCGCCGAGCAAGGGGCCTACGTCGGCGAATCGTCGGTCATCACCGGGCAGGATCGCATGGCCACGATCAAGGCCGAGACCTCGGTGACCCTGGTCCGGCTCTCGGCCCGGCAGGCGACGGCCTTCCTCGGGACCGAGGCGGCCGGCAAGAAGATGGTCAAGAACATCGCCGACCGGCTCGAGGCGGTCAACGAGCGGCTCATCGAGCAGCAGGCCCGCATCGACGAGCTGAAGACCGCGATGGCCGATGTGCTCGCGGGGGTCAAGGGGGCGACCATCGACCTGGACGGCCCGACCGACGCCCGCTCGGTGGCCGAGACCCGGCGGGCGCTGCGGGCGCTGGTCAACCGCTTCGGGACCGGGCGCTACACCGCGCGGCGCATCCAGGCCTGAGCGGCGCGATCAGTCGGTGGGCTCGGGGGTCATGTGCCCGGCCATCATGCGGGCCACCGGCCGGGTCAGGTCGAGCCCGTCGAGTACGATGCGCAGGGCGGCGGTCAGCGGCACGGCGAGCAGCATGCCCGGGATGCCCCACAGCATGCCCCAGAACGTCAGCGCGGCCAGAATGGTGATCGGGTGCAGCTCGAGCTGATCCCCCATCAGCTTGGGTTCGAGCGCGTTGCCCACCGCCATCTGCACCCCGCCCGGCAGCAGCACCACGAGCACCAGCGTCGCCATCGAGAAGTCGGGGTCGAGCAGCACCACCGGGAGGGGCAGCAGCGTCGCGATGATCGAGCCCACGCTGGGGATGAAGTTGAGCACGAACGCCAGCACCCCGAAGACCAGCGCCAGCTCGACCCCCAGGATCCACAGCAGCAGCCCGACCAGCGCGCCGGTGGCGGCCGAGATCGAGACCTTGAGGCTGATGTAGCGCCGGATGCGGCCCACGATCTCGGAGCGCATGCCGCCCGGCTGGCCGCCCATCGACGTCATGGCGCTGCCTTGCAGCATGTAGATCGCGAAGATGAGCACCAGGACGGTGTTGGACAGCGTCGCCACCAGCCCGTTGGCCAGCGAGCTGAGCCAGTCCTGCAGCGGCAGCCCCTCGACCTTCGTCTGGACCGTGCCGGCGTCCATCTCGATCCCCAGCCCGGCCAGCGCGTCGACGGCCCGGGCCTGCAAGTCCCCGATCCGCGCCTCGTAGGCCGCGCTGTTGGCGCTGAGGGTCTGCACCGAACTCGAGATCAGCCCCCCGAGGACGACCAGCAGCAGCGAGCCGATGAGCAGGGCGAGGCCGATGGCCAGGGCCCGGGGCACTCTGAGCCGGCGGATGAGCAGGTCGACGAGCGGCCCGAGCACATAGGTCAGCAGAACCGCCAGCACCAGGGGGATCATCACCGGGCGCAGCCAGTACAGGGCGCCGGCGCTGGCGATGACCGCCAGCACGAGCATGCTGACGGTGCGGATGCGGGCCTCGGTCGGCTGGGTCTGGGGCATGGGCCGGCTCCTGCGTGGACGGGCCGGGGCAGCATGCCACGGGTCACCCGGGAGAGCGAGGCGTCCTGCGCACGGGGCGGATCCGCGCGTCGGGGGGTGAGAGGCGCGGCGGTCGGCTCAGGGCGCTTCGGGGGCCGGCTCGGGATCGGGCGGGACCTCGGCGGCGCAGTCGGCGATGTTGAGCACATACTCCCCGCCGCCGGCGAACGCGTCGACGAAGACGTAGTAGGCCGTGCCCGGCTCGGCTTCGAACTCGACCGCCGACTGGCGGACGTCGAGCCCCACGTCGTCGTTGCAGGCCAACTCGTCGCCGAGCTGGCAGTCGCCCGCCCGCACGTACAGGCCGGTGTCGAACGCCGAGTCGAAGGTGTCGACGCAGACCTGAATCGGGGCGTCCACGGTGAAGCTGTAGACGATCTCCGGCCCGGTGCCCACGCAGGCGCCGTCGGTCTCAGAAGGCGCGTTCTCCGAGCTGCCCACGAACCGCCCCAGGCCGCCCTCGAGCACGTTCTCCGGCGCACAGGCCGCCGAGGGCGCCGTGCACCGCCCGCCGAGGCCACAGGCCCGGCCCTCCTCGCAGTCGGCATCGCCCCGACACTCGACGCACCTCATCGCCTCGCACAGCGGCCCGGAGAACGAGAACTCGCAGCCGGCGTCGTCGATGCACTCGGGCACCACGCACATGCCCTCGGGGCCACAGCGCTCGTCCTCCCGGCAGTCGGCGTCGTCGGCGCAGACCCCGCACCCGCCGGCCGTGGCCTGCACGTAGTACACCCCCGAGCTGTCGTCGCCGTAGCCGTCGACGAACACGTAGTAGGTCTGCGCCGGATCGGCCTCGATGGTCACCGCGCCGTCGTCCGAGCGCAGGAAGTCGCTGTCGTCGTCGCAGGCGATCTCGCTCTCGGCGTCGGCGCACGCGGTGCGGACGTGCAGCGCGCTGTCGTAGCCCGATCCGCCGGTGTGCACGCAGATCGCCTGGGGGGCATCGACCGTCAGCGCGAAGACCGACTCGGGGCTGCCGGCCCCGTCGGCGCAGGTGGCCCCGTGCTGGGCGGGGGCGTCGACCGTCGTCCCCACGAAGCGCTCGCCGACCGCGAGCGGGTTGGGCGCCTCGCAGGTGCCCGGGGCGATGGGCGCCTGGCACATCGCGTCGATGCAGCCTTGCCCCGGCAGGCAATCCTCGTCGCCGATGCACTCGATGCATGCGTTGTCCTGGCAGTAGCCCACGCCACAGTCGGCGTTCTCGATGCACTCGACGCAGGCGTTCTGCTCGACGAGGCAGAAGCCCTCCGCACAGTCGGCCTCCGCCCGACACTCGACGCAGGCGTTGGCCTCGCAGACCCCCTCGGCGCAGTCGCCGTCCACCCGGCAGTCGACGCAGGCGTTGGCCTCGCAGATCCCCTCCGCGCAGTCGGCGTCTTCGAGGCAGTCGATGCACAGTCGGTCGACGCACATCTGGTCGCCGAAGCAGCCCATGCCCGCCTCGTCGCACTCGACGTCCCGACAGAAGCCCTCGTGGCAGAAGTCGCCGTCGAGGCAGTCGGCGTCGGCCTCGCACGAACCGCAGGCGCCCGGCGAGACGAGGATGCGATACAGCCCGCTGTTGTCCTCGCCGTAGCCGTCGACGAAGAGGAAGTAGTCCACCCCGGCCTCGGCCTCGAGATCGAGGGCCGACTGGAGGTCCCCGGTGATGGCCCGCGCGTCGTCGTTGCAGTCCACCTGGGACGCGATGTCGTCGCACGTCGTGCGGACGTGCAGCACGGTGTCATAGGTCGAGTCGCGCAGCGAGACGCAGAACGAGCCCCCCTCGGCGCTGTTGAAGACGTAGACCGACTCGGGGCTCGCCGCGCCCTGGCCGCAGGGCATCCCGTCGACCGGGCTCGACGCGTGCTCGGCCGGCGCGTCGCTGCTGTCGCCCTGGCGGCGCTCGCCGACGGGCAGGGGGACGGGCGCCTCGCAGGTCCCGACCGGGTCGAGCTCGAGGCACAGGCTCTCGGCGCAGCGGAGCCCTTCGGGGCAATCCGCGTCCTCGACGCACTGCACGCAGACACCCGCCTCGGCGTCACACACGCCCTCGGCGCAGTCGGCAGCCTCCCGGCACTCCACGCAGGCCCCTCCGACGCAGACCCCGTCGGCGCAGCCGGTGTCGTCGATGCACTCGACGCACGCGTAGTCGGCGCACACGTTGTCCGGACCGCAGTCGCCGTCCTCGATGCACTCGGGCACTGCGCAGGTGCCCCCGACGCAGACCCGGCCCTCGACCCGGCAGTCGCCATCGACCGCGCACGACCCGCAGACCCCGCTGCTCAGGTTCAGCGCGAAGCCGCCCTGGTTCGCCTCTACCTCACCGAAGCCATCGACGAAGACGAAGTAGGTCGCGCCCGCCTCGGCGTCGAGGGTGATGCCCGACTGCGGATTGATCCCGAGCCCGAATTCGTCGTCGTTGCACGCGACCTCGGCCTCACCATCGGCGCAGGCCGATCGGATGTAGAGGACGGTGTCGAACGCCGTGCCGAACGTGTCGAAGCAGACCGGGCCATCCGCCGCCGCGGCCCACGAGAAGACGGCCTCGGGGTTGCGCGCCGAGCCGCCGCACGACGCCTGGTGGTTGTCATCCAGGCCCGCCGTCGAACTGTAGGTCGTCGAGTCGAGCGCGATGTCGCCCGGCGCGTCGCACGAGCCCGGCGGGCTGCTCGTCTCGCACGCCGAGGCCACGCAGACTTCGCCCTCGCCGCACTGGTCGTCGCGCACGCACTGCACGCAGACGCCGTCCCCGCAGACGCCCTCGGCGCAGTCGCCGTCTTCGAGGCACTCGACGCACGCCCCGGCCTCGACGTCGCAGACACCCTCGGCGCAGTCCCCGTCCCCGAGGCACTCGACGCACGCGCCCTCGGGCGAGCACAGCCCGTCCGGACACGGATGGGCCACGTCGCACTCGGGCGGCAGCGCGTCGGGGCAGGCGCCGGCGAGCAGCTCGATCACGTAATCGCCCCGCCGGATGACGCTGAAGGTGTCGATGAAGATCGAGTAGGTGGTCCCGGCCACGGCCTCGAACTGCACCGCGGATCGGAAGCCCACGTCATCGACCGCGAAGTCGTCGCTGCAGGCCGCCTCCAGCTCGCTCTCGGGATCGGCGCAGTCGGTGCGGATGTAGACCACGGTGTCGGTGGTGATCGGCGAGCGCAGGGTCGAGACGCAGTGCGTGCCGTCGGCCGCTGCGGTCCAGGTGTAGACGTCTTCGGTGCCCTCGCCGCCGCACGAGCCCTCGGTGCTCGCGCTGCTCAGGGCGTTGTTGCCCGCGATCTCCCCGTCGACCGCGATCGGGGCGCTGCTCTCGCACGCGTCGGCCTGCGAGATGCACAGCTCCGCGAGGCACGCCTCGCCCTCGGCGCAGTCGACGTCGTCGACGCACGCGCTCTGGGCGGTCATGCAAGCGCCGAGGACGCAGATCTCGTCGGGATCGCAGCCGCCGGAGGCATCACACTCTGCCTCGCCTTCGCCTTCGCCTTCACCCTCTCCCTCTCCCTCTCCCTCTCCCTCTCCCTCTCCCTCTCCCTCGCCCTCGCCCTCTCCTTCGCCCTCGCCCTCGCCTTCGCCCTCACCACCGCTCATCCCGGCGTCGTCGGCGGTGGAGTCGCCGTCGTCGCACCCCATGACCAGAGACACTGCCAGCGCAGACGCCAACCAGATGCGGAGCATGTTCCCTCCCTCGTCGTCGGCGCTCCCCGCGCGGACGGTCGGTCTGAAGATGGAGGCGCGCCTCCCCGGTGATGCGCGCCTGCGGTGGCCGGGCGATCGGGCCCGGCGTTCGGCACTCGACCGCGGATAGTACGGGAACCCCGGGCCATGCGAAAGCGGGGCGAAGGGCCCGCCGCGAGCTATTCATGGCAAGGGATACCGCATGCGGTTCAGGCTCTGGCCGGATTGGCGCCAACGGGCTTCTGTTCCACAGCAGCGGCTGTATGATCCGCCGATGAAATCGACGGCGCGAGGCGCGCAGGAGTGGAGGCGATGATGACCCGGACGTGGTCTGCCCTGCTGGGGATGTGTCTGATCTGTGGTTGCGTGCCCGCGGGTGGTGGCGGGGGCGGCCGGGATGACGCCGGATCTGTCGCCGATGGAGGCGAGGGCGAAGGCGAGGGCGAAGGCGAAGGCGAAGGAGAGGGTGAAGGCGAAGGAGAGGGTGAAGGCGAAGGAGAGGGTGAAGGCGAAGGGGAGGGCGAAGGCGAAGGCGAAGGGGAGGGCGAAGGCGAGGGCGAGGGCGAGGGCGAAGGAGAGGGCGAAGGAGAGGGCGAGGGCGAAGGGGAAGGAGAGGGCGAAGGAGAAGGAGAGGGCGAAGGCGAAGGAGAGGGCGAAGGCGAAGGAGAGGGCGAAGGCGAAGGCGAGGGCGAAGATGGCGCCCGCGGCGGTGCCCCGTGCGGGGTCGGCGCCGACTGCGCGTCCGGTGTGTGCGCCGATGGTCGAGCTGCCGATGGCTTCCCCGCGCCCGATGGCTTTTGCGTCCAGCCGTGTGAGGACGACGCCATCTGCGGCGACGGGGCGTGCATGCCCAGCGGCCTCGAGCAGCTCTGCTTCGAGCGTTGCAGCGCCCGCAGCCCGTGCCGCGACGGCTGGGTCTGCGTGACCCAGGCCCGCTCCAACGCCGAGCTGATGCGGGAAGACATCGACATCTGCGTGCCCGACTGCCGCCTCTCGGGCTGCGGCGGAGCCGGCCTCTGCGACGGTGAGACGGGCACTTGTGAGGTCGCCCCGGATGTACCCGAACCCGAGTGCATCCATCCCTGCGGGCGGGCCGAGGTCTGCACCGACGGGCGCTGCGTGCGGGCCGATCGCACCTGCGAGACCGACTACCACTGCGCCGCCGACGAGGCCTGCCGGGACGGCATCTGCATCACGGCGATGTTCGCCCCGTGCAACCCGGATCTGCCCAACTGCCACGAGAGCCAGACCTGCCTGCCCACCGGCGATGGCACGGGCATCTGCATGTTCACCTGCGCCGACGACGACGTCTGTGACCTCGATCTGACGTGCCAGTCGCTGCTCGCCGAGGCGCCGGACGTCTGCTACTACGCCTTCTGCGCGGCGGACGAGCTCAACGGGCCGTGCCAGCTCTCCCCAGGCCGCCTCGGCACCTGTCAGCCGGTGCGCGGCGACCAGACGAGCGGGCTGTGCCTCGACGCCGGGGTCGCGGCGGTCGGCGCGGTCTGCGACAGCCAGGGCGATCCCCGCGATCCGGCGGTCGCCGAGCAGGTCTGTGGCGGCGGCGCGCTGTGCATCGGCGACCCCGACGACCCGCTCGAGCCGGGGGCGCCCCTCGACGGCCGGGGCGTCTGTCAGCAGCTCTGCGACCCGCGAGCAGACGGCTGCGGCGCGGGTGAAGCGTGTGTGGACTTCGGTCAACGAGACGATCCGCGTACGATGGAGGACGAGAACTGGTTCATCGGCCTGTGCCAGCCCTCGGACTGCGACGTCCTCGCGGACGACTGCGCTCCGGACGAAGCGTGCCGGCTGCTGAGCTTCTTGCAGACCGACGGCGCCTGCGCGCCGGCCGGCCGGCGGGGGCTCGGTGAGCTGTGTGAGGCGCAAGCCGACTGCGGCCCGCGCACCGTGTGCCTCGACGCCGGCAGCGGCTCGGTGTGCCTGCAACTGTGTGATCCCGAGGTGGGGGCGTGCCCGTTCGGCCAGGCCTGCATCGCCGGCAACAACGGATGGGAAGTCCATGTCTGTATCTGAGCCCGACACTCCGAACCCTGAGACCCCGTGGACCCTCGACGGCAAGGTGGCCCTCATCACCGGCGCCAGCCGGGGCATCGGCAAGGTCATCGCCCTCAAGCTCGCCGCGGAAGGCTGCGCCGTCGCAGTCGCCGCCAAGACCGTCGATCCCGACCCCCGGCTGCCGGGCACGGTCGGTCAGACGGTCGCCGAGGTCGAAGACGCCGGCGGCCGGGGGCTGGCGGTGCCGATGGACGTGCGGGACGACGCGCAGGTGGCCGCGGGGGTCGCCCGCACGGTCGAGACCTTCGGCCGGCTGGACGTCGTCATCCACAACGCCGGGGCCCTGTGGTGGAAGGGCGTCGCCGACACCCCGGTCAACCGCTTCGACCTCGTCATGGGGGTCAACGCTCGGGGGGGCCACCTGCTGTGCCACCACGCGCTGCCCCATCTCGAGGCGTCCGGCGGGGGACACGTCCTGATGATGAGCCCGCCGGTCGTGCTCGACGCGGTGCCCGGCAAGTCGGCCTACATGATCAGCAAGCTGGGCATGACGCTGACCGCGATGGCCATCGCCGCCGAGTACGAGGCCAAGGGCATCGCGGCGAACGCCCTGTGGCCCGAGACGCTCGTCGAGTCGGCGGCGACCATCAACTACCGCATCGGCAACCGATCGCTGTGGTACAAGGCCGACCTCGTCGCCGACGCGGCGCTCGAGGTCCTGCGCACGGCGCCCCGCGCGCGGACCGGGCAGGCGCTGCTGTGTATGGAGGTCCTCCGGGCGGCGGGGGTCACCGACTTCGTGCCCTACCGCTGCGACCCGAACCACGAGCCGCCGGTGCTCGCCGGCGCGTTCAAGCTGCCGGCGGTCGGCGGCAAGGACAAGAGCGACGGCAGCATGTGACCCGCCTCGGATGCCATGGCGCATGGCATCCGAGGGTGTCATCCCGACGGCGCGCTCACCGGCCCCCGAACCCCGACGCAGCGCGCCGCCAGCCGGGCGCCGACCCGCGCGGCCTCGGCGAGACCCGAGCGCATGGCCAGCGCCGCGACCGTGCCCGCGGCGAAGGTGTCCCCCGCGCCGGTGGGATCGACCTCGCCGACCGGCTCGACCGACGCCCGCGCGCCCCGACCGCCCTCGAAGACGGTATACCCCTCGGCGCCGTGGGTCAGCACGACCCGGGGCACGGCGTCCCGCAGCGAAGCGAGCCACGCCTCGTCCCCGCCGTAGTCCTCGTCGCTGAGGAAGGCCACGTCCAGCCCGCGCAGGCGGCCGGGGTCGAGGCCTCGCGGGCGGGGCACGAAGCGATCACCGACCCGCTGCTTGAGCCAGCCCTGGAGCCCCGCCGCGCTGATCCCCGCGTCCACCGCGGCCAGCCACGCCGCCGGATCCAGCTCCCCAGCGACCGGCGCGAGCAGCAGCACGTCGCACCGGCGCCAGTCAGGCGCCAGCCGCGAGGCGTCCACCGGCGGCGCCTGCGCCTCGAGCCGCATCGTGCGCCCCTCGGGCCCGTAGGTGTTGTGGAAGGTCGTCGTCACCGGCGCCGCCTGGATCGCCAGGGCGCCCGGCCAGTGCGCCGGCACATGGGTCGGATCGGCCGCGGTCACCGCCCGCACGTCGAGGCCCCGCCCCGTCGCCCGCCACGCGTGGGCGACGTACCAGACGCCGCCGCCGGGCGCGAAGCCGGACGGGATCCGATCGCGGGTGAGGTGTCCTGCGGTCAGGGCGATCATCGGGGCCTCCACGCGTCCGGGTCGGGGGGCCGACCAACGGGCTTGACTTCCTTCGCCGACCTCTCGACGGTTCGGATCCGCACGTGGATGGAGAACACCGATGCGCCCCGCACCCCGGATCGACGACGAGAAGCTGCTCCTGCAGCAGTTCTACCAGACGGTCGCCCGCCGTGGCGCGGCGCCGTACCTGACCCAGCCGATGGGCGGCGGGCGCCTCGAAGAGATCAGCTTCGACCGGGCGCTCGACGAGGCCCGCCGTATGGCGGCCCACCTGCGCAGCCTGGACTACCCGCCCGGCAGCCAGATCGCCATGATCTCGAAGAACTGCGCCTGGTTCATCATCACCGAGCTCGCCATCTGGATGGCGGGGCACGTCTCGGTGGCGCTGTACCCCACGCTCAACGCCGAGACGGTGCAGTTCATCCTCGAGCACAGCGAGGCGAAGCTGTTGTTCGTCGGCAAGCTCGACACCTGGGCCGAGATGAAGCCCGGCGTGCCCGACGACCTGCCGCTCATCCGCTTCCCGCTGTCCCCCGACGAGGACTGCCCGAAGTGGGACGACATCATCGCGAAGACCGATCCCATCGAGGGCCAGCCGACCCGCGGCGGTGACGAGATGGCGATCATCGTCTACACCTCGGGCAGCACCGGGCGCCCCAAGGGGGTGTGTCACAGCTTCGCCGGCCTCTCGCTCGCGGCCCACGGGCTGGCCGACGCGCTGACCCTGCGCCCCGACGACCGGGCGCTGTCCTACCTGCCGCTGGCCCACGTCATGGAGCGCTGGGCCTACGGCTGCGTGCCGCTGGTCGTCGGCTTCCACCTCTTCTTCGCCGAGTCGCTCGACACGTTCGTCGCCGACCTCCAGCGGGCCCGGCCGACCCTGTTCATCTCGGTCCCCCGCCTGTGGCTCAAGTTCCAGCTCGGCGTCTTCAAGAAGATGCCCCGCAAGAAGCTCGAGCGGCTGCTCAAGTTCCCCATCGTCCGGGGCATCGTGAAGAAGAAGGTGCTGCAGAACCTGGGGCTGGATCAGGTGCGCTTCGCCGCCAGCGGCTCGGCTCCGGTGCCTGCGGAGCTGATCCAGTGGTACCGCGACCTCGGCTTGCAGCTCCTCGAGGGCTATGGCATGAGCGAGAACATGTCGTACAGCCACATCTCGACCCCCGACCGGGCGCGGGCGGGCTTCGTCGGCCATACCTACGCCGACGTCGAGTGCCGCATCAGCCCCGAGGGCGAGATCCAGGTCAAGAGCCCGGCCAACATGATGGGCTACTTCAAGCAGCCCGAGCTGACCGAGGCCACCTTCACCGAGGACGGCTGGCTCAAGACCGGGGACCGGGGCGAGGTGTCGCCCGACGGCCTGCTCAAGATCACCGGGCGGGTCAAAGAGCTGTTCAAGACGAGCAAGGGCAAGTACATCGCCCCGGCGCCGATCGAGAACATCCTCAACAACGACGGGCACGTCGAGCTGTCGTGCGTCGCCGGCTCGGGCCAGCCCAAGCCCCACGCGGTGGTGCAGCTCGCCGAGGATCTGCTGCCGACGCTCGGACAGCCGGGGGTCAAGGCCGCGATCACCACCGCGCTCGAGGCCCTGGTCGACACCGTCAACCGCAAGGTCGAGGACTACGAGCGCATCGGCTTCATCGTCGTCGCCAAGGATCGGTGGACCATCGAGGACGGCTTTTTGACCCCGACGATGAAGATCCGCCGCCCCAAGCTGGAGGACACCTACGGCCCCTGCCAGGAGGACTGGTACGCCCAGGGGGCGAAGGTCATCTGGGAAGACTGATCGCGGTGACGCGCGACCCCCGCCCGTCGGCGGACATCTCCCCCCGCTTGCCCCGGAGGGACCCATGCCGACCTCGGCACTCGAGAGCCGCTTCGCCGCGCGCCGGCACGAGCTGGCGGCCCACCCCGTCTTCGACACGCTCGCGAGTCCGACGGGCCTGCGGCGCTTCATGGCGCATCATGTCTTCGCCGTGTGGGACTTCATGTTGCTGCTCAAGACCTTGCAGCAGCGGCTCACCGGCGGCGCCGATCCGTGGCTGCCGCCGGCCGATCCCCACGCTGCGCGGCTGATCAACGAGATCGTGCTCGGCGAGGAGAGCGACGCGCTGCCCGACGGCCGGGTCATGAGCCACTTCGACCTCTACCTCTCGGCGATGGCCGAGGTCAGGGCCGACCGGGGGCCGGTGAGGTCGCTCGTCGAGCAGCTCCGCGCCGGCCAGCGGCTCGACGTCGCCCTGAGCGCCGCTCCGTCGGCCGCCGCGGCCTTCGTGCGCCGGACCGCGTCCCTCTGCCGCAAGCCGACCCCCGCGGTCGCCGGCGCCTTCCTCTTCGGTCGGGAGACCCTGGTGCCGGCGATGTTCGAGACCGCGCTCGTTCGGCTCGCCGCGGCGGGCGTCGACGCCCCCGACCTCCGGCTGTATCTCGCCCGCCACGTCGAAGTCGACGGCGAGCATCACGGCCCGATGGCGACCGCGCTGCTCGCCCGGCTCTGCTCTGATCCGGTGAGCCGGGAGGCCGCGATCACTGGCGCCGAAGAGGCCCTCGCCGCCCGTCGCGCGCTGTGGGACGCCGTGGCTGCGCCGATCACATGACAGCCTCCACGTCACCGAGCAGGGGGCTGAAGCGCCTCACCCCGGCCAGCATCAGCCGCCCGGCGGTCCGGGTCGCCGCCACGTAGAGCGCCCGCCGATCGGCGCGGGCGGTCGACCACCGGGCGTCGGCATCGGGGATGAGCACCCCGTCGAACTCCAGCCCCCGGGCGTGGGCCACGGCGAGGACCGCCACGCCTGCGCCGTCCGGCGGGGCCCCGTCGGGATCGAAGCGCACCGGGACCACCCGGTCGAGCAGTCGGGCCCAGCGCCGGGCCGCCGAGGCGCTGCGCACGATGACCGCCAGGCTGCCCACCGACCACCGCTCGATCGCGTCGAAGACCCAGCGATGCAGATGGCATGTATGCCACGCCCGATGGCAGACGACGGCGGGGGGCATCGGCGCCGGCGGCCCCGGCTCGACCCATCGCCGGGCCCACGCGGCGAGGTCGGGCGGGCTGCGATAGACGGCCGGCAGCCGCCAGCGCGGCGCCCCGGCCGCGCCCAGCGCCGCGAGCGTCTCGTCCCACCCGGCGAAGCTGCCGTCGGCGCCCATGTGCTGCCCCGCGTCCCCCGAGACGATGAGGCTGCCCCCGGGCCTCACCGCTCGCCCGATCAGCCGCAACTCGATGGGGGTCAGCGCCTGGGCCTCGTCGACGAGCAGCACGTCGTAGCGGGCGAGGCGGGCCGGCCGGCGCCCGGTGCGGGCGGCCACGCAGCGAGCCAACTCGAACGCGACCGCCGCGTCCGCCGGATCGGCCGTGCCTGCGTCCTGCATCGGCGTCCCGTCGTCGATCAGCCGGGCGTCGAGGGTGGCCAGCCGCTCGGGGTCGACGTGGCGCCACGCGACCTCGGTGGGATCGGCGAACTGCACCTTGGCGTGCTCGAGCACCGCCGCCGCCGTGCCCGAATGCAGCCGGGCCGTGGCGCGGGCCATGCGGACGGCGTCGCCGAAGAGGTGGATCAGATCGGCCCGGCGCACGGGCCGGGCGGGCAGCCGACCGGAGAGATCGGCGATCTCGGGCAGCAGATCGGGGTGGCGCTTGAGGTCGTCGGTGGCCGGCGTCCTGTCCCGGCTGCGGCGGGCGGGCCAGTCGGCGAAGGCCCGCCGGGCGCGGCGCCACGCCCACTGATCGAAGGTCAGCACCCCCAGATCGGGCCGCCCGAGCCGATCGAGCTGACGCGCGGCGAAGCGGGCCAGCCCCGGGGTGGGCACGATGACCCCGATCCGGGCGTCCGGGCCGACGAGGCGCGCCAGCCGCACCAGCCGGTGCAGCGCCACCGTCGTCTTGCCGCTGCCCGCCTCACCGATCACCAGCGCCGGCCCGGGCGGGGCCTCGACGGCCGCCCGCTGGATCGGATCGAGCTGCTCCGGCTCGACGAAGCGCCCCGCCCGCCGGGGGCCGTCGAAGGGCTCGGGCAGCGGCGCTGGCGTGACCCGCCACCGCCCGTCGACGAGGCGGTGGCGCCGCTCGCCGTCGAGCAGCTCGACCAGCCGGCCTCCGTCGAAGCGGGTGATGCAGCGATCGAGCAGCGTGCCGTCGACGACGCGATCACCGATCTCGATGGCATAGTCATCGCCCGGCTCGGTCCCATAGAACACCTCCGCCAGCGGCGCGGAGGTGTGCGCGATCCGCGCCACGCCCTGGCCGATGTGGGCCGTGTCCCCGAGCAGGATGTCGCGGGTGCGATCGCCTCGTCGGACCCGCATGGTGCCCGCGAAGGGCGCGGGGTCGTCGGGCAGCGCGCGCCGCGCCGCCCGGGCCAGCTCGAGGTGACGGGTGACGATGGGATCGGGCGCGGACATCGCAGACCTCCTCGGCGCACGGTGGATCGCCGAGGGTGCCCCGGGCTGGCCGTGCGATACCACCTGTCGATCGACCCTCGGATCGCGTAGGATCATGACCGTCGGGAGATGGCACGGGCGCCCCGCAGAGTGGACGCTGACTGCTGCCCGGTTTCAGATCCATCGCGCTCGGTTGTGCTCGATTCAGGTGGGTTCGGTGCGATTCAGGCCACTTGAGGCGAATTGGACCGGATTCAGCTCGGATTCGTCGAGGTGCCCGCTAACTTCGGCCCATGAGCACACGCCGGAGACGCCCTATGCACCGCTTCATCCTCGTGGCCCCCCGGGTCGCCCTCGCCGTCATTGCCCTCACCGCCATCGCCCTCGCGATGGGCTGCGCGGCGCCCGACGATCCCGCCGAGCCACCCGTCGTCGAGGCCCGTGCGCCGATGGCGTGGACCGCTGCCGACGACCCCGCGCTGTTCGGCGGGGAGATGGTCTACACCCTCGCCGACCTGCCCCGCGAGGGGGAGGCCCGCCGCATCCCGTGGGCCGGCAACTACTGGCCCACCTGGCAGGATGGCTACAACCACCGCTGGCAGGGCGAGGGCTCCCAGTCGACGATGGAGAAGTACGCCGCGGCCTTCGAAGTCGACGGCTTGATCGACGCGGCGTCCGCCCGCTTCGGTATCGACGGCCAGAGCGAGCGCACCTCGTGCACCGACGACAGCCAGTGTGACGACGCCATCGGCGAGAAGTGCGCGAAGCGGGCCGGGGCCGAGGCCGGCCGCTGCGTGCCGACGTGGTTCGGGGTCTGCCACGCCTGGGCCCCGGCGGCGGTGCTCTTCGACGAGCCGCAGCGGCCCGTCGAGCGCAACGGGACCACCTTCGCGGTCAACGACCTCAAGGCCCTCGCGACGCTGCTCGCCGAAGACGTCGACGTGCGCTTCGCCTCGAAGCGGTGCGACGTCGACGAGCAGGCCGACAAGATCACCTACGACGCCCACGGGCGCCCCGAGCAGGCGGCCTGCGTCGACACCAACCCGGCGACGTGGCACCTGCTGCTGGCCAACTACCTCGGCCGCAAGGGGGAGAGCTTCGTCGAGGATCGCACCTTCGACGACGAGGTCTGGAACCAGCCGCTGCGGGGCTATCGGGTGGCCTCGATGGACGAGGTCGACGCGGCGGAGGCCAACCGCCTCGTCGGCGTGCGCCCCGAGGGCGGGGTCGACGTCGCCGACGCCGGCCGGGTCGAGAAGGACGCCTGGCATCACCTCGACCCCGTGGCCGTGAAGGCGGGGGATCGGATCGAGGCGACCCTGAGCGGGGAGGGGGGCGACGTCGACCTCTACGTGCGCTTCGGCGCCCGCCCGACCGCCGGCGCCTACGACTGCCGCCCCTACCTCGAAGGCAGCGAGGAGGCGTGCGCGGTCGTCGCGCCGGGCGACGGGCAGATCTTCGTCTCGCTCAACGGCTACGCTGCTGGCGACTTCGACCTGCGGGTCGTCGGGGGAGGCGAGACGCCGACCGACTATCTGTTCAACCCCGACGCCCGGCGATTCTTCGCGGTGACCACCGACGTGGACTTCATCGCCGAGAGTCCGGCCGGGCAGGACGGCCCGCTGGCGGCGACCATCGATCGCTACACCCACACCGACCGCTACACCTATGTGCTCGAGCTGGACGCCGAGGGCCGGCTGGTCGGCGGCGAGTGGACCGGGGCCAGCAAGCGCAACCACCCGGACTTCGTGTGGCTGCCCGAGCGGCTTCAGGCGGCCGAGGTCATGGGCGGGCTGATGGATCGGGGCGAGATCCTGTCGATGCTGGCCGAGTCGGTCGCCGCGCCCGAGGCGACGACGGTCGAGGCGCGGGTCGACGAGGCCGGCGCGCTGGTCGACGGCGAGTGGGCGCACTTCGGCCCGTTCGCCGTCGCCCCGGGCGGCCGCCTCGAGGCCACCCTGGCCGGGGACGGTGACCTGGATCTCTACGTGCGCCGCGGAGCCCGGCCCACCGCCGACGCCTACGACTGCCGCCCATACACCGGCGCCAGCGCCGAGCGGTGTGAGCTGGCGGGTGAGGGCCCGGTCTTCGTCGCGGTCGACGCCTACGCGGCCGGGTCGTACAGCCTGAAGATCATCTATGACGCCGTCGCTCAGCGCGCTGCGTTCGCCGGCCTCGACGTGCAGGGCGAGGTGGCCCGGGGCGAGTGGCTGCACCGCGAAGTGCCGGTCTCGGCCGGCCAGCGCCTGGTGATCACGACCACGGCCGAGAAGGACGTCGACCTCTACGTGCGCATGGACGGCGAGCCGAGCGAGGCGGCGTGGGACGCGCGGGGCTACACCGGCTCGGGCGACGAGCGCGTCGAGTACACCGCGGTGCGCAGCGGGGTGTTGCACGTCGCGGTCCACGGGTACGCGGCCTCGGGGGTGCGGCTGGCGGTCGCGGAGCAGCCGTGAGTCAGCGTCCCCCGGGGGCTGGGGAGTGACATCCGGCCTCGGAATGGGCCATCCTCGGCTCCATGAACCATGCGCGTGATCGGGCCATGAGTGAGCGGAGCGCACCGCCAGGGCGGGCGTCGCTCGTCGAGAGCGTCTGCCGCCGCCTCACTCACGAGCCGACCCTGCTCGTCGGGCCACCGGGCGTCGGCAAGAGCGCGGTCGCCCGGGTCGTCGCCGGCCGGCTCGGCGCCCGGTGGAGCGAGCCGGGCACGCTCGACGCCGCGCTCGCCGCGCTGCGGGAGGGTGACGGGCCGCTGGTCCTCGACGGGCTCGACCGGCTGTCCACCGTCGAACTGGAGGCGGTGCTCGACGCGGCGAAGCGGCCCATCCTCATGACCCGCAGGGCCCACGCGACCCCCAACGGCATCCGCCCGGAGGCCGTGCCGCCGCTGGCGCTCGATGATGAGGGCCCGGCGGGCGCGGCCGCGCTCTTCGCCCAGGCGGTCGAGGGGCTGACCGCCGGCATGCCGATCGCGCTGCCCGAGGCCGAGACGCTGGCGCTGCTCCTCGCGGCCACCGACGGCCTGCCGGCGGTCATCGTGGCGTTGGCCGACGCCTGGTGGCTGCACGGACCGGCGCTGCTCGCCCGCTTGCGGCCGGTGCTGGGGGGAGAGCGCGCCGATCTCTTCGACGGGGCCCCGGGGCTGCCGGTCGAACGCCTCGACGGGGCTTTCGCGCCGCTCGACGCGGGCGACCGCGACGCGCTGATGGCGCTGTCGGTCGTGCCGGGGGCGTTTGATCTCAAGGCGGCCCGGGCTCTGCTCGGCGCAGAGGCGCCCGAGCGGCTGAGGGCGCTGGTACGAGAGGGCATGGTGCGGGTCGAGGCGCCGGGCCGCTTCCGGCTGTATCGACTCGTGCGCGCCGCCTGTCTGGTGCACGCCGACAGCGCCGGGCGACGGGACGCGGCCGATCGGTGCTACGGCGGCTGGCTCATCGAGTCCGGCGAGCAGTTCGCCGACGGCGGCCGCTTGCCGGCCCGGCCGCATCCGGCGGTGGATCTGCCGACGCTCTTCGCGACCATGGAGCAGGCGTGGTCGATCGGCGACGGCGACGCGGCCGATCGGGCCAGCACGCTGCTGATGTATTGGTGGGACGACCCGGTGCCGGCGTGGGACCCCATGGTGCACGCGGCCAGCCGGCTGGGGGAGCACGCCCGGGCCCGCTTCTTCCGGGCGATCGACGCCGAGCGCGACGGTCGGCGAGAGCAGGCGTTCGGCGAGATGAAGGCGGTGCTGGCCCGGCCGGGCAACCCCTGGGTGCGGGTGCTGGCGCTCAACTGGCTGGGCAGCCACCTGGCGTTCGAGCCGAGCATGCGCGCCCAGCGGGCGGCGCGGGCGTTCTACGAGGAGGCCACGGCGGTCTGTCGCGATCTCGGCGTGCCGTGGAAGGAGGCTCACTGCCTCTCGTGTCGGGCCGGCCTGTTGCAGGCCGCGGGCGATCTGGAGCCGGCGCTGTCGCTGTACGGCCCGGTGCTCCGCATTCAGTCCGAGCGGCCCACATGGTGCCATTGGGCCTACAACAAGGGCGACCGGGCCCGCCTGCTGGCCGAGCTGGGGCGCTTCGTCGAGGCCCGCCGCGACAGCGACGCGGCGATCGCGGCCCACCGGGACAACGGCTACCCGGCCTACGCCGCCATCGCCCACGCGGATCGGGGTTTGATCGAGCTGCTGGCCGGGGATCTCGACGCGGCGGATGCTCACCTCGAGCGGGCGATGAGCGCGGTGGCGACCGGCCCCGTCGAGCGGGAGCTGATCGCTCGCATGACGGCCCGGATGGCGGCGGTGCGCTTCGAGCAGGGCCAGCCGGACGCCGCCCGCCGGCTGATGGTCGAAGCCCGGCGGGTGCTCGGCGACCGGGCGCTCGATGGGCGGCTGCCGACGCTCGGCTGGGAGCGGGCGTTGACGCCCCAGGTGATGCCGCTGTACGAGGCGCTCATCGATCCTGCCCGGACGCCGGAGGCGATCGCCGCCGCGACCGCGGTGGGTGACGGAGACGACGACCGCCTGCCGCTGGTGCGCCGGCTGGACGAGGCCCGCATCCTGGTCCGGCTGTTGGAGCGGCGTGACACCGGCGGCCTTCGGGTGGCCCGGGACGGCGGGCGCTTCACCATCGATGACGGCTCGGCGGTCTCGGTGGCCCGCTTCCGCGCGGCGCGGGCGATCCTGGCCCGGTTGGCGATGCGGCGGCTGCACCAGCCGGGGCAGGGTCTCGAGACCGAGGCGCTGTTCGAGATCGGCTGGCCGGGGGTCGAGATCGACCCGCTGTCGGCCCGCAATCGGGTCTATGCCGAGCTGAGCCGGCTGCGCAAGCTGGGCCTGGAGTCGTGGATCGAGCGGGGCGACGACGGCTACCGGCTCGATCCCACCCGCCCCGTCACGTTGGAGTCGTCCGAGTAAGGGTCTGTTGCGGTTGCCGCCGCAGCAGACCCGGCTGGTGGCAGACCGGGGGCGCGGGCGGGCGAGCTGCGGGCCAGGGGTGGCACGGCGCGCCCTTCAGATGGCATACCGGGCGAGACGATCGAGGGAGAGAGCATGCGAGCGAGGCCGACCGAAGTGATCATCGTGCGCCACGGGCAGACGGCGGAGAACGTCTCCGGCGTATTGCAGGGCCTCGCGCCCACCCGGGGCCGGCTGACCGCGCGGGGGCTGGCGCAGGCCGAGGCCGTCGGGCGGGCGCTCGCCGAGGAGCACTTCGACAAGGGCTACTGCTCACCGCTCGAGCGGGCGGTCCTGACCCTGGCCGGCATCCTGCGCGGTCGGATCGCCGCCCGCCCCGACGCGCCGACGCTGCCTTTGCGCTTCGTCGATGGCCTGCGCGAGTTGGACATGGGTCGCCTCACCGGCGGTCACCGCGACGACTGGCACGCCGGCGCGCTGGCCTATGGCGCGGAGCGGGGTGATCCGCTGGGTTATCGGGCGCCGGGCGGCGAGAGCCCGCTCGACTTGCAGCATCGGGTGGGGCGCTGGTTCGATCACGTCCTGCACCACGGATCCGGGGGCCGCATCCTCGTGGTGGCCCATGGCGGGGTGGTGCGGGCGATGCTCACCCACGCGCTGGGTCAGCCGATGACCATGGACTGGGAAGGCGTGGGCATCGATCTCCCGACCCGCAACGCCAGCATCGCGCGCCTCGGCGTCGTCGCCCGGTCGGTCGTGGCCGCGGCGGTCGATGACACCCGACATCTGGAGGGCCTCATCGACGATCCGTCCCCCGGCTACTGGTGGGACATGGTCGAGGCCCGCTGGCGTCCGTGGTCCGAGGGCGGGGGTTGAAGGGCCAGACGCGAGGGCTCTGGGATCGGTCCCCCGATATGCGTCGCCTCGACGTGCCCGACCAGCGCCGCGCCGTGTGCCTCGGTTCGGCTCCCCAGTGATCGGGCGACCCCGGGCGCGTGCGACGAACGCCCCGCGCCCCGCGCCCCGCGCCTCGCGAACCGATCGACGCGCCCCGCCCGCTCCGACGCGGGGCGCTCCACGTACGCTACCCGGGCTCTCCCCCGGAGCCACCCTCGTCGACCCATGGCCGATGGGCGGCGCCCAGCCTGCGGATCAGGGTCACCGCCGTGTAGGGCAGCTCGGGCCAGACCTCGATCGGCGCGCCCCGGGTCTCGGCGAGGTGCACCAGATGTCGGGCGTCGGGGGCGTCGGGGTCGGCCACCAGCACGCGATCCGGCATGCGCCGCAGGACCGCCCGGGTCGCCTCGCCGATGCCCGGCTTGATCCGATGGCGGTCGGTGACCCCGCAGCGCTCGCCGACCGTCGCCATCAGCCGGGCGGTGCGCGCCGCGCATGCGGCCCGATCGGCGTCGCTCCAGGCGGCGGGGGAGATGCCATTCATGCCGCGCCGAACGAGATCGCGCACTCGGGCGTCGATCGTGTCCACGTACCACCGCGTGCGGTCATGCGGCTCGAGGTGGTCGAGGTACACGCACCCGTGGAAGTCATCCGGGCCGAGCAGGGCCCGGTCGAGCACGGTGCGGCTGACCAGCCCCGAGACGGTGCCGTTGAGGATCGCCGACGGGATGAGATAGTCATCGCCGCCCGCCGCCTGCCCGGCGACGCCGGCCAGATCGCTGAGCACCACCAGTGAAGGCGGGATCGGGCCCCGGTCGCGGGCGGCGTCGTACTCGGCGAGGGCCCGGCGCAGCTCGCGGGCGATCGCGCCTTTGCCGGTCCATCCGTCGACGAAGTACATGTGACGCTTCGGATGCCATCGGCGGATGGCATCCAAGGCCTGCCCGTCGATCCCCCGGTCGCGGATGATCGAGATCGAGTAGTGCGGCGCGCGCAGCCCCAGATGGCCCAGCGTCCGGCGCAGCAGGACGCCGATCGGGGTCCCCGCCCGGGCCAGGCTGACCAGCGCGGGGGGGTCGCCCCCTGCGGCGAGGGCGCGGGCGAGCGCGACCACGTCCCGGGCGACCCGATCGGCGTTGCGGGCGAAGGCCGCTTCGAAGAGCGCCAGGTAGGTCGCGTCGGGCGCGTGCTCCGGGGCGAGCAGCTCGGAGTAGTGCTTCGCGCCCGACTGGATCAGGCGCTCCTTGGTGGCGACATCGGTGGGCGCCATGCGCACCGGCTCGAGCAGGAAGCGCACGTCGTCGGGGTCGTACGACCCGCTGAAGCCGGTCCGCATGCGGTCGCCCTCACCCATGGTCGCTCGGCGCGGCGGCTTCGAAGAGCACCGATCCGGTGGGCATCATCGCGAAGTCGCACGCGGCCATGAACCCGTGGTCACCCTGCCGATCGCCCGCGCCCAGGATCAGCGCGGGCTGCTCGACCCGGTGCTCGATGAACCAGCGCACGGCGCTCCGCTTGTCGACGCCGCGGGGGTACAGCAGCGCGCGATCACGAGCCCGGTCGAGGATCCAGTCGTCGGGCAGCCGCCGGCGCACCTCGCGGGCCCAGGGGCGCAACGGTGGGATCCGACGCTCGGGATGTCGGGCGTCGACCATGAGCGGGCGCCCGTCGACCGCCACCGCCTCGATCCGCAGGTCGGACCCGCCCGGGACGCTGCGCGCCAGCCGCAGGATCGCTTCGGGCTCGGCGGACAGCCCCGCGACGCGGTCCGTCACCCGCTTGGCCCAGGCCGAGACGCGGGCGCCGTCCGGCTCCAGGATGACCGCCCCGTTGGCGCAGATGGCGCAGTCGTCGAACGGCAGCCGCACCCGGCGGAGCTGCTCCGGCACCCGGGCGGTGGTGGGGATGACCCGCCCGGCGCGGCGCAGCAGCGCGAAGAGCTGCTGCTGCTGGGGCGACATATAGCTGTAGGGCCGCCCGTCCCGGGTCACCGTGACCGCTCGGCCATGGCCCCCGCGAGCCGGCGAGCGGAACAGAGTGTCGTCGAGGTCGACGAAGCTGACGACGGGCATCGGCGGATCGGGGCGGCGCCAGCCGACGGGACCCGGGGCGCTCATCGGCCGCTCGCGGTGAGCGGCGCGCCGTCGCCGAAGGCCAGCACCTCGGCGCCCAGCGCGTCGACGAGGGCCCGCGGCGGCGCGCAGGCGTCGGACTCGTGGCAGACGAAGACCCGGTCGAACTGCCCCGGGCGTACGTTGTAGAGGAAGTTCGGGATGCCTTCTCCCCATGGGTCGTCGAATGTCATCACGCTGTCGATGGGGCCCCCCACCAGCACCGGGGCCCGGGTCGTGCATTGGAACCAGGCGTCGACACCCTGCCCGGCGTAGCGTTCGGCCAGCAGCAGGGCCGGGTATTGGAACTCGCCAGCGCCCAGCACGAGGACCCGCGCGCCGGGTTCGACGGCGGGCAGCGGGCGGTCGCCGAGCGCGGCCGGCGCGAGGTGCCCGAAGCGGGCCCGCCCGGGGGTGAGCGGATGCCATCGGGGATCGGCGTCGCCGGTCACGTCGGGCATGCGCGGGGCGAAGCCGGGGTCGCGCTCGAAGTGATAGCGGCCCCGGGCGAGCGCGACCAGCCGCACGGTACAGCCTGGAGGGGCCGCGGCGTCGAGCGGGGCCGTCGTCCAGTCGGTGAGCACCGCGTGCACGAAGTGACGCGCCGCGGGGCAGGCCCGGTGGTGCGCCGCGACGAAGCCGGCGAAGGTCCGCCCGGTGGTGACCTCGTCGTCGACCACCACCACGCTGCGGGCCTCGGCGAAGCGTCGGCGGGCGATGGCGTCCAGCGGGCGGTACATCCGGTGTCGCGGGGCGTGGCTGTGGGGCTCGTCGAAGGCGTAGGCCAGCGGCGCTTCGAAGCGATGCCGGCTCGTGGCGACGAAGACGGAGTCGGGCCGGCCGGTGCGGTCGAGGAAGCGGGCCCAGCAGCGCTGCCCGATCGCGACCCCGGCCGCCGCGACGCCGACGAACAGCACCGGGCCCGGCAGATCGGCCGGCAGCCGGGCCGCGAGCCGGGCGAGGGCGTCGTCGAGCGGGGCCGGTCGGGCGGGGGCGTAGCGGCCCAGGATCCGGGAGACGAAGAGGAAGCCTCGCCGCGGGTTGCGTCGGGCCGCGAAGCCGCACAGCTCGTCCAGGCTCGGCGGCGGGCCGTCACCGGCCGCCGCGCCCGCCGCGTCACCCGCCGCGTCGGGCCCGACCGACGGTCGGATCCACAGCGACCCGCTCTCCAGGCGGTGTCTGCGGGCCGCGGGATCAGCGATCCAATCGGGGCGGGCCGGGGCGGCGAGGGTCATCGGTCGGTCTCGATCATCGACGGTCGACGATTCTCGGGGGCTCGATCACCGGGTGTCAACCGGGGCGTGCGCCCGTTGTCGGGAGCGCGACATCACGGTCAGATTGCCGGTTGACGCCTCGATTCCCGCCTGCCTATCATCCGGCCGCCAGGAAGACGAACCTCCTGGTGGCGGCTGTCGACGATCGACGACCGGGCCGAGCACGCACACCGAGATTCCGAGGAGAACAAGCATGGCGATTTCGCTGAACAAGGGCGGCAACATCTCTCTGTCCAAGGAGGCCCCCGGCCTCTCGAAGGTCACCGTCGGGCTCGGCTGGGACGAGCGGGCCACCGACGGGGCCGACTTCGATCTCGACGCCTCGGTGTTCCTGCTCGGCAGCAACGGCAAGGTGCGCAGCGACGCCGACTTCATCTTCTACAACCAGCTCAAGTCGCAGGACGGCTCGGTCGAGCACCTCGGCGACAACCTCACCGGCGGCGGCGACGGCGACGACGAGCAGGTGCGGGTCGAGCTGAACGCGGTGCCCAAGGAGATCGACAAGATCGCCTTCGCGGTGACCATCCACGACGCCGAGAGCCGGCGGCAGAACTTCGGCATGGTCAGCAACGCCTTCATTCGGGTGGTCGACGACTCCAACGGCAAGGAGATCGCCCGCTACGACCTCTCGGAAGACATGAGCACCGAGACGGCGATGATCTTCGCCGAGGTCTACCGCCGCAACAACGAGTGGAAGTTCAAGGCCATCGGGCAGGGCTACGACGGCGGCCTCGGACCCCTCGCGCGCAACTACGGCGTCAACGTCTGACGTCGGCCTGCCGGGCGGGCCCGCCCGCTCGGCCGTGAGCCGGGGCCCGATCCCGATCGGCCCCCGGCGCACCGGCCCGATCGGGATCCCGGCCGCGTCGGCGCGGACGGCGACCCGCCGGGCCACCCCCAACGCCCCGCCGCGGCCGCGCACGCTGGCCGACACTGGAGTTCCGGATGCTGCTGTTCGCCTCGCTGGTCGTCATCGCGCTGATGTCGATCGTGATCATGTACGCCTGCAACTCCTTCGAGGACGCGGCGGACTACCTGGGCCGCAACATGAAGCCGGGGGTGAAGGGGGCCACGATCAACGCGATCGGCAGCTCGCTGCCCGAGCTGTTCACCACCGCCCTGCTGCTCTTCGGCCCGCTCTTCGCCCCCGACTTCTTCGGCAGCCGGGCCGACGGCTTCTCGGCGGGCATCGCCACCTGCGCCGGCAGCGCGGTCTTCAACGCGGTCATCATCCCCGGCCTGTGCGTGCTCGCGGTGCTCTTCCTGGGGGTCAAGGGCCCCGGCGGCACCCGGACCAAGGTCGACTCGATCACCCTCGACAAGAAGGTCGTCATCAAGGACGGCATCTTCTTCGTCGGCGCCGAGCTGGCGCTGATCTACTTCCTCGGCGACACGACCGTCGTGTGGTGGATGGGCGGCGCGCTGGTCGTCATCTACCTCGTCTACATCTTCGTCACCTTGCGGACCGGCTTCGGCGTGGACGAGGAGGAAGACGACGACGAGGACGAGGACGACGACGAAGAGGCGGGCGCGGGCCTGCTCGGGCTCGGCTGGCTGCTCGACGCCAACGCCCGGTTCTTCGGCGGGCGGGACTTCACCCGCAACAGCGCCTGGGTCGTGCTCGGCATCTCCATCGCCTATATCGCGCTGGCCTGCGCCGGCATCGCCTGGGCCGTCGAGCACTCGGCGCAGGCGCTCGGGGTGCAGCCCTACTTCACCGCGGTCATCCTCGCGGCGGCCGCGACGAGCGTGCCCGACACCGTGCTGTCGGTGAAGGACGCCCTCAAGGGCAACTACGACGACGCGGTGGCCAACGCCGTCGGCAGCAACATCTTCGACATCTGCGTGTGCCTCGGCCTGCCCCTGATGATCTACGGCCTGACGGTCGGCGCGGTCGAGCTCGTGGCCGACGGCGCGGCGGCCGACGTGCAGATCCTGCGCTGGGTCCTGCTGGCGGTGACCGCGGTCGTGCTCGCGCTCTTCCTCATCGGGCGGGGCGTGGGCCGGGCCAAGGCGGTGCTGCTCTTCGGCATGTACTTCGTCTGGACCGCCTTCGTCGTGGGGCGGGGCATGGGCGCCGAGTGGGCCGCCGTCGACGACTGGTTCGGCGCCGCCGACGCGCCCGTCGACGCGGTCGCCGCAGCGCCGGCCCCCGCAGCGCCGGCCCTCGCAGCGCCGTCCCCCGAAGCGCCCCGACCCCCGGCGCCCCCGCGCTGATCCGTTCTCTCGCCACTCACCGGTCTCACCGACCAAAGGAGCCAATCCCATGGGCATCAGCCTCTCGAAAGGTCAGAGCATCAGCCTCGCCAAAGACGGCGGGTCATCACTGCAGAAAGTCGCCGTCGGCCTCGGCTGGGGGCTGCGCGAGGTCCACAAGAAGGGCTTCTTCGGCTTCGGCGGGGGGATCAAGAAGGTCGAGGTCGACCTCGACGCCTCGGCGATCATCTACGACCAGTCGGGCCAGCCGGTCGACTCGGTGTGGTGGCGCCAGCTCCGCAGCCAGGAGGGATCGGTGGTGCACACCGGCGACGACCTCGCCGGCGGGGGCAGCGACAGCGACCCCAACGAGGTGATCAACGTCGACCTCGAGAGCGTGCCCGGCGGGGTCAAGAGCATCGTCTTCGTGGTCAACAGCTACTCCGGCGAGACCTTCGATGGCATCCCGTTCGCCTTCTGCAACGTGGTGGACATGGGCTCGAACAAAGAGGTCGCCCGGTTCAACCTCAACACCCAGGGCGGCTCGGCGCGGGGCTTCATCATCGCCAAGGTCGGCCGCACCGGCTCGGGGTGGTCGTTCGAGGCCATCGGGGAGCAGGCCTCGGGCCGGCAGCAGACCATCCAGGACATCGAACCCCAGGCGCGGCAGTACGCCTGAGGCGACCACAGGGGAGGGGACAGATGGAATTCCAGCGGGGACAGAAGAGCCAGCTCGAGAAGCTCGGCGTCGGCAGCCGCTTCGAGGTCGGGGTGCGGGTCGCGGGGCCGGGCGGGTCGGACGTCGACCTGAGCTGCTTCGGGCTCGACGGCGCCGGCAAGCTGAGCGACGAAGAGTACTTCGTCTTCTACAACCAGACGCGCTCCCCCTGCGGCGGGGTCGAGATGAAGAGCGGCGGCGGGGGCTTCGACAAGACCTTCGCCATCGACCTCGACCGGCTGCCGTCCAAGATCGACAAGCTCGTCTTCGCCGCCACCATCGACGGATCGGGCACGATGTCGGGCATCGGCCGCAGCGAGATCGCGATCGAGGCCGGCGGGCGCAAGATGACCTTCCCCTTCGACGGGTCGCTCTTCGGGGGCGAGAAGGCGGTGATGATCGCCGAGGTCTACCGCAAGGGCGTCTGGCGCGTCGCGGCGGTGGGCCAGGGCTTCAACGGCGGCCTGGGGGCGCTGCTCGAGCACTTCGGGGGTGAGGTGGCCGCCGATCCGGCCCCCGCGCCGGCGCCGACCCCGAAGCCGGCGGCCGATCCGCCCAAGGTCAACCTGGGCAAGGTCACCCTCGAGAAGCGGGGGCAGAGCCAGAAGCTGTCGCTCAAGAAGCGCGGCGAGAACGTCATCCACATCAACCTGAACTGGGACCAGCAGAAGAAGAAGCGGTCGTGGTTCGGGGGCGGGGGCAGCGACGCCGACCTCGACCTGGGCTGCTTCTACGAGCTGACCAACGGCGACCGGGGCGTGATTCAGCCGCTGGGCGGCAACTTCGGCAACCGCTACGCCAGCCCGTGGATCGAGCTGGACAAGGACGACCGCTCGGGCGCGGCGACCGACGGCGAGAACATGCGGTTCTACAAGCCCGACGCCATCAAGCGGGTGGTCATCTTCGCGATGATCTACGAGGGCAGCCAGAACTTCACCCAGGTCAACGGGCGGGTGACGGTCAAGGACGCCGACGGCAACGAGATCCTCGTGCGCTGCGACGCGCCCGACCCCCGGCTGACGTTCTGCGCGGTGTGCACCATCCACGGCTCGGGGGGCGGCATCAGCATCACCAAGGAAGAGCTGTACTTCCGCCACCACCTGGACTGCGACAACCACTTCGGGTTCGGCTTTCGCTGGACCGCCGGCCGGAAGTAGCCCGGTGGCCGACTCGCTTCAGCGGGGGCAGCGGTTCGGCCTGCCGGGCGGCGGGTCGCTGCTGCTCGAGATCGGGCTGCACGGCTCGATCGCCCAATACGTGCGGGCGGCGCTGTTCGTCATCGACCGCGGCCGCATGGGATCGGCGCCGCCGTCGGCCATCGTCAGCCACCGCGACCTGCGGGCGCTCGACGGCGCGATCAGCTACGACAGCGTGGGGCAGGGCCGCTTCCGGGTCGACCTCGAGCGCATCGGCGACCGCATCGAGCGCATGGTGCTCGCGCTGTGGGTCACCGAGGCCGCCCGGCGCACGGCGACCCACCTGGCGCAGCTCGACGAGATGAGCGTGGCGCTCGTCGGCCCCGGCAACGCGCGGCTGGCGATCTACGCCCTGCCCGGATCCGAGCTGGGGCGGGAGTCGGCGGTGGTGCTCGGCGAGGTCTACCTCAAGAGCGGCAAGTGGCGGTTCCGGGCCGACGGCAGCGGGTTCCTCGGCGGCCTGCCGTCGATGGCCAGCCGGCTCAAGCTGCCCAACGACGTCGTGCCCCACCTCGACGGCGCCCAGGGGCCCACGCCGGCGCCGCCCCCGTCCGGCCCCGCGCCCACGGGCGCGCCCGACGGATCGGCGTGGGGATCGGGCCACGTCACCCTGCCCCGGGACTGGCCCGGCGGGGTCAAGCCGCACAAGATCCCCGCGGCGCTGCTGCCGGCGGTGGGCCGGGTCGAGGTGCAGACCAAGGAGGGCCAGCGCCACGGGGGCACCGCGTTCGCGATCACCCCCGGCGGGGTCATGCTCACCTGCCACCACGTCGTCGAGGACGCCGCGGCGATGTCGGTGACCTTCCGCGGGACCCACAGCGCCCGCCGGGCCGAGGTGCTCGTCTCCGACGCGCACGCCGATCTGGCGCTGATCCGGCTGGCCGATCCGTGGGGCGTGGAGCACTGGCTGCGGCTGAAGGTCTCCCACACGCCGCCCGATCTGGGCGACGAGGTGGGGCTGGTCGGCTACCCGCTCGGCACCGCGATGGGCAGCGAGATCACCTTCAGCCGGGGCGTGATCAACAGCGTGCGCACCCCCGACGGCCTGCGGATCCTCCAGATCGACGCCGGCGCCGCCCCCGGGTCGAGCGGGGGGCCGCTGTTCATGCGGGACACCGGCGAGGTCATCGGGGTGCTGTCGAGCGGGCTCCAGCCCACCGGCGGCATGCACGCCAACTTCGCGGTGGACGTGCACGAGATGCGGCGCCTGGGCTGGCTGCCCCACTGACCGGCCGCCGGGCGCGCCTCTCGTCACCGCCGGCGGCCCGTGGTATCCAGAGATCCGAGCGCCTCAGCGACGAAGAGCCCCATGGACGAGCAACTGCGACAGGCCCTGGAACGCGCGGCGGCGGCCGAGCGCGAGGCGCGCGCCGTGCGGCCCCGGGCGGCGAGCCGGGCCAAGGCGTGGTGGGCCGACCTCGCCGCCGAGCGCGAAGAAGAGGTCGCCCGCAACTGGCGGGCCACGCTGCAATGGATCGCCGAGGGCAAGGCGTCCCGCGACGCGGCGATCGCCGCCTTCCTCGACACCTTCGGCGACGCCGCGCTCATCGAAGAGTCGGCCACCGGGCAGGGCCACCGCACCAAGCGCATCATGCTCATCGAGGCCGAGGTGGCCGCGGCGATCAAGTCCGGCGGGCTGTCGCCCCACCTGATCGACGCCTACCGGCTCTACGTGCGCCGCCGGGCGGGCGGATCGGACGGCGGGGCGCAGATCCAGCAGCTCCGGCGGGAGATCGCCCGGCTCGAGGCCCACAAGGCGGCCTGCCGCGATACGCGCGAGACCCGCAAGCGGCAGGCGACCGAGGCCCAGGCCGAGCTGGACGCGCTGATCGCCCGCAAAGAGGCCGAGATCGAGGCCGCCGGCGAGTCCTCCGGCTGGTTCGCCCGCACCTTCTCGGCCGACGCCCGCCGGGCCCTGGCCGAGATCGAGCAGACGTACAAGACCGACGAGGTGCGGCTGAAGCTGGTCGTCGCCGAGTCGACGAGCGCCGCCGAGATGGCCGACGGCGAGCGGCTCATCGCCACCGAGGAGCTGCGCGGCGCGCAGGGCCGGCTGGCGGCCCTCGAACAGCGGCTCGAGGCCGATCGCCGCATCTGGTTCGAGCCGCTGGGGCTCGAGCCCGACGACGGTGATCCGATCACCGCGGTCGAGGTGCCCGCGGGGCGCTTCTGGATGGGCACCGCCGACACCGGCGACCGGCGCTACGCCGACGAGGTGCCCCTGCGGCGGGTCGAGCTGACCCGGGCCTTCCGGGTGGGCGTCGTGCCGGTGACCCAGGCGATGTACGCCGCGGTGATGGGCAGCAACCCCAGCCGCCACACCGACCCCCTGCGGCCGGTGGAGCGGGTCGACTGGTACGACGCGGTCGTCTTCTGCAATACGCTGTCGGCGCTGTGCGGGCGCAAGCCGGCGTATCACGTCGGGCCGGGCGAGCCGCCGACCGTGCGCTGGCGCCGGGGGGCCGACGGCTACCGGCTGCCCACCGAGGCCGAGTGGGAGAAGGCGGCCCGGGGTGAGGGGGCGTTCGAGTTCGCCGGATCGGACGATCCCGATCGGGTGGCCTGGTACCGCCGCACGAGCGACAACAAGACCCACCCCGTCGGGCAGAAGGCGGCCAACGACATCGGGCTGCACGACATGTCGGGCAACGTCTTCGAGTGGTGCTGGGACGGCTACGACGCCGAGCTGTACCGCACCAGCGAGCCGCGCGACCCGTGCGGGCCGGACGAGGCCGCCGAGCGCAGCGTGCGCGGGGGATCGGCGGCGCACGACGAGCACGCGATCCGGGTGGCGGCCCGCAGCAGCGTGCGGGCGACGGCCACCGACGTCTTCCTCGGCTTCCGGGTGGTGCGCGCGGCGAAGTGAGCCGGCGCCGCCCCCGACCGCCCCCTGCGTATCCAGAGAACCCCCCGCGCGAGCGGCCGCAGACGCGAGATGCACGGTGCACCTCGGGCGTGCGCGCGCCGCGGACGCGAGCTGCACGGGCGGATTCGGGCGTGCGAGCGCCGCAGACGCGAGATGCACTGTGCAACTCGGGTGTGCGAGCGGTCGCGGACGCGAGATGCACCGGCGGATTCGGGCGCGCGCGGCCTGCGTGCGGGTGTTGCACGGGGAAGCAGGTGCCCGCGACGTTCGCGGACGGGCGATGCACTGTGCAGATCGGGCGCGCGAGCGGTCGGGGGTGGGCGATGCACGGTGCACCGAGCGCCCGCGAGCGTCACGGGGGGGTGTTGCGCCGTGCAGCTCGCGTCCGCGAGCGGTCACGGCCCCGAGCTGCGGCCGTCCACTCGCGTTCATGACGGTCGCGGGCCCGATTCGCCGAGGTCGACAGGCGCCCGTCGCCGTCGCGGGCGCGAGCCGGCGGGTGCAACACCGGCCCCCGAGCGGTCGCGGGCCCGATTCGCCGGGGTCGACAGGCGCCCGTCGCCGTCGCGGGCACGAGCCGACGGGTGCAACACCGGCCCCCGAGCGGTCGCGGGCGCCCGTCCGCCGGTGCGAGACGCGTCGGTGGGGCCGGCGGGCCCGCGCCGCGCTCAGGCCAGCGCCTCGATCACGACCCGCTTGCGGTGGCTGGCCCGGCGCCGCAGCTCGGGCCCCAGCTCGACCGCCGGGCCCTCGGCGGGCAGGGGGGCCTCGGCGACCCGGGCGTGCATCGAGCGCAGGCCGCCGAACCACCACCGGGGGTCGCTGATCAGCAGGTGCCCGCCGGGGCGGACGCCGAGCGCCTCGCGGGCGGCGGGGCTCAGGCGGACGAGCGCCTCGCCGTGGGCCGCGTCGTCCCGATCGACGTCGCCGGGCGCGACCCCGGCCTCGATCCGGGGCGCGTCGCGGTACAGCTCGCCCGCCGATCGACCGGAGAGCGCGGCGCTCGTGGCCTGGGTCAGCCCGACGATGTCGGCGTCGTCCCGGGGCCGGGTGAACAGCGTGACGCCGAAGCCGATGGCGGCGCTCGCCACCAGCCCGTAGAGCGCGCGCATGAACTTGTAGGCCTTGGCCCCGGTGAGCTCGGTCCCGTCGGCGGTCACGGTGGGCACCCCGTGGGCGAAGGGGGCGACCAGCTCGGGCCAGATGATCGACGCGGCGATCGCCAGCGCCCCGCCGAGCACGGTGGCCGTCGCGGCGGCCGGGGTGTAGCGCTTCCACAGGATGGCGTAGAGCACGGCCACCACCAGCGGGGGCGTGACCGCGGCGGTGAAGGCCCCGTGCGCGCTGTAGATCGAGTCGAACTGCATGAAGACCGGGACCAGCGCCACCCCGACCAGGGTCACGATGATCGCGGTGTTGCGGGCGATCTTCAGGTAGTAGCGGTCGGGCCGGCCGGGGCGCACGTAGGGCCGCCAGATGTCGTTGACCGCGATGGCCGATACGGCGGTGATCAGGGTGTCGACGGTCGACATGAGCGCCGCGGTGAGGGCGGCCATGATGAGCCCGAAGACGCCCGGCGCGGCGAGCAGCGAGGCGACCCGGAAGAAGGCGTCCGACGGGTTGGGGACCTCGGGCATGAGCCCGGCTCCGGTGAGCGAGGCGCCGACCCAGCCCCCCGAGGCCACGACGACCGCGGCGACCGGCATGAGCACCAGCGCGGTCGCGATCATCGCCTTCTTGCCCTCGTTGACCGAGCGGGTCGACAGGAAGCGCATCATCACGCCCTGATTGAGGAAATAGAAGACGGCGCTGTTGGCCATCGCGTCCTGCCAGAAGATGCCGACCATCGAGTAGGACGGGTCCTCGGCGAAGGCGGGGAAGGCCATCCGGTGGCCGGGGGGCAGGCTGCTCCAGAAGCCGCCGACTCCGCCGAGGGCGTCGAGGCCGAGGTAGAGGATCACGCCGCCGGCGAGCAGCAGCATGACCCCCTGGAAGAGATCGGTGACGATGACCGAGGTCTGCCCGCCCCAGGTGACGTAGACCGCCGAGATGGCCGCGACGACGCACGCCGCCGAGAAGATCGGCCAGCCGACGAGGCTGTGCAGCACCTTGCCCATGGTGAACAGGTTGATGCCGATGTAGCCCACCAGATAGACGAGCAGCAGCGCGGTGACCGTCATCCGGGCTCCGCGGCCGAAGCGGCGCTCGAAGTACTCGGGGATCGAGACGACCTTCGAGAAGAAGATGATGGGCAGCCAGCCGAAGAGGAAGAGGGGCAGCCAGAACCAGTCGTTGGTGTAGGTCTGGCTCGACGCGATGCCGTGGGCGTAGGCGATGCGGCTGTATTTGACGAAGCTGTACGAGCCGATGGTGGTCGCCACGAGCGACATCGTGATGAACCACCACGCGAACTTCTGGCCGCCGAAGAAGAAGTCGCGGGTCGATTTGTTGTAGCGCCCGAACCAGGTGCCGACGGCGAGGATCGCGAGGAAGTAGCCGATCATCACCCCGTAGTCGAGCGGGGTGCCGGGGTTCTTCTCGGGCAGGGGCGCGGCGGTCCCCGGGATGTGGGGGTCGCTCGGCGCGACGAATTGCAGGTAGCCGTGCAGGCCCATGTAGAAGGCGAGGCCGGCGAGCAGGATCAGCAGGTTGCGCCGGGGCGCGCCGGGGGCGAGGCCGATGTAGCCCGCCCGCCAGCCGAGGACGAGCCCGGCGGCGAAGAGCGCGCCGCCGATCGCGTACTGGTAGAGGTAGGGCAGCAGGGCGTGCACCGCCTCACGCTATGACACCGCCCGGCCGGCGTCGAGTGCCGTACGCGGTGCTGCGCGTGCCGGGCGGTGCTGCGCGGGGCCGGGCGGCGGTCGTCGGCGCTTGATGCGGCCCGCGGTCGGGGGTGTATCATCGGCCGTCGCCGCGCGCCTCGGCGCGGCTCCGACGCGGGGAGCAGCACGCAATGAACTGGTCGAAGTGGTGGGCCGCGGCGCTCGCGATCGTGATCGCCGGGCCGGCGCTGGCGGTGCCCGATGGGTTCGAGACCCGGGGGCGCCTGCTCGATCCGGCGGGGGCGCCGATCGACGGCGAGCTGCCGATGCGGTTCTCGATCTACGAGGGGGCTGACGGCGGTGAGGCGCTGTGGTCCGAAGAGGCCGACGTCACGCTGATCGAGGGGTACTACCAGCACCGGCTGGGCGCGGTGCAGGCGATCGACCGGGCGATCTTCGACGGCGGCGCGCTGTGGCTGGGCGTGGCGGTGGACGGGGACGATGAGATGCGGCCCCGGTTCCGCATCGGGGCGCTGCCCTACGCGGTCCGGGCGGGGGTCGCCTCGGGGCTGGACGGGGGCGACATCTCCCCCGACTCGGTCGCGGTGGGCGGCGCGGTGGTGATCGACGAGAGCGGGCGCTGGGTCGGTGATCCGACGGGCTTGCAGGGGCCGCAGGGTGAGCCGGGCGCGCAGGGGCCGCAGGGTGAGCCGGGCGAGCAGGGGCCGCAGGGTGAGCCGGGCGAGCAGGGCCCGCAGGGTGAGCAGGGTCCGGCCGGCGACGACGCGCCGCTGCCCGACATCGACGCGCTGGCCGACGCGCTGCTCGACCGGGGCGACGGCTTCCTGGGGCCCATCGCGGTCGTCCTCGCCGAGGCCCACGCCGACGCGCTGCGCGGGGCGCCGGGGCCGCAGGGCGAGCGGGGGCCGCAGGGCGAGCAGGGGATCCAGGGTGAGACGGGCCCGGTCGGGCCCGAGGGGGCGCGTGGGCCGGAGGGTGATCAGGGGGACCCCGGTGAGCAGGGGCCGCAGGGCGAGCAGGGGATCCAGGGCGAGGTCGGGCCCGAGGGGCCCGTCGGTCCGCCGGGTGAGCAGGGTGATCGAGGCGATCCGGGCCCGCCGGGGGAGCAGGGGATCCAGGGCCCGCCGGGTGAGCAGGGGATCCAGGGCCCGCCGGGTGAGCAGGGGCTGCGCGGTGAGCCGGGGCCGCAGGGTGAGCAGGGGGTCCAGGGGCCGCCGGGGCTCGGGGTCCGGGTCCTCGATCGCAACGGGGTGGCCCTGGGCATCCTGATCTCGATCGATCGCCACGGCGTCGAGCTGCTCACCGCCGAGGGCTATGTCCTGGCGCTGCGCTGGAACGGCACGATCCCCCCGGCGCAGTTCTTCTACAGCGGGGCCGACTGCTCGGGCGTCCCTTATCTCAACGCGGCCAACGACAGCGCGCCGCCCCTGCATGGGCGGCGGGTCTTCCGGAATCGGATCGACAATACGCTGCTGGTGCCGGTGAACCCTCAGCCGGAGGGCCTGGCCAACGGCAGCACGGCGCTCGAGCCGATCATCGCGCCGCCGTCGTGGGACGACGGGAGCGAGGCCGGGGGCTGCGCGGTCTGGTCGTTCGGCAACCGGTCGGGTTACCGCCTCCAGGCGATCCAGCCGGCGGCGATCGGCCTCAACCGCTACCCGGTCATCGCGCCGCTGCAGTTCGCGCAATGAGCGGCCGCGCACTCACCATGATGGCCGCCGTGGGCCTGCTGTTCGCGGCGGCGTGCGACGGGGGGGATGATCCGGGCCCGCCCGACACCGGCCTCGCCGATGTCGGGCCGGGCGATGATCGGGGGGTCGACGAGGGCCCGCCCGATCGGGGCCCGACGCTCGACGCCGAGGTCGACCGGGGGCCGGGCCCCGACGCCGCGCCGCCGGCTGCGGTCGGCCGCCCCCTCGAGCTGTGCGTGGCCTGCGGCGCGGCGGCCTCACCCCGGTTCCGCCTCATCGAGCACGGGCTCGGGCCGGTGGAGGCCGGCGGGGGCCGCGCCGCCGAGTCGCCCCGCTTCAAGCTGGTGATCGATCCCTGAGCCGGTGTTCGGCGCGCCCCGGTCGCGGAATCGTCCCGGGCATGGTAGAGGCGAGAGGCACTTGACGTCGGAGGCACCGTGCGGTTGAGCGCGTTCGGGGTCACGGCGGTCGCCGCGCTGTGCGTCGCGGGGTCCGCCCGGGCCAATCTCTTCGAGACTTTCGGGGCCGGCGCCCGGGCCCAGGGCCTGGGCGGGGCGGTCGGCGCCCTGGTCGACGACTTCTCGGCGACCTATCACAACCCGGCCGGGCTCGCGCTGGGTCCGCCCCGGGTGGGCTTCGGGCTGCACGGGTCGTACGACCGCACCAGCATCCTGTTGATGGAGCGCCCCGCGGGCTACGATCCCCCGGGTTACGACGCCCGCCGCGCGCCCCGCGGCGATACCGACGGCGCCGGCGTCTCGGGCGGCATCAACCTGGGCTTCTCCCTGCGGCCGTTCGAGGTCGACTTCGCCCTCGGCGCGCTGGTCCGGGTGCCCTTCGAGGGCTTCGCCAACATCGACACCGCCTTCGCCGACGAGCGGGAGCAGTACTTCGACAATCAGCTCCGCTTCGGGCTGCTGTCGGAGCGGCTGCGCAGCGAGATGATCACCTTCGGGCTGGGCTATCGCTGGCACTACGGCGACGAGGGCTGGCTGGCGATGGGCGTGGGCATGGTGGTGCTGCCCGCGGTGCGCACGGTCAACGACGTGTACACCCCCAACGCGGCCGATCCGTCGGTCGTCGACGCCAACTTCCGCATCGAGCAGACCATCGAGCAGGGCATCGTCGCCGGGCTCATCATCCAGCCGCTGAGCTGGCTCCGGGTGTCGGCCTCGTTCCAGGACGAGGTCTTCCAGTCGGTCGACGCGACCAATCAGGTGCTGCTCGGGGGCGCCGAGGACGAGCCGGTGCTCCAGGATCTCCAGGTGGCCCAGCACTACACCCCGCCCCGGGTGGCCGGCTCGCTGGCGGTGGTGACCGACACCTGGCGGGTGGCGCTGGAGGGCACCTGGCTCGGCTGGAGCCGCTACCTCGACGCCCACGCCGAGACGCCCGATCCGGCGTTCGAGGACACCCTCAACTGGCGGCTGGGCTTCGAGTGGATCATGAGCGACGACACCTCGGCCCGGGCCGGCGTGGGCTGGATCCCGACCCCGGTGCCGGCCCAGACCGGGCGCAGCAACCACGTCGACACCGACCGCCTGCTGATCGCGGTCGGCGGCGGGCGGCGCTTCGAGATGTGGGAGGAGCAGTTCAGCATCGACGCGGCCCTGCAAGTGCACGCGCTGCGCGAGACGACGACCCACAAGGATCGGCTCGAGGCGTACCCCGACTGCGCGCCGGGCGTCCGGGCCCTGTGCGACGAGACGCCCGATCGGGCCGACGACTCGGGCGGCCTGCCGGCCTCGGCGACCCGGGGCTTGCAGACGGGCAACCCGGGCTTCCCCGGCTTCACCGCGGGGGGCTACGTGCTGCTGGCCGGGGTGGACGTCTCATGGCTGTTCTGATGCCGGTGTCGAGCCGGGCGGGGCTGGCGGCGCTGGTCGCGGGCCTGGGGCTGGTCGCGACCGGGTGCAGCATCGACCGTCAGATGGGGCGCTTCCCGGCTCAGGAAGCCGCCGACGGGGCGGTGGACGCCCCCACGATGGATCCCGAGCCCGATCAGGGGCCGCCGCCCGATCTGACCGATCCCGCGGGGCATTGGATGCTCTTCGTGGAGGATCGCAACTGCCTGGTGGACGCCGGGGATCCGATCGAGAGCCTCATCTGGTCCTGGTATCGGGTCGAGCTGGTGCCCAGCGCCGATGGGCGGGCGTCCCTGACGCTGCGCAGCCGCATCTGCAAGCAGGAGCTCAGCCCGCTGGCGTTCGGCTTCTTGAGCCTCGTGCCCGACGCGACGACCGACAGCGGCGAGGAGCAGGAGACGGCGGGGTTCCTGGTGGGCGAGTCGTCGGGCGCGCTCTTCCTCTCGGACACCATCGTCGATTATTGGGGCGTGCAGGGGCTCTCGTTCGAGGACATGGTGCCCGCGTCGGCCGACGACGAGCGCGTCGTCGATCAGGACGGCGACGGCAACCCGGGGGTGACGTTCCCGGTGGTCACGACCTCGGGCCTCGAGATCTGCGAGGTCTACGTCGCCCAGCGCATCCGGGCCGGGCTCGAGGGGCGGGTGCGCAACGCGCGGCGCATCGATGGCGATGCGCTGACCGGCACCGACAAGGCGGTGCTCGCGGCGAGCACCGGGCTGTGCGCGTCGGGGGACGTCGTGCCCAACATGGCGGGCAATACCTTCTCCCTGGTGCGCATCGACGGGGTGGACGGCTCGCCCGACGCCGACCTCGACGGGGACGGCACCATCGCCTGCGCCGAGATCCGGGAGGAGCTGCCGGCCCTGATGGCGGCCTACGGGCTGGAGCGCAGCGAGCCGGACAGCGATCGTTGGTGTCCCCCCTGAAACAATGGGGCGGCGAGACGCGGCCCGGCGGGCGGCGCTGCCGTCACTCAAACGTCACTTGACGGTGCATATGGCGGCGGGGCATCGACCTCACTACGCGGACGCAGATCGCGCCCAGAAGTCGAGGTACGCCCCCCATGTCCCAGACCGACGTCGTCTCCCACACAGAGGATCCGCGCCGGATCACCGACCTGTTCCTGCAGTTCGCGGTGCGGGAGCGGTTCTTCATCGCGATGCTGGGGGTGGCCTTCCTGGTGGCGGCGCTGACCTACCAGACGCCGCACATCGCGATGTGGGTCGGCTTCGCCATCGCCGGCTACTCGGCGGTGGCCAACGACAGCATCCAGACGCTGGGCACCTTCATCGCCTCGAACAAGAAGACCCCGTGGTGGCTGCTGTGGCTCTTCGTCGGCGGCATCTTCCTGGCGACGGTGGGCTATAGCTGGTGGGTCTACGACGGCGACGTCAGCCATCAGCGGCTGCTGGCGAAGGGCTTCGAGACCGCGCCCACGTCGTTTCAGTTCCTGCACATCGCCGCCCCGATCTTCCTGCTCATCCTGACCCGCCTGCGCATGCCGGTCTCGACGACCTTCCTGCTGCTGTCGTGCTTCGCGACCTCGGGCAGCGGCATCATGGCGGTCACCGTCAAGAGCGTCAGCGGCTACGGCATCGCCTTCGTCGCCGCGATCGCGATCTGGCTGGCGTTCGGGCCGCTGATGAAGAAGCGCTTCGTGGGCGAGGCGCACCCGCTGTGGCGGGTCTTGCAGTGGCTCTCGGCGGGCGCGCTGTGGTCGGTGTGGCTGATGCAGGACGCGGCCAACATCGCGGTCTACCTGCCCCGGTCGCTGTCGGGGCTCGAGTTCCTGGCGTTCGCCGGGGTGATCTTCGTCGGGCTGGGCGTCCTGCTGCGCATGGGCGGCGAGAAGGTGCAGGAGGTCGTCGACGAGAAGGCCGACGTGGTCGACGTGCGGGCCGCGACCATGATCAACCTCATCTATGCGGTCATCCTGTACATCTTCAAGATCAAGTCGAAGGTCCCCATGAGCACCACCTGGGTGTTCGTCGGGCTGCTCGCCGGGCGGGAGATCGCGATGGCCCTGCGCCGCGCGGGCTCCGAGGAGCGCACGGTCGGCTTCGCGCTGCGGCTGGTCACCAAGGATCTGATCTACGTGACCATCGGCTTCATCGTGGCCCTCATCATCGCCGCGGCCATCAACCCCATCGTGCGCGACGCCTTGTTCTCGGCGTGAAGTCCCGCCTGATCCTGGTGGCCCACGGCAGCCGCCGCCCGGCCTGGCGGGCGCCGCTGGATGATCTCTGCGCCCGTATGCAGCGCCGCCTGGGCGCCGACGCGGTGCGGTTGGCCTTCATGGAGCTGTGCCCCCCCGATCTGCCGAGCGCGGTGGCCGAGGCTCGGCGCGACGGCGTGGGGCATGTGCGGGTGCTGCCGCTCTTCATGTCGAGCGGGGGGCACGTCGAGCACGACATCGCGCCGACGCTCGCCGCGCTGGGCGCCGGCGACGATGGCCCGGCGATCGAGCTGCTGCCCGCGCTGGGTGAGCACCCGCTGATCCTCGACGCGCTGTGCACGATCGCGTCGACCGACCCGGAGGGCGCCCGATGAAGCGGGGGGTCGTCATCGCGCTCGTGGTCGGGGTGGGGGTCGCTGTGTGGGTCGCGCTGAGGCCGGTCGATACGCCGCCTGCGCGGGACGCCGGCCCCCGGGTCGACGCCGCGTCGGCGCCGCTGGCCGAGGCGGCCGACGCCGCCGTCCGGCTGGACGCCGTCGATCTGCCGCCCCCGCCGCCGTCGCTGCCGCCGACCCCGGCCGAGGTGGTCGCGGCCGAGGCCGACGGGCTGATGAACCGCGAGGCGCGCTGGATCGGGCCCATGACGCCCCCCGGCTGGGGTTCCACCGACACCGGCTGGCGCAGCCCCCTGGGCACTACGGTCGACTTCGCCGTGCGCGAGGGGCGGGTGGTCGGCGCCCGGGCCCGGTTCCCCGAGGCGGCGTTCAGCAGCGCGCTCTCGGCGCTGACGACGTCGTTGATCGGCCACCAGGGCGGGGGCGGGGCCATGCTGCCCGGCGGGGAGGAGGCCGAGTCGATGACCGTCGAGCGCGGGCCCCGCTCGGGCACGGTGAAGTTCTCGAGCGGCGAGATGGATTGGACGCTGTGGCTGCGCACGACCGGCGAGCCGCCGTATGGTCCGGCCCGGTTCGACCTGGGCGACGTCGGGCCGCTGGACGGATCCACCGGCCCCGGACCGTGAGGGGCGATTCCCCGTTGCCCGGGCACGGTCTCCGTGGTACACCGACGATGCGAGCTGCGGGAGCCCGGGTCTGAACTCCGGCTTCGTGCCGGGCGGGCGGCGTTGCGCCGTCCCGGAGCGTCCCTACCCACCGCAGCACAAGGAAGGCTGTTTCAGAACGTCGCTTTCGGGGGAACACCCCCTCAGTCGCGGCGGTCTGGTTCAACCTCGCCAATCGCGGTTCCGCACGCGACTGAGGGGGTGTTCCCCCGGCGAGTTCAGTGAGCCTTCCGTGTCCCAGGTCTCGTGACAGTCACTGGCCCGCGCTCGCACCTCATCTCCTCTGCTGCCCGCCAGCGCCGCCGCGCGGTCAACGCCGCCGGGTGCGCGGCCGACCGGCGGCTTTGATCTCCCCCGCGACATAGCGCCACCGCCCGCCCCGTCGCTCGAAGCGGGAGATCTCGTGCAGCCTGAACGGACGCCCGGCGCGTCGGCCGTGGGCGACGAACTCCACGGTACCGCTCTCGTCGTCGGGGCCGCCGGCTCGGGTGTCGAGCACCTGGAGCCGGGTCCAGCGGGTGCCGTCCCGACCGAGCGTCTCGGGGTCGTGGGGGCCGGTGGCGGCCAGGAAGTCGTAGCGGCCGCGGGCCCAGGCCGAGAACCGGGCCCGCATGAGGCGCTCGGCGGTCGGGGGATCGGCGTGGCCGGCGATGAAGGGCGCGCAGCAGGTGGCGAAGGCGCCGCCGCCGCACGGGCAGGGGGTGTCGGTCTCGCTCATGGGCCGCACCATACAGCAGCCGACCGGGCGCCTCGAATCCCCCCGCGGGGTGGGGTATGACGGAGCGGTGAGAGCGCTCGCCCGCATCCGCCCCCTCGTCGACGCCTGGGTCCGCGTCATCGCCGCGTTCGGCTTGCTCAATCTGGGCCTGGGCGCGGTGCACGGGGCCCTCGACGCCAACTGGCTGTGGCTCGGGCTCGCGGCGGACGGTGATCTGGGGCCGCTCGTCGTCTCGGCCTTCGCCCTCGCGGTGCTCGGCTGGCCCTACTGGCGCGGTCGTCGGCCGGCGGCCATCGCCGCCCGGGTCGTCATCGGCGCGGTCGCGCTCGCCTGCCTCGTCGACGCCGTGGGCTACTTTCGGGTCTTGAGCGTCGGCGCCATCCGCACCGCGTTCCCGGTGCCCCTCAGCCTCTTGTCCGGCCTCGCGCTGGGCCTCTGGGCGTGGCGCCCGCCGCCGCCCGCCGAGCGGCGCGTCGTCGCCCGGCTGGCGCTGCACGGCGTGGCTGGCGCGCTGTGGATCGGCGGCCTCGTGGGCAGCGTCGCGGTGACCGATTACGCCCGGCCGGCGGACGCCATCGTGGTCTTCGGGGCCGCGGTCTGGTCCGACGGGCGCCCGAGCGACGCGCTGCGCGACCGCACCCGGACGGCCCTGGCGCTCTACGAGAAGGGGCTGGCCTCGACCCTGGTCTTCTCCGGGGGGCACGGCGCCGGCGCGCCGATCAGCGAGCCCGAGGCGATGCGGCGGATGGCGATCGAGGCGGGGGTCGATCCGGCCCACATCGTGCTCGACGAGACCGGCGCCAACACGGCCGCGACGGTGGCCGCGGTCGCCGCGATGGCCCGCGATCACGGCTGGGGGCCGGTGCTGATGGTCAGCCACGACTACCACTGCGCGCGCATCAAGCTGGCCTGCGTGCGCCACGGGCTGCGGGCCTACACCGTGCCCGCGGTGGAGCCGCTGCCGCTCGCCGGCAAGCCGTACTACATCGCCCGGGAGCTGGCGGCCATGGCCTGGTACTGGATGCATCCGCTGAAGACGGTCCGCCGGGTCGCCGCCGAGGGGCGCGGCCCGTGAGCGTTGATCCGGCGCGGCCGCCGCTGACGCTCGAGGTCTTCCGGGCCGAGGCGGGGGCGGTGTGGGACGCGATCCCGACCCACTTCCGCGACGGCGCGATCCTGCTGGTGCACCCCGAGGCCGAGCCCGATCCGGAGCACGAGGCGGTGTTCTTCCTCGGGGCCTGCGAGTCGGCCTTCGGGCCCCTCGAGGACGCCCTGGCGGCCAGCGGCGACTACCGTCAGGGCGACCGGCAGAGCGTGCTGCACGTGTGGTTCGGCTCGTTCGTCGAGATGCAGGCCCGGGCGCTCGACTTCGACTGGCCCTACGAGCTCGAAGAGACCATCCTGCACGAGCTGACCCACCACTGGGAGCATCGGGCCGGGCTCGACGGACTCGATCGCTTCGACGCGGCCCAGATCATCAACTTCCGCCGGTTGCGGGGCCTGGCGGCGCCGATGTACTTCTGGCGCGACGGCGAGCCGTGGGACGGCGGGCGGTGGCACATCGACGGGGACGTCTTCGTCGAGGTCGACGGCCCGCCGCCGTGGCGGGTGCAGGCCGAGGACGGCGAAGCGGTCGACGCGACGCCCGATCCGGCCGACGGCTGGGCGACGTTGCCCGGGCGGGGCGCGGTCTTCGACGGGCGGCGGGGCGACTTGATCGTGGCCCCCCGACCGGTGGAGCGCCCGGGCGTCGGGCAGCGGCTGTGGCGCGCGCTCAAGCGGCTGTGGCCCGGCGGCGAGCGAGACGACGAGCAGGGCTCGGAGAGCCCGGGAGACGATCGGTGAAGGAGAAGCACATCCGCATCCGGGTCGAGCAGTGCCTGCTGCTGGCCCAGGCGTCCAACTGCCCCCGGCGGCGCTTCGGCGCCCTGCTGGTCGACCCCACCCGCAACGTGGTGCTGATGGACGGCTACAACGGCGGGCCCCGGGGCGGGGGCGCGCTGTGCGGGGGCGACGAGTGCCTGCGCGATACGCTGGGGGTCACGAGCGGGACCCGGATGGAGGTCGGCTGCCATCACGCCGAGATGAACGTGATCTGCAACGCGGCCGCCAACGGGGTGCCCACCCGGGGGGCGTGGCTGATCGTGACGGGCGAACCGTGCCTGTTGTGTGCCAAATTGATCCATCATGCCGGGATCGCGCGGGTGCTCGTGGTGCACGGGGGCTACGCCGGGGCCAACGGCTGCGACTATCTCGAGTGCCACGGGGTCGACGTCTTGCGGGTCGAGGGGCCCCGCGATCCGCGGCTGGGCGACACGGTCTGAGCTGGTACCCATTTGATTCAAGGGGGTTGATGCCTCTCGTCGCCTGGGCGCGGACCGGCGCTTTGCGTCCGGAGCCGGCGCGACGCATGGGCTGACCGCAAGTTTCTACTTCGAGGTCGATTCAGCGGAGGCGATCTGGTACGATTCGCGCATATGGCCGACATGTGTTCCGTTTCGAGACGAAGCGGGCGAATTCTGAACAGACGACATGTCGATTGGCGCTGTCCGGCAGGGGAAGACGCTCGGGATGGCACACGAGGGGAAGTCTCATGCGCGCACTCTGGTATCTGGTGGCCTACCTCATCCCGGCCACGGCGGTCGTCGGGATGACCCTGGGCGGGTGGTGGCTGCTGTCCACCCTGCTCTTCGTCTTCGCGCTGACGCCGATCCTCGACCACCTCATCGGCCTCGACGAGTCGAACCTGGATGAGAGCGGCGAGGCGGCCGAGAAGACCAACCGGGCCTACGACGTGGTCGTGCGGATGTGGGTGCCGGTGCAGATCGGGGTGCTCGTCGCCGGTCTGTGGGTCGCGACCCGGGGGCACCTGTCGGGGTTCGAGCTGGTCGGTCTGGTGGTGAGCCTGGGCATCCTCGGAGGGGCCGGCATCAACGTGGCCCACGAGCTGATGCACCGCAAGGCGAAGCTCGACAAGGCGCTGGCCGAGGCCTTGATGACCTCGGTGAGCTACACCCACTTCTGCGTGGAGCACATCTACGGGCATCACAAGAACGTCGCCACGCCCCTCGATCCGGCGACCGCCCGCTTCGGCGAGGCGGTCTATCGCTTCCTGCCCCGCTCGGTGCTCGGCGGCATGCGCAGCTTCTGGCGCATCGAGGGCGAGCTGGCGGCGCGCAAGGGCTACGGGCGCTTCGACCTGCGCAATCGGCGGCTCCGCTATCCGCTGGTCTGGGCGCTGTGCGTCGCCGCCGCGCTGCTGGTCTTCGGGCCGCTGGGCGCGCTGCTCTTCGTGGCCCAGGGGGTGACCGGGTTCCTGATGCTCGAGGTCATCAACTACCTCGAACACTACGGGCTCGAGCGGCGCGAGACCCGCCCCGGGCGCTACGAGCGGGTGCAGCCGGCCCACTCGTGGAACTCGGCCCACCTGCTGACCAAGCTCTACCTCTTCGGGCTGCCCCGGCACTCCGACCACCACTACCTGGCCAGCCGGCCCTACGCGATCCTGCGCCACCACGGGGACGCGCCGCAGCTCCCGGCGGGCTACGCGACGATGTTCCTGGTGGCCCTGGTGCCGCCCCTCTGGCGCGCGGTGATGGATCCTCGGGTGGAGGCCCTGCGAAGTGGGCCGGCGCCGACGGCTGGAGCGTCGGCGGATGGGGCCTCGACCGAGTGGGCCTCGCCCGCCTGACGGCCTCCGGCGCCCGCGCCGTGCCTGCGCGGGCGAATGGGCGACACCCCGGCCGGCCGCGGAGCATCACTCTTCGACGACCTCGGGCGGCGCCGGCGGCGACCCCCGATCGGAAGGAGGCGGCTGATGCTCGAACTGCTGCACGGTATGTGGCGCGTCTGGCTCGAGCTGGCGCCGTGGCTGCTCGTCGGGGCAGCCATCGCGGCGGCGCTGCACGTCTGGCTGCCCCCCGACTTCATGCGGCGGCAGCTCACCGGGCCCGGCGGCGTCTTCAAGGCGGTCCTCTTCGGCGTGCCCCTGCCGCTCTGCTCGTGCGGTGTCATCCCGACCGGGCTCGGGCTCAAGAAGGACGGCGCCTCCGACGGCGCCTCGGTCGGCTTCCTCATCAGCACCCCCCAGACCGGGGTCGACTCGATCCTCGTCAGCGCGACCTTCCTCGGCTGGCCCTTCGCGATCTTCAAGCTGGCGAGCGCCGCGGTCACCGGCGTGATCGGCGGGCTGTGGGCCGAGGCGGTCTCCGACGGGCAGGGGGGCGACGCGCCCGCCGCAAGCGCGGCAGCCGGCGCGGGTGGCCGGGGCTGGCGCGATGGCTGGTCCCACGGGCTGATGCTGCTGCGCACGATCGCCGGCTGGGTCGTGTTCGGGGTGGTGCTCTCGGCGGCGATCACCCTGTGGCTGCCGCCCGATCTCTTCGCCCGGCTGAACGCCTACGGCGCCGCGCTGCCCTTCCTGGGCGCGCTCCTGCTGTCGGTCCCGTTGTATGTCTGCGCCACCGCCTCGGTGCCCATCGCCGCGGCGCTGGTCGCCTCGGGCATGCCGGCCGGGGCGGCGTTGGTGTTCTTGATGGCCGGGCCGGCGACGAATGTGGCCACCATCGGCGCGGTCTACCGCGGCTTCGGCGCGCGGATCCTGGCGGTGTACCTGGCGACGATCATCGTCGGCAGCGTCGGCCTGGGGTACCTCTTCGAGGCGGTCATCGACCCCGGCGCGGTCTCGGCGGCGGTGGCCCACCAGCACACCGCGTGGTGGTCGGTGGCCGGGGCGATCGTCGGGCTGGTCGCGTTCGCCGGCTTCGCGGTCGAGGCCATCGTCGCGCGGGTGCGGCGGCGGGCGGCGCCGGCCGACGCCCTGGCCGTCGATCTGGACGTGCAGGGCATCACCTGCGGCGGCTGCGCCCGCAAGGTCGACGCGGCGCTGCGCGAGGTCGACGGCGTCGAGGGGGTCGAGGTGGATGTCGCCAGCGGTCGGACCCGGGTCGTCGGCTCGGCGCCCACCCCCGCGCTGCTCGCCCGCCTCGAAGACGCCGGCTACCCGGCGGCCGTGGCCCCACGACCCGGTTGACAGCCGCGCGCTCGCAGAGGATACCGACCCACCCAGCGCGCGCGAGGCCCGAGTGGATACCCCCGAGAGCCGCATTCGAATGATGGCGATCGCGTCGGCGGTCTGCGTCGGGCTGTGCGTCGCCATCTGGTGGTTCACCCCGCCGCCGCCCCGCGATGGCTGCGCCATCGGCGCGGTCGAGTGCCAGGGCGACGCCCCGTTCTGCCTGCGCGATTCGACGATGCCCGACGGGATCTGCACCCGGCTGTGCCCCGCTGGCGATGGCTGCGGCGAGGGCTGGTGCTGCGTGGACCACCTCGGCGCGGGCGATCCGGCGTACTTCGTCTGCGCGCCGCCGTCCCGCTGCCCGGCCGGGGAGGGGGCGGCCGGTGCGCCTCGCTGATCGGGCGATCGCCGAGACGCCGTTCCTGGTGGTCGACGTCGAGACCACCGGCCTCGACGCGAGCTACGATCGGGTGGTCGAGGTCTCGGCGGTGCGGGTCTCGCCCGATGGCACGGCGCGGGTGGTCTTCGACACGCTCATACGGCCCGAGCGGGCGATGGCGGCGACGGCGATCCACGGCATCACCGAGGCCGACGTCGCCGACGCGCCGCGCTTCTCCGAGCTGGCCGACGCCGTGCGGGCGCTGATGGCCGAGCGGGTGATCGTCGGGCACAACGCCGGGTTCGATCTGCGCTTTCTGCGCATGGAGTTCGAGCGGCTCGGCCGCACCCTCGAGCCGCCTCATGTCTGCACGATGCGCCTGCCGGCGCTGTTCGACCGGCCGGCCCGGTGGCCGCTGTGGTGGGCGTGTCAGCGGGCCGGTGTGCCGTTCGACGGGCAGGCTCACTCGGCTCGGGGGGACGCGGTGGCCACCGCCGCGTTGTGGCAGGTGCAGCGTGGTCGGCTCGGCGAGGCGGGGGTGGAGACGTTCGGCGCCTTGCTCGCCCGGGCCCGCCGCATGCGGGTCACCGGGCGCTGGCTGGATGCCCTGACGCGACCGACGTTGCCCGCGGTGCCGCTGGTGACCGGCGCCCGGCAGGTTCCGCTGAAGCCCCGCGCCCGCGGCGAGGCCGGCGCGGCCGCGGTCTCGCCCAAGCGCCGCTATCTGGACGCGGTGGTGCGGGCGGTGGCCCGGCTCGAGGTCGACGCGGACGGTCGGGAGGCGGTGCGCGCCGCTCGCATCCGGCTGGGCATCGACGACGAGACGGCGCGGGCGGTGCATGCCCGGATCCTGGCCGGCGCCCGCCGGCGCTATGCCGAGAACGGCCGCATCGATCCCGAGGAAGAGAGCAACCTGGAGGCCCTGGCGGCGTGTCTGGTGGCTCTGGAGCCGGGTGGGGCGGGTCCTCCGGGCGGGTGAGACCCGCGCTCACCAGGGCTTCAGCGCCCGGGTGAAGCCGAAGCCGAGGATGATCCGCCAGTCGGGGACCCCTGCGCCGGGCGAGAGGCCCGCGCCGGCGCCCACCAGCGCGACCCAGGTCCGGGTGGGCGCCCAGCGGGCGGCGATCAGCGCCTCGATGGGGGCCTCGGCGGCGTCGAAGCTGTCGGAGAGCGCCGACAGCGCCCCGTCGATCTCGGGCAGCAGGGCCCAGCCGGGGCCCAGCGGGATCTCGGCGCCGATGCCGAAGGTGAGTAGGTCGTCCACCTCGAGGTCGCCCAGGCGGGCGGCGTCGCGGAACTGCCAGCCCAGGTTGACGCGCATGTCCACGCCGCCGGCGAGGCGATGGGCCGCCGCCAGCCGCGGCTCGAAGCGCAGCCCGTCGCCGTGAAAGGCGTCGAGGTCGCCGGTGCCCAGGTAGGCGTCCATCGCCAGCGCCACCGCGCTGCGGGGCGCCTCCTCGTCCTGTTGCCACAGCACGAACCGGGTCTGGATCCGCATGTCGCCGACGCCCGGGCCATCGGCGACTGCGTCACCGGCGGCGTCGAGCATCACCGGGATCGCGACCCCGACCTCGACCCCTTCGCTCAACGCGCCGCTCGCCAGCAGGTGGGCCCGGGTGTGGGCGGCGACGAGGCTGCGGGTGCGCTCGCCGTCGATCCGCACGACGAGGGGGTCGTCGGCGTGGTCCACGAGCAGCGTCGCCGACCACTGCGGCCCGGGGTGCGGCCGCGCGGAGACGAGGCGCAGGCCGTGCTGCGCCGGGTCGGTCGTCGGCGCGAACCGCTGGACGGCGAAGCGATCGTCGGCGGTCGCCGGGCGCCAGAGGAGGAGCAGCGCGAGCGGCCAGAGCGGGGGGCGGCGCGAGCCGCGTCGGCGGCGCAGGGCCGCGAGCGCGCCGAGCGCGAGCAGCCAGGGCGTGGGCTCGGGGTGCCCTGGTGCCCCGACTGCGCAGCCCAGGATCAGGCCACCGCCGACCTCTTCGCCTTCGGCCAGCAGGCTCTCGGTCCGGCGCCGGCCGGCGTCGGCCCCGGCCCCGTCGGCGTCGTCTCCGGCGTCGAGGCCCGCGGCGTCCGGCGGCTGGCCGAGGTCAGTCGGGGGCTCGCTGTCCGGGGGCGGGCCCCCGTCCAGGGCAGGGGCCATGTCGGTGGGCCCCTGGTCGACTGGCCCCAGATCCGGGCGCAAGACGTCGACCACGGTGGGCTGCGCGCCCGGCTGCTCGGGGTCGCCGTCCGAGTCGGCCTCGGCGCTGAACTCGGGCCCGGCGGCGACCCCGGACCAGATCGCGCGGCCGGTGTTCTCGACGGGGCCGCCGGCCGTGAGCCGGGCGTCGAACCGCACCGCGACCGAATCGCCGGGGCCGAGCGGGCCCGCGAACCGGGCTCGGATCAGGCGGGTCTCGGGGTCGTGGCTCGCGCCGCCGGCCTCGAACGCGCCGCCCGGCCCCCGCGCCTCGAGCTGGCCTTCGATCCACTCCAGGGCGTCGGGCAGCGTGTCTTCGATCAGCAGGTCGACCACGTCGTCGATGTTGTCGGCCGACGGGGTCGCCTCGAGCGTGTAGCGGAGCCGATCTCCGGGTCGGGCCGGCTCCCCGGGTGCTCGGTCGAGGTTCTCCACCCGCTTGGTCAGCGCCACGTCGGGCACCGCCAGGTCGATCGCGACCCCGATGAAGAACGCCTTGACGATGTCCCGGCTCGTCGAGATGCCCAGAACCGACTCCCGGGCGGCGGCCGGGCCGTCGACGGCGAGCACGTCGAAGTCGAACGCGATGGTGTTGGCGTGGGCCGGCGTGCGGGCCAGCACGATCTCGCCGGCGCGGGTGATGCTGGAGTTGAAGAAGTCGTCGGCCGGGTTGGCCCCGTCGCCGATCGGCTGGCCATCGAGCGTGAGCTGATCGCCGGCCAGCCCCCGATCACCCTCCACGGCGCCGACCGCGATCTCGGCGGCCACCGGGCCGGCGGGCGGGGTCAGCAGATCCCTCGCGGTGACCTCGACCCGGGCGTCGATGTTGACCCGGGCGTAGCCGGCGAAGAGCGCGACGGTGCGCGGCGGGGCGTCGGGGGCGCGGTAGATCACGGCCAGGGCCCAGCCGCCGCCCGCGCAGGGGCCCTCGATCAGCGCGGCGTCGGCGACCCAGATCTCCCCCGGTCCGTCGAGGTGGGGGCCGACGTCGAACACCGCCGCGTAGCCCGCGCCCACCGATTGGGCGTCGTCGCCGAGCAGCGCGCCCTCGAGGTCGACGTAGGCCGCCGCGCCGGGCGGGGCGAAGCGCACCCGGGTCCGGGCCTCGGCCGGGATCGCCCGGGGCTCGCCGCAGCGGTCGACGTTGTCCACGCTCCAGATGCCGCCCACATAGAGCAGCGCCCGCTCGATGACGGCGCCTTCGGGCAGCTCGAGCCGGGCCGCGCTGGCGTTGACCGTGTCGTCTCGGCCGTCGCCGTCCACGTCCCCGAGCGCGAGCGGGTCGGCGTCGATGAAGCGCATCTCGATCTGAGTGTTCTGGATCTCGACCCGCCCGGCGCGCACGTCGGCGCAGCGGGGGTCGCCGCTGTCGCAGCTCACCAGGGCGTTGGCGGCATAGGCCGCGCCCACCGGACCGGCGGCTCGCGCCTGGGGTTCGAAGGCGATGACCTGCGCCGTCGCCGGGCCGGCCACCAGCGAACTCCACAGGGCCAGCGCCCCGATATGGCGCCGTCCGGCCGCCATCCGTCTCCTCGTCCATCGCGCCGGTCGCGAGGCCGCGACCGTGCCCTGTTATAGAGTCTCGGCGCAGAGGCCGCCAATTGCCGCGCCGCCCCGGGGGCTGCTCGCGGCGCACCCCTTGCCGCCGACCGTCGGACCCGCTATGTCCACTGAGACCCATCGAGTGGAGGAGAGCATGACCGTCGACGAGTTGATGACCCCCGATCCCGCATTCCTCGGCCCCGACGACAGCGTGCGCGACGTCATCGATCTGCTGTTTTCGCTGGATGTGCGCCACGTGCCGATCGTGCGCAACGGTGAGCTCATCGGCATGATCAGCGACCGCGACGTGCGCGAATCGACGTTGCCGGTGCTGGCCGCTTTCGAGAACCCCGACGAGGCCCGCAAGAGCTACGACCGCGCGGCGGGTGATCTGATGCGGGGGGACGTCGTGGCCGTCGAGCGGCAGACGCCGGTGGCCGAGGTCATCGACCTGATGCTCGACCAGAAGATCGGCGCGGTGCCGGTGGTGGAGGCCGGGCAGCGGGTGCTCGTCGGCATCATCAGCTACATCGACATCCTGCGGGCCTGCCGGACTCTGGTCTGATCGAGGCCCTCAGCCGAGGGCCTGGACCCGCTTCCACAGCGCCGCGCCCCGCCGGCGGTAGTCGGCGTTCGCGCTCTCGCCTTCGCTGTCGGCGATCCACGCCGCCATCAGCGAGAGTTCGTGGAAGCGCACCGCCCGCTCCGACAGCTCGAGCGGCGCCGAGCGGTTGTAGGCGTCGAGCAGCAGTTTCAGGCCCTCGGTGCGCCCGAACGGCTTGCGGCGACCGCGGGTGATGATGGCCAGATCGTAGGCCGGATCACCCAGCCGCGCCGCCTCCCAGTCGATGACGCTCACCGACTCGCTGCCCGGCTGCCACAGCACGTTCTGGCCCAGAAGGTCGCCGTGCAGCAGGTGTGATGGTGTGTCAGGCGGCAGGTTGTCGGTCAGCCAGTCCTCGACCTCGTCCATATACGGCGCGTCGGCGTAGGCCGCGGGCTCGGCCATCGACTCGGCGTGCGCCCGGCGGGTCTCGAAGCTGACGTGCAGCCCGGTGGCCAGGTGGCGGGGAAGGCTGTGGACGCCAGCAGCGGCGCAGGCCACCGCCTTCCACGGCTCGGGGTGGACCCGCTCGCCGGCCTTTTTGTGCCCCACCAGCTTCCACAGCGGCACCCCGAAGAGCCGGGTCTGCACCGAGGCCATGCCGTCGGGGATGTCGATGAGCGCCAGGGTGAGGGGGCGCTCGAAGGGCAGCCGCAGCGAGGCGCTGCGGGCGAGCAGGGCCGCGGTCGACGTCGCCACTTCGACCTGTTCGTCGATGTCGTCGCCGTGGGGGATGCGCACGACCACGTCCTGGCCGGCGATGCGGGCGGCGAAGGTCTCGTAGGTCAGCCCGTCGCCGAGGCGGGTCAGCCCCTTGACCTCGGCCGGCCAGCCCAGGCCCCGCGCCGCCTGACGCAGCAGGTGGGCGGCGTGCGCCTTGCGTGCCTGATCGGAGGCGCCGAAGACCATGTCGTCGAGCAACCGGATGGGCAGGCGGGTCGGGTTCGGCAGCGCCATGGGGCGGTGTCTCCGCAAAGTCCGCAGTCGACGGGTAGCATCGACCGCCGGCCGATGCCAGAGCTTCCGCGGTTCAGCGCGCGCCGTCGGGCACGTCGAGGCGCGCGGCGGCGGGCGGGGTCTCCCGGCGGGGTGCGGTGCGGAAGGCGTGCACCCGGGAGGCGGCGCCCGGCAGCCCCTCGCGGCTCACGGCGCGGATCCGCCAGTAGTGTTCCCGGTCCGGCGTCAGCACGCGGGGCTCGAACCGGGGTGGCATCGTGCGCGCGCGCAGGACGGGGCGATGGAAGTCGACGTCTTCGGCGACCTCGACGATGTACCCGGCGGCGTCGGCGACCGGCTGCCACACCAGCGGCGGGGCCCGCGCGAAGCGGCCATTGCGGGGCGAGATCACCGACGGCGGCGGGAGCTGAGCCCGGGGCGCGCCGTCGCCCACGCCCAGGCCCACGACCTGCCCGGCGTAGATGGCCCGCGACGCGGCGCCGCCCCCAGCCGCGTCGAGCCGCCCCCGATCGACCCGCAGGCGGCCGGTGGCGTCGTGATCGAGCTGGATCTCGAAGTCCGCGGCCACCGCTTCGAGGGATCCCCCGGGCAGCGCGATCAGGCTGCGGGAGATACTGCGCTCGAGCGGGTTCAGCATGGCCCGGACGGTGCCTCGCCGGACGCGGAGCGAGACGTATGTCTTGCCGTTGGCCCGGTCGTGGAAGAGCTTGCTCAGGCGGACGCGGGTACCGGGGCCGAGCCACAGCCGGCTCAGGTCGGGCAACCGCAGGAGGGCCCAGCCGCTGCGGTCGGTCCGGATGTCGTGGCCCTCGCCGATCTGACTGCGCGCCTCGAACGCGCGCCAGCTCAGCGCGTCGTCGGGCAGATCGGGCCCACCGCTCCGGCTGATGGCGACCGGCGTGACCGGCTGCGGTGTGGGGGCGGCGGCCGGCGGGGCGATGTGCAGGGCGAACGCCCCGTCCGGCCGTCGAGGATCGGGCGTCGGCGGGCCGGCGGATCGATCGGCCGACTGCGACGCCGGGGCATCGCGCCGGTGCGCCGACTCCGGCTCGAGCGCCCGATCAGCGTTCGACTCGGGGCTGTCGGCGACCTCGACCGCGCCCCGGCCGTCGACCAGGGCCACCTGGCCCCACTCGGTGGCCACCCGCCGCACCAGGGCCTTGCGATCACCCTCGATCACCCGGAAGACGACCCGCCGGTTCGCCTCGCGGTCGGGCGCGGCGGGCCGGGTCTCGCCGTAGCCGTAGGCCACCAGCCGCTCGGGGGCCACCCCGCGGGTGACGAGCGCCTTGCGCACCGCGGCCGCCCGGGCCTCGCTGAGCCGCTGGTTGTAGCGCAGGGCGCCGGTCGCGTCGCTGTGGCCTTCGATCAGCACCAGCCGGATCTCGGGCGACGCTTGGAGGTAGTCGACGATCTCGGCGAGCGCCGGCGCAGCGTTCGGGGTCATCTCGACCGAGTCGTGGCGGAAGGTGAGCGGGCGGGCGAACTCGATCGCCTCGCCAGGGGTCGCCTCCAGCCGGTGCGCGGCTTCGAGCGGGGTGACCGTCTCCCCTCGACCCCACCGGAGCGCCCGGCGCTTCGGGCGGGCTCGCCGCGTCCTCCGCCCGGCCTCGGCGGCCCCGGGCGCCGGTGCGGTGGGTTCGTCTCGCTGTGCATCTTCGTTCGGATCCGGGGCGTCCACGGGCGAGGTCGATGGGGCCCCTTCGACCTCGTCGAGCTCGCCGTCCGTCCGGCCATCGTCGGGGGGCGGCGCCAGCGGATCTTCGCTCGGCGCGCGATCGGCCGGTCCGATGCGGACCCGGTAGCCATCCGGCGGACTCTGGGCCCACGCGCCGCCCGCGAGGCCCAGCGCGCACAGCGCCGCTGCCCAGGTCATCCGCTTCATCGCCCATCTCCCGGCGCGAGCGAGACGCTGGTGTCGAGCACCCGCAGCTCGACGCGTCGATTCGTCGCCCGATCCTCCAGCGTGTCGTCCCCCCGCAGCCGGCGGGTGGCGCCGTAGCCCCGCGGCGTGAGGCGCGACCGCTCGACCCCCTCGGCGACCAGGGCGTCGACGACTGCCGCGGCCCGATCCCGGCTCAGCCGCAGCTTCCAGTCGCGGTCGCCCAGGCCGTCGGTGTGCACCCCGACCTCGACCCGGCGCCAGCTCGGGTTGGCCTTCAAGCGCGCGGCCAGCTCCGCGACGCGGGGCGCGGCGCCCGGGGTGAGGCTCGCTCTCCTCCGGGTGAAGATGATCGGGGCGGTCGGCCGCAGGACGAGGGCGTCGGGCGCGAGCCACCGGGCGCGGGGCTCAGGCAGTGTCGAGCGCTTGCGGGGCAGGCGCGGCGATCGATCCGGCTGGACCGCCCGGGTCGGTCGGGCCACTTCGAATGGCAGCAGCGCCCGCAGCTCGACCCGCCGGTTCTTGAAGCGCCCGGCCTTGGTGCGGTTGCTGTCCACCGGGACCTCGGGGCCATATCCGCGGGGAAACACCCGCTCGGGCGGCACGCCGCGGTCGACCAGCGCCGCGACGACCGACGCCGCCCGCGCCCGGGAGAGCCAGTGCTTCCACCGGCGGCTGCCCATCGCGTCGACGTGCACCCCGACCTCGACCCGGTCCAGCTCGGGGTGCTCGATCAAGTAGCGGGCGAGCCCGTCGACCAGCGGGCCGGCCTCGGGGGTCAGCCCCGGGCGGGCGAACTCGAAGATGATCGGCTCGGCGGGATGCAGCGTGCGCCCGAGCACGAGCGGGGCTTGTGGCCCTTCGCCCCCGGCCAGCCCGCGCGCGGCGTCCGGCGTGCTCGGCGCCAGGCTCGTCGGGCAGCCGTCTTCGCCGCCCTTCTCGTCGGGGCACGGATCGCGGAAGTCGGCCAGGCCGTCGCGGTCGTTGTCCGGATCGGGGATGCCGTCGCGATCCTCGAAGGCGTCCCAGTCCTCGGGCCCGAGCGGATCGGCGTCGAAGCCGTCGGCCAGCAGGTCGAGGTCGTTGTCCGCGTCGGGGCAGCCGTCGTCGTCGCGGAAGCCGTCTCGATCTTCGGGCAGGAACGGGCACTGATCGAGCGCGTCGAGCAGCCCGTCGCCGTCCTGGTCGCGGCTCACCGGCTTCTCTTCGACCGCGGCCGCCACCCGCGCGGGCGCCGGGCAGCCCTGCTCGACCGGGACCCCCGCCGTCTCGACGCAGCGATCACGCCCATCGGCCAGCCCGTCCCCATCGAAGTCGTGGTTGCGCGGCGCGTATTGCAGGCCCACGAAGGCCCGATACATCGGCGATCCGTACCCCGGCAGCAGCCCGGCGCCGACGCCCACGACAGCCGCCAGCTCGTCCACGACCTCGACCCGGGCCAGCGCGTCCAGCTCCCCGGGCGTCTGCTGGTCGACGCCGAACGGATCCGCTGCGCCGGTCGCGCCGGTGAACTCGGCGGCCAGGGCGAAGGCCGGGGTCACCCGCCAGCTCGCCCCGAGCCCGAAGAGCAGCTCGTCACCCACCTCGACGTCGCCCAGCCGGGTCGCCTCGCGCAGCCGATAGCCCACGTCGAGCGCGATGTCGAAGCGGCTCGAGACGGGGAGCTCGAGCGCGAGCATGGCGGTGCCGGTGGGCCCCGGCTCCCCGGCGAGCGCGTCGGGATCACCCATCGGCGCGCTGCCGCCCAGCCGCAGCGCCAGACCGACGCCCTCGGTGGGCGAGAGGAACCGCACCTTGGCCGCCAGCGACGGATCGGCGAGGGCGAAGCCATCCAGCGTGCCGCCGGCGATGGTCCGGCCGTCCTGCAACAGCACGAGGGGCAGGTTGGCGCCCACGTCGAGCCAGTCGGTCACGCCGACCGCCACCGCGGTGTCGAGGCCGAGACGGATGCTGATGATGTCGACGGTGCGCTCGCCGTCCCGGGCGAAGACCAGCGGGCGCTGCTCGATGACCGAGATGACCCGGGCGCCGACGCGGCCCGGGCCGAGGGTCTCGGCGCCGTCCAGGTTCAGGTAGGGCGAGAAGGCGGGGGTCGGGGTGAACCGGCGCACGTCGACCTGGGCATCGGCCGGCGCGGCGAAGGCGATCAGCAGGGCCGGGAGCAGGAGCCGGCGGCGGAACGCGAGCAGAGCGAAGAGCACGAGGAGCAGGGCGGGGGAGCCGCCGCGGCCGGGGGTGGTCTGGCAGGACAAAGAGCCGCCCTGGGGATCACCGGGGTCGGCCGGGGTCGGGGCCACGTCCGACACGCCCGCGTCTGTCGGCGCCCCGTCAGAGGGGTCGAGGTCGGCGGTGTCGGTCGGGGCACCATCGACTCCTCCGTCCGCTGGGGGGTACGTGTCCGGCAGATCGGCGTCGGTCGCGGCGTCCGCGTCGAGGCTGGTGGCGTCGCCGGGCGCGCCGTCCTGCGGTGCGCCGTCACCCACGCCGCCATCGCCCGCGCCGCCATCGCCCGGCCCCCCGTCGCTCGGCCCCCCGTCGCCCGGCCCCTCGTCGCCCGGACCGTCGTCGCCCGGATCCCCGTCCCCAGGGCCGCCGTCCGCCACGCCCCCGTCGATCGCGCCATCCATCAGCTCGACGTCCGCCGCGGCGCCATCCAGCGCTGGGGCTCCATCCGGCGCGCCGTCGGCCTGTCCGGCGTCGGCCAGCGCCCCGCGGTCCACGGCCCCATCGAGCAGAGGCAGGATCGGCCCATCCCCGTCGACCTCCCCATCAGGCCCACCGTCGGCGGCCGCGTCGCCCCCCGCGTCCAGATCGATGGCGGCATCCAGCCCGGCGTCGGGCAGATCGCCGTCGGGGGGATCGATGCCCGCGTCGAGGTCGGCGTCCGGCGAGGCGTCCAGCGCGGCGTCGGGCGGGGGGCGATCAGCGTCCAGCGGACCCGGGTCGAAGCCCGCGTCGGGCTCGATGGGCAGCAGCTCGCAGGGGTCCTCGCCCGGATCCGGCCCCACGACGACTGCCAGTCGCACCGTGTCCCCGGCCTCGTTGGCGTCGAAGCGGCGGTCGCCGTCGGTGTCCTCCCAGACCTCGATCGTGCCCCCGTAGACGCCGTCCGGCACGAGGTCTGCCGGCTCGATCAAGGCGGTCAGCGGCAGCGAGACGTCGCCCGCGGCACACAGCGCGGGATCCAGCCCGTCGAGCTCGACCACTTGCAGCACATCCCCATCGGCCGAGAGCAGATCACTCGGGCGCCAGCGCAGCGCCGACGGCGCGCCCAGCGCCTCCACCGGGCCCAGATCGCCGTTGCGATCCGCCCGCCGGCTCCGATCGGCCGGCGCGTCCACCGGCACCTCCAGATCGAAGATCAGCCCCCCATCGCTGGTGCCCGCGACGCAGTCCTGGGGGATGGCCAGATCGACCTCCCGCAGCCGCGCGGTGACCCGCAGGCCATCGTACAGGCCGTCGTCGGGCGTCCAGTTCGCATCGGCCGCGCCGACCTGGATCGGCACGTCGGGGCTGGTGAGGATGTCGAACAACTCGACCCGCACAGAGCCGGCGGAGGCCGGATCGGGCGAGGCGACGATGAACCGGACGTCGTCCAGATCGGCCGCCGCCGCGAACTCGAAGCGCACGCCGTCGGGCCCGAAGCGCATCAGATCGCCGAACTCGAGCCCGCGGGTCGGGTGGGGCAACGGCGGGTCGAGCAGCGCTGAGCAGTCGCCGGGATCTTCGTAGTGGGACAGCGGCGCGACGGCCCACTCGAAGTCGCCCCGCCGCAAGTCGGCCGCTCGATAGCTCGGCTCGCCGATGAGTTCGGCGCCGGCCAGCTCAACGACCCCGCTGACGATCAGCTCCTCTTCGCCGGGGTTGGCGAACCGGAGCAGGATGGCTTGCTGCCACTCGCCCAGCTCGGCGTCGTAGGCCGCCTCCTCGCGTACGAGCACCAGCCTCGGGGGGTCGCAGGCGAGCACTTCGGCGTCGATGAACGGCAGCCGGGCGTCGTCCGCCAGACAGATCGGCTGAGCGGCGGCCGGCAGGGCGAGGAGCAGGGCTGGGAAGAGGAGTCTCATCGACGCGCGCCGCGCCTCCGGCAATGGCTCAGCCGAGCAGATCGACCGTCGCGCCGAGGCGCTCGTCCTCCGCCGCGATGACCTGGAGGTTGGCCCGATACAACAGCTCGCCCCGCTCGAGGCTCACCACGTCGGCCACCGGATCGGCGCCGGCGCGGGCCGAGGCCGAGATCTGCACCGAGACCCCGCCCGTCGGCTGCGCCACGCCCGAAGCCCGTATCCGGGGGGCACCTTCGGTCAGCAGGTTGGCGGTGTTGTGGGCAGCGGTGCCCACTTCGGCCGCGGCGAGCGCGAGCCCGCTGCGGGCGCCGGTGAGGGCTGGCGTCATGTCGATCCCCCCGATCCGACCGGAGATATTCACCAACGGTGAACCGTCTTCGGACTGCGGTCACTCTATCAAGGGGGTTGGGGGCGGGCAAATCTCCCGCGGCTGTTCGGGATGAGCGATTTCTGCTTTTTGAACAGCGACTTGCGAATTATCCGGCGGGTCCGATCACCCCTGGCGGCGGAAGTAGTCGGCCAGCACGTCCCGGCCGATGTCGATCGCCCGCTGCCACCACAGCTCGCCGTTGCCCACCATCACCGCGATCGCCACCTGGGGGTCGTCCGCCGGCGCGAAGCCGACGAACCAGGTGTAGGCGGTGTACGGCTCGCGGATCGCCAGGGTCCCGGTCTTGCCCGCCACGTTGATCTTCGACAGCGAGCGGGGCCACTTCTGGAACGCCCGTCGCCCCGTCCCGTGGGAGATCGTGCGGGCCATCATGCTCCGCATGGTCTTCGCGGTCTCGGGCTTCATGGCCCGGGTGAGCGGCCCCCGATCCGGGGCGTCGACCACCCGCCCGTCGGGCCCTTCGAGGCGCCGCACCAGCCGGGGCATCGGCACAGCGCCGTCGCCGGCCACCGCCGCCGCGATCAGCGCGCCGTGCAGCGGTGTCAGCCGGGTGTGCCAGAAGCCGGCCGCCATGCGGGCCCGCTCCAGGCGGTTGCGGGGCACGGTGGCCGTGCTGGCGTCGGTCAGCAGTGGGAAGGGCACCACCCGGTTGAAAGCGAAGCGCCGGGAGATGAGGTCCAAATCCTCGCGGGCCAGCTTGCGGTCGGCCATGCGCGAGAAGAAGCCGTTGTTGCTGCTCGCCAGCGCCTGACCCATGTCGGACTTCGGCGCCCCGGGGCCCGGCTTGGCCAGCGTCTTCTCGTAGACCCGCCGCTTCGCCGGGTTGAACGGGTAGTCCCGGGTGCCCGAGACGCCGACCTCGAGCAGGGCCGCCGAGGTCACGATCTTGAAGACGCTCGCCGACGGGGCCAGGGCCCGCAGCGCGAGGTGCGGGGGGCCAGCCGGATCCAGATCGGGGGCGATGGGGTGCTCGGCGTCGAACCGATCGGCCATCGCCAGGACCTCGCCCGACGTCACGTCGAGCAGCACCACGGCCCCGAACGGCACCTTGCCCCGGTTCAGGATGCGGGTGGCCGCTTTCTGCAGGTCGGGCACGGTGGTCAGCTCGGCGACCCACCCGTGCTCGAGGTCGGCTCGCATGCGGTCGCCGTCGGTGTAGATCCGGCCGAGATCCAGCGGCCCGGGGCGCTCGACCGGGACGATCGTTTCGCGATCGGTCGCCTCGGCGGGCGTCTCGGCCGGGGCCTCGGTCGGCTCGGCGGTCTCCAACTCGGCGAGGTAGGCCGGCTCGGCGGCGAGCGGCGCGCCGTCGGCGTCGCCTTCGAACCACGTCAGCACCAGGTGCAGGGCCACGAGGTGGATCAGCAGGAACCAGGGGCCGATCAGCCGAACGCTCCGCGACACGCGCCACTCCGGGAGAACGAGGGGTGGAGCGAATGTAGGCCCGTGTGATCCACGCTGCAAGGAAAATAACGGTGACCTGTGTCACCCCCGAGGCGACGTCGATCTGCCCCTGATCGATCGCGATATGATCGATCGCATCACGATCCCCACGGGTGTTCAGGGCATCGGGGTGTAGACCCGCAGCCGGGCGCTGGTGTCGCTCTCGCTGCGGATCTCGAGCAGCTCGGCGGGGGGGGTGCCGTCCAGATCGGCGATGCCCAGCGCGTGCACCCGCCCGTCGTACGGATCGCTGCGATCGCGCAGGCGGCCGTCCTCATCGATGAAGTGTACCCGCGTCGCCCGCACTCCACCCGCGCGGGGCGGCCCGCTGCGCAGGAGCACCCGATCGACCCCCGGGCAGCCGTCGAGATCGGCCGCAGTGGGCGGCAGCGTGTTCGACCAGATGTGATCGAAGCGCGCCGCGCGCTCGCTGTCGATCTCGAAGATCTCGGCCCCGTCCCGCAGGCGCAGATAGGTCACGTCGGTGTTCGTCCCGTCCTCAAACGACCCCCCGCGCAGCTCGATGTCCAGGCGCCCGTCACCGTCGATGTCGCCCGGCGTCGACCAGCGCAGCACCTGGAACGGCCCGTACTCGCCGAGGCGCCGCACCTCGCGGCCGGGCCTGATGAGGTGCAGGAAGAACTGGCCGTTGCGGTCGAGCTCGGCGGCGATGCGCAACGACTCGCCGTCGTAGACGAAGGTCAGGCGGGTGTAGACGCCTGTCGGCCGCACCGTCTCCGGGCCCCCGGTCAGCCGCAGATCGACCGGGTCGTGGTACCGGGCCACCAGCGCGCCGCCGTCTTCGATCGCCACGCTCATCAGCTCGGGCCCCTCGCCCCGCAGGTCCAGCGGAGGGTCGGGGATGACGCCCACCGCCTCGATGTCGATGTCGGGCAGGAAGGCGATGGACTCGAGCCCGACCCCGTCGAACATCTCGATGCCCGCCCGGCCGAACCGGACCACGTCGGGGATCTCGTCACCGTTGACATCCGGCGTGGCCACCAGCCGGCACAGGCCCCACTCGGCCGTCGGCCCGTCGGGCTCCAGCGTGATCGCCGTGCACCCGCCGTCGTCCCGGTCGACCAGCGCCATCGGCCGGGCGCTGCGCACCGTCTGGACCCGGGTCGCGTGGGTGGTGAGCGGGTAGACCTCAGTCGCCGTCAGATCGGCCGCGTCGACCCGCACGAGGCGGTCGTCGGCGGCCCGGATCTCGTGCACCAGCCACTCGTCGGCCTCGGCGACGGTCAGCGGCGTGTGCAGGGCCTCCGGCGGCCAGACCTCGGGCATGAAGCGCCCGTCGATGGCCGCGAGCGCGCCGTAGGCGCCGGACGTCTCGAGGGTCAGGCCGTCGGCCAGTTCGAAGTACAGCCCGTCGTCCGCCACCCGCCGCAGGAGCAGATCGGGCAGCCCATCGCCGTCGGGGTCGACGTCCGCCCGGAACGCCTCCAGGCCGAAGTAGGGGTCGCTGGTGGAGGCCTCGACCAGCGCGCCGCCCTCCGAGAAACAGGTCGGGGGGCCGACGTCCGGCGCCAGCTCCATATCGGGCCCGAGATCCGGCATCGGCGCCGCGTCGGGGCGATCACTGTCGAGCAGCGTCCCGTCGAGCAGCGCGTCGGCCTCCGGGTCATCCGACCCGCCGCCGGTACAGCCGGCCAGAATCAGGGCCATCAACCCGCCACGCCATACCCGCATGTGCCTCACTCCTCTGGATGTCGACTCACCGCCGACAGTTAGCAGATGCCTCCCCGGAGGGGCAATTCGCGGCCCCCGTCGGCTTGGGACGTGACCCGACGTGAGCGGAGAATGGGCCCCCGAGGGGGCAAATCCGGCCGATGTCCGCGCAACACTGGTGATCGGCCGGCGGGTGGGGTATGAAAGTCCGGCTGGCCCGCTCGAGGCCGGGTGACATCGGTATCGGCGGGCAGGGGCGACTCTGGCGCCGCAACGCGGGGGAAATCGCGAGACCTTGGAAGAGCGCAGAAGGATCAACCACCAGATCCGCATTTCGCAGATCATGGTCATCGACGAGGACGGGACGATGCTGGGCGTGATGACGCCCGAAGACGGTCGCCGCATCGCCGGGGACAAGGGGCTCGATCTCGTCGAGGTCGCCCCCAACGCCCGGCCACCGGTCTGCCGCATCATGGATTACGGCCGCTTCAAGTATGAGCAGCGCAAGCGCCAGAAGAAGCAGCACCAGATGCAGACGAAGATCATCAAGCTGCGGCCGAAGACCGATCCCAACGACCTGGCGACGAAGCTGCGGCACGCCCGCCGCTTCCTCGAAGGCGGCGATCGGGTGCGGTTCGTCGTACGGATGCGAGGCCGCGAGCGGGCAGTGACCGACCGCTGGGTGGCCCAGCTCAACGATCTGGTGTCGAAGCTCGACGATGTCGGCACGATGACCGCCCGCCCCCAGCTCGAAGGGGGTGGGGTCACCGCGACGGTCGAGCCCCGCAAAGACAAGGACGCCAAGTCCGACGGGGACTGAGATCGCGCCCGCGATCCCGCTGACCCCGCTCCGAAGCTCGCTTCACGCGATGTTCATGTCGCGTAGGCTGGACGTGAATCCACACCCACCATAGCCCGATTCCGGCATCTGGCTGCGACGTCAGTCGGCCGCTCCGCCTGCGGCGCTCGGCCGGACCGGCAAGCACGTCCGCAGCCGCGCCCCGCCTTCGTCACGGTTGGACGCCTCCAGAGTGCCGCCCGCCGACTCGACGATGCCCTTGGCCAAAGCCAGCCCCACCCCCATGCCGTCATCGCCTTTGGTGGAGAAGCCCAGCTCCACCGAGTCGTTCACCGAGTCGAAGCCCGGCCCGTCGTCGTCCACGTCGACCCGGACCCAGCCGGGTCGGTGAGGGGCGACGTGCAGCTCGATGCAGCCCTCTCGATCACCGAGCGCGTCGGCCGCGTTCAGCACCGCGATCGCCAGCGCCTGTTCCAGCAGCAGCCGGTCGGCGTACACCGTCGCGCCGGGCAGGCGGTCGCCCCGAACCAGCGCGATGTGGGTCAGCTCGGCCAGGGTCGGCCGCACCAGGGCGTGCACCCCGTCGGCGACGGCATCCAGCTCGACCCAGGTCGGTCGCCCGCCTTCGCCACGGGCGAACTGGCGGAAGCGATCGACGAGCGCGGCCATCCGACGGATCCGGCTCAGGACCCGATCGACGGCCTCGGCGGCCTCGGCCGGGCTCGGCGGATCGGGCCGACGCAAGCGATCGGCGAGCAGCTCGAGCCCGAGCCCCGTCGCGGTGAGCGGCGAGTTGAGTTCGTGCGCCAGACCCAGGCCGACCAGGCCGAGGGTCAGCAGTTTATCCCGTGCTGAGGTGAAGTTTTCCACGCAGGGAGGATAGCCCCGACGGCGCCCGATGGACAGGTCTTTGGGTCATCGCGGACGCCGGACCGACGACCGATGAGCCCTGAGCGGGGGCGCGGCGGCCAACGGGGGGATGGTTATCTTGGGCGAGTGGGGCAGGTGGGGGAGCGATGCTCGACCCCGAGGCAGGCAGCGACTGGCGGCGGCCGTCAGAGCGAGAAGACCTTCTCCCGCTCGGCCTGCGTCTTGAGGGCGTCCTGCAGCAGATCGAAGTAGGTGTCGATCTGGGTGATGCGGGCCTTGAGGTCGGTGACCCGCTTCTCGTACAGCGAGAGGGGGTTGGCCTCGCCAGCGGCGAGGAACTGGTCCTTCTTGATCTGCAGCAGGCGCCGCAGGTTGACCTCGGCCTCCTTGCCCTGGCGATCGATGATGGGCAGGAAGTACTCGGTCACCATCTTCTTGCGGCGGCCGACCTTGCGCTCGACCTCCTTCTCCACCGGGCGCCCGGTGACCGCGACGATCTTGCCGACCGGCGGGATGTAGGGCCCGCTGGCCTCGGGATCGACCGGATCGTAGAGCACCGCGAAGCTCGGGCGCTGCAGGAAGGACGAGCCGGCCTCCATGGCCTCGAGCTCGGCCTTGTCCCGCTTCGTCGTGATCCGCTCGTGCTCCTTGAGCGCCTCGTACAGCGCGTTGAGGTCGACCACGAAGCGGGCCACCCGGGGGGCGAGGTCGGGGTGCAGGGGCACCGGGGTCGCGAAGATGGCCCCGCTCACGTCGGGCAGCTCGGGCAGCGCCTTGACCTTGTCCCATTCGACCTGCTGGGGGTTCATCGACAGCAGGATGGGGCGCAGCTTCTCATAGGTGTTGATCGGATCCTGGAGTTGGCCCTTGACCCGCTCCGACGCATCGATCTGGGCGTTGATGAACCGTCGGGCGCGGATCGAGTCGCCGATCGCGTAGCCGATGAACAGCATCAGCACGCCGACGCCGACGGTCATGCCGATGGCGAGGGTCGGCTTCATGCCGACCTGCTTGTGCTCGTAGCTCGAGAGCGCCGCTTCTTCTTCAGCCGTCAGATCCACCGGCGCGGCGGCCTGGGCGTACTCGCCCTGCTGCAGCGGGTTGGCGAACTCGGCCTCGGGCTTGGGGGCCTCGTCGAGCACCTGCCGCGACGGCGCGTCGAACATCGCCTCGAGCTGGGCTTGATCGGCCTGGGACGACCGCGCCTGGGGGCGGGCCTGGGCCGCGGCCGGGGCGGCCTGGGGCGGCGGCTTCTTGAAGAGGTCACCGCCGACGCTGAGCCCGGAAGGGGCGGCCGGCGCGGCCGGTGCCCGGGGGGCTGCGGGCGGCGCGGCCGGGGGCGCCGACGGCACGGCGGGCATACCCGGGGCCGCCGGGGGCCCGGAGCCGACCGGCGGCGGGGGCGCAGCCGCCGCGTCCGGCGGCGGGGGCGCCGATGGCGTCGCGGGGGCCTTGGGGGCGAACGGATTGCCCGGCGCAGCGCCCGGGGGGCGTGGGCCGCGCGGCGCGCCCGGACCGGCGCCCGTGTTCAGCATGCCCAGGCGCGCCTTCAGGTCGCTGATGTCTCTCAGGCCCGGCTTCTTGTTCCCGTCGCTCAACGGCTTCCTCCGCCCTGTACGGCTCCGTCCTCCGGAGACCCGACCGTATACCCCGCTCGCGCCGGTGGTCAAGCGTTTCAACCGCCCTCGCGGGCCCCTCGTCGCGCTCCCGGTCTTGCGTCCGCACGAACGGTTTGGCTATTCGAAGATGCGCTCGACGGCGACCCCCGCCGCGCGGGGCGAATCTGTGTAACGGGCCGCCGCCCGGCTGCCGTCCGACCTGGGAGCACGAGGTGAACGACAGCTCGATCCGACCCGCCCGGACCCTTTTGCTCCAGGCGCTGCTCGCCGCGTGCGTCCTGGGTCTTGTGGCCTGTGACGACGACCAGCCGACGACTTTCGACGTGCGCATCATCGCCGAGCCCGTCTCGGGCAACGCCCCGCTGCGGGTGCGCTTCGAGAGCCTCAACCGGGGCCCGCTCGACAGCGTGTACACCTATGCCTGGGACTTCGGCGACGGCGAGCGGAGCGCCGAGGAGAACCCGGAGCACGTCTTCGGCGCCCCCGGGAGCTACACCGTCCGGCTGACGGTCACCGATGAAACCGCTGGCGGATCGGGCGTCGCCGAGACCCCGGTCGACGTGATCCCCTCGGCCGATCTGGTCGTCTCCGATGTGGTCTTCGCCCCCCGCCGCCTGCGCACGGGGGCCGAGATGACGGTCTCGTGGGCCATCGGCAACCGGGGCGAGGTGGTCGTCGGGGCCTGGGAGCAGGTGGTGGTGCTGTCGGCGGACGACGTCATCGACGGGCCCGACGTCGATCCGATCATCGCCCGGCTGGCGGGCCCGGCCGCGGTCGCCGCCGCCACCGGTCAGGAGCTGACCTTCGCCCTGCCCGATGGCGTCGCCTCGGGGGACTACCGGCTGGCCGTGGTCGCCGATCCCGACGAGCGGGTGGGGGACGCCGACCGCAGCGACAACGTCGCCTTCGCCGGCGCCGAGGTCCAGGTCCGCAACCCCACCGAGACCGGGCCCGATCTGGTCGTGTGCGGCATCGCCATCGCCGCGTTCGACATGCTGCCCCCCGACGTGATGCCCACCGCCCAGGTCTCCGACCAGCTCGGTGTCGAGGTCTGCCTGGCCAACAACGGCGACAGCCCGGTGCCCCTGGCCCGCTTCGCGATCTACCTGAGCGAGGACGACACGTTCGACCCCGACGACACGCTCGTCGGGGTGCGCGGGGGGCTGGCCCTGGCGCCGGGTGATCGGGCGTTCTCCGACGAGCTGGTCGACCTCTCGGTCGATCCCGGGGATTACTACCTGTTCGTGGTGGCCGATCCCGACGAGGATGTCGACGAGCAGCAGGAGGACAACAACCTGCGGGGCTACGGGGCGCCGATCCGGGTCGTCGAGCCGGGCGAGGTCGAGGGCGTCGATCTGGTCATCACCGACTTCCAGCTCAACAGCGAGCGGGTCTTCTGGGGCCAGGTGCTCGGCGGCTCGCTGACGCTGGTCAACCGGGGCGACACCGACGTGGAGCGGTTCTTCGTGGTGCGGGTCAGCGCCGAGCCGGTGAACGGCGGGCCCGCGATCCAGATCGGGTCGCTCAACGTGCCGTCCCTCGCCGCAGGCGCCGAGCAGCCGTTCGACCTGCGGCTCGAGATCAACCGGCGGATCGACGAGGGCGACTATCGCATCGTGGCGGTGGCCGATCCGACCAACGGGACCGACGACGTCAACGAGGCCAACAACCGGCGTACCTTCCCCGGGGTGCTCGAGCTGGGCGGCGAGCCCGACGTCGACGCCACGGTCAGCGGGGTCGACTTCGCCCCGTTCATGATCGACGCCGGCAGCATGCTCACCGTGCGGGCCACCGTCGGCAACGGCGGGGTGGACTCCACCGGCGCGCTCGAAGGGGTGATCGTGCTCAGCGCCGACGCGGTCTACGGGCCGGAGGACATCGTCATCGACACCTTCGACGTCGACGACCTCGCCGGGGACAGCCGGACCGACATCGAGCGCTCGGTGGTGGTGCCGGTGGAGTTGGACCAGCAGGTCGAGGTGTGGCGGGTGGCGGTGGTCATCGACCCCGACGACCGCCTGAGCGGCGAGCGCAGCGAGATGAACAACATCGCCTTCGCGCCGGGCGATCTGATCGTCTCCGGCGCGATGGGCGGCTGCGGCGAGGACGCGTTCGAGCCCAACGACGGCCGGGGCGCGGCGACGCTGATCGAAGCCGGCGAGTACCCCGGGCTGGGCGCCTGCGACGCCTCCGACTGGTACCAGATCGTGGTGCCGGGGGGGCAGATCCTCGACGTGGCGGCGAGCTGGGTCCCGAACGAGGGCGCGGTGACCATGCGGTTGACCGACACCGCGGGCGAGACGCTGCAAGCGGGCGAGGGCCTGCCCGGCGAGGCGGTGGCCTTCACCCTGCCCGCCGAGCGGGAGCGCACCGTGCTCGTCGAGATCCTGCCCACGGCGTTCTCCCTGCAATACGACCTGCGGGTGGCGCTGACCCCGGTGCCCGACGGCCCCAACCTGCGGGTGCGGCGGGTGGTGCCTGCGCCGGCCGTGGCCCAACCGGGCGCGGTGGTCGCGGTCAACTTCGAGCTGGTCAACGCCGGCGGGGCCCCCGCACCGGCGACCGACACCGCGGTGCTCACCGGGCTGGCGGCCGATCTCTCCGACGCCGTGCTACGGGGCGCCATCGACAGCCCGGCGCTGGACGCGGGCGCCGTGGCCTCGGTGCAGGGGCGCATCGAGCTGCCGGGCGACATCCCCGACGGGCGCTACGTGCTCGCGCTGCGGGCCGACGAAGGGGACGCGGTCGACGAGGCCGACGAGGACGACAATACGGGCCGGGTCCGGCTGCGCGTCGATCGGGAGGACGCCTGCCTCGCCGACCCGTTCGAGCCCAACGCCAGCCCCTACGAGGAGGGGGCGGTGGCCCTCGAAGCGGTGGTCGAGCCGGGCACCTACCCCGATCTGGTCGCGTGCGAGGGCGACGACGACTGGTACGCCGTCGCGCTGATGCCCGGGCAGCGGCTGACCGCGGGCATCGACTTCGATCCGGCTGAGGGCGACCTCGAGATGGCGCTGTACGCGCCCGATGGCAACGCCGTGATCGACGAGAGCACCGGGCTCCAGGGCCGGGAAGAGGTCGAGCTGCTGCGGGCGCCGGCAGCCGGGGTGTGGTACGTGCGGGTCTACCTCAGCGGCGCCGCCCGTTCGGCGACCTACAGCCTCGACATCTCGCTGGCCGAGGCCGAGGCGTGCCCCGACGACGACTACGAGCCCAACGGCGAGCGCCTCGACGCGTCGTTGCTGCCCGACGGGGTGCACGATCTGTATCTCTGTCCCGGCGACACCGACTGGTTCCGCTTCGCGATCCCCGCGGGCAACACCGTGAGCTGGCAGGTCTCGTCCGGCGGGGCGGGGGTGCTGCTCCGACTGTACGACCAGAACGGCGCGGTCATCGCCGAGGACGACCGCCGCATCGCCCACCTCGCGCAGTACAACGGCTTCTACTACCTCGAGGTCTCGGTGGGCGGCGCCGCCGAGGTGGCCTACCAGCTCCGGGTGAGCGGGGTGAGCGGGGTCGACCTCAGCGTCGACGAGCTCGACCTGTCGCGCCTCGCGGTCGAGCCCGGCGCCGACCTCCGGGCCCGGGTGCACCTGAGCAACCGCCGGGGTGATCCGGCGGCCGATGTGCTGCTGCGGTTCCTGCTCTCGGACGACGACGAGCCCTCGGTGGACGACGTCGTCATCGGCGAGCGGATCCTGCCCTTCGTCGACGGCGCGGCCGCGGTCGATCTCGCCCAGCGGCTCGACATCCCGGCCGACGTCGAGCCCGGCCCGTGGTTCGTGCTCGCCGTCGCCGATCCCGACCGGCAGATCGCCGACGTGCGCCCCAGCAACGATGTCGCCGCCGCGCCGTTCGAGGTGCTCGCCGCCTGCGAGGACGACGACCCGCGCAACAACGAAGGCCCGGTCGGCGCCGCCGAGCTCGATGCGCTCGACGGGGGATACGAGGGCGGCATCATCTGCCCGTTCACCGAGGACTGGTTCGCGGTCTTCGTCGACGGCGTCGGCCCGGTCACCGTGACCCTCGACTTCGACCCCGCCGCCGGTGACCTCGATCTCGTCGTGCTCGACGGCTTCGGAGGCGGGGCCCTGCTCGGCGAGTCGGCCACCGAGGGTGCCCCCGAGTCGGTCACCTTCGACATCGACGGCCCCACCGGCCTGCTCATCGGGGTGGACGGCTTCGACGACGCGCGCAACAGCTACACCCTGACGTGGGAGCTGCCGTGACCCTGCGGATCGCCCACTTCTCCGACACCCACGTCCTCTCGCTCAAGGGGGTCAAGCCCCGCCGGTTCCTCAACAAACGCTGGACCGGCGCGGTCAACCTCGCCCTCAACCGCTCGCGGCACTACCGGGTCGAGATCTTCGTCGACCTGCTCGACGCGATCGTCGAGCTGGGCGTCGATCACGCCGTCTGCACCGGCGATCTGGTGAACCTGGCGCTCGAGCCCGAGTTCGAGATGGTGCACGCGCTGCTGAGCAGCCGCTTCACGCCCGACCGGCTGACGGTGGTGCCCGGCAACCACGACTACTATGTCAAGGAGGCCATCGCCGACGCGCTCTTCGAGGCGCACTTCGGCGACTTCCTGCCCGGCGATATCGACCTCGGCCTCGAAGGCACCCGCTACCCGGTCACCCGGATCATCGATGACGAGGTCGTCGTCATCGGCCTCAGCTCGGCCATCCCGACCCCGGTCTTCGTGGCCAACGGCGAGATCGGGCGGGATCAGCTCGCCGGGCTCGAGATCGCGCTGCGCCACCCCCGGGCCCGCGACCGGTTCCGGCTCGTGCTGCTGCACCACCCGCTGCTGCCCGAGCCCGCCCGCCGGCTGGACAAGATGCGGCGGCTGGTCAACGCCGACGCCGTCATCGACGCCCTGCGCACCGAGCCCGCCAGCCGCCCGCACCTCGTCGTGCACGGGCACAACCACGAGTTCAAGGCCCAGACGGTGCCCGGGACGAGCACCCCGTTGATCCAGGTGGCCAGCGCCAGCCGGGCCGGCAACCGCAGCCGGGCCGAGTTCAACGTCTACGTCATCGACGATCGCCGCCTGACCCGCATCGAGCGCCACATCCACGACCCCGAGACCGGCCGCTTCGTGCCTCACGACGTCGCCGGCCGCCCGCTGGACGTCGCCCGCGCCTCGTGAGTCGGATCACCCTGCGCGACGGGCTGCGCTACGGGGCGGTGATCTGCGCCGCGCTCGCGCTCGCCTACGGGGCCCGGGTCTGGGACGACGCGGCCAATGACGTCACCCTGCGCTACCTCGGCGCGCCTCGCGGCCCCATGACGGTCGATCTGCGCGACGCCGACGGCGAGCGCATGCGGCGCACCGAGTTCTCGGCCGGCGTCGCGCGCAGCCACGCCGTGCAGCTCCCCAGGGGCGAGTTCCAGGCGCGGCTGCGGGTGGGCGAGGCGACCCGCACCCGCCGCTTCGTGGTCGCCGGAGACGGTGTGATCGAGCTGAAGTGGTGGGCGCCAGCCCCAGGAGACCCCGATGAGCGCCCGTGACATCGTCATCCGCTACCTCGAGCTGGTCGCCGCCGGGGGCCCGGTCGAAGCGATCGACGCGCTGCTGCACCCCGACGTGAAGCAGACCGAGTATGCCAACGCCCTGAGCCCGGTGAACCGGAGCCGGGATCGCGCCGGGATGCTCTCCGGCCTCGAGGCCGGCGCCCGGATCATGGCCGAGCAGCGGTATGGCGAGCCGGCGCTCGTCGTCTCCGGTGACATGGTCGTCGCCGAGTTCGACTGGAGCGGCACGACCGCCGTCGACCTCGGCCCGCTGCCTGAAGGCACGCTGCTGGCGGCCCGGATCTGCGCGGTCATCGAGCTGCGCGACGGGCGGATCATCGGCCAGCGCAACTACGACTGCTACCTGCCGCCTGTGCCACCGGGCGACGCCGCCCGGAGCCCGTGAGTCCACCGACGGCTGCGCCTGAAGCATCGGTGGAACCACGGGGACACGTCATCTGCGACCTCCGGCCGGCGAGCGACATCTCACCGCGATCGCAAGCCGGGCCCATGGCCCGCATCACCCACAGAGGAGTCCCATGTTCGAGAACAAGGAAGGCCAGCGCATCCCCGAAGTCGTGCTCACCATGCTCGACGGCAGCGGCATGAAGAAGGTCGAGACGGCGGAGTTCTTCGCCGGCCGCACGGTCATCGTCTTCGGCCTGCCGGGGGCCTTCACCCCCACCTGCTCCACCTCGCACGTGCCCCGCTACAACCAGCTCGCGCCGGTCTTCGCCGAGCACGGCGTCGACGAGATCGTCTGCGTCTCGGTCAACGACGGGTTCGTGATGAGCGCCTGGGCCGTCGACCAGAGCGCCGAGAACGTCACCATGTGGGCCGACGGCAACGGGGCCTTCACCGAGGCGATGGGCCTGCTCGTCGACAAGTCCGACCTCGGCTTCGGCAAGCGCTCGTGGCGCTACTCGATGCTGGTGAAGGATGGCGTCATCGAGAAGCAGTTCATCGAGCCCGAGGTGCCCGGCGACCCGTTCCAGGTCAGCGACGCCGACACCATGCTGGCCCACATCGCGCCGAACGCCGAGGCGCCCCACGACATCTTCATGCTCACCAAGCCCGGCTGCAGCCACTGCGCGCGGGCCAAGAGCATGCTGAGCGAGGCCGGGCTGGCCTACGAGGCGATCGACGCCAACCTGACCATGCTGCGGGCGGTCTCGGCCACCTCGACCACCCCCCGGGTCTTCGTCGACGGCCAGCTCGTGGGCGGGGCCGAAGAGCTCGCGGAGTGGATCGCCGCCCGCTGAGCCGTGGACGCCCGACCCGAAATCGGGTCTGGTTCACCGCGCCCGTCGGGGGCATCATCCGTCCGCGCCCACGCTGAACGGAGCCCCCGATGGCCACATCCCCCCGGGTCGACATGATCGGCCTGACCGTCGCCGATATCCCCCGGTCGCTGAAGTTCTACCGCCTGCTGGGCCTCGACGTGCCCGATCCGGCGCCCGACCGACCCTACGCCGAGACGACGCTGGCCGGCGGCATCCGGCTGTCGTGGAACACCGCGGCGCTCATGCAGAAGCTGCACCCCGAGTGGGAAGACCCTCGGGGGCAGCGGATCAACCTCGCCTTCCACTGCGAGACGCCGGCCGGGGTCGACGCGACCCACGCCGCGATCGTCGAAGCGGGCTACGACAGCGTGCGCGCGCCATGGGACGCGTTCTGGGGTCAGCGCTACGCGCTGGTGCGTGATCCCGATGGCAACACGGTCGATCTCTTCGCGCCGCTCGGGTGAGTTCGGCTCGATTGCCCTTGCGTCGACGGGGCCTTCGATCCCATTACCGGGCGCCCGCCCACGAGAGGAGTGTCCCGTGACCTGCGCCCTCGGACCGCTGCCCGCTCTCCTGATCCTGTCCATGACGGGCCTCTTCGCTGTCGGCTGCGTCGGCGGGAGCGGCTCGTCTGGCGGCGAGCCCGACGAGCCGCCGCTGCCCGATCAGCCCACGTGGCATCGGGACGTGGCCCCGCTGGTGCATCGGAGCTGCGTCGGCTGCCACGACGACAGCGGCATCGCCCCGTTCTCGCTGGCGTCGTACGCCGACGCGGCCGCCCTCGCCGGGCCCAGCGCGGCGGCGGTTCAGGCCGGGCGCATGCCGCCGTGGGGCGCGCGGGAGACGGCGCAGTGTGATCCGCGGCGGCCGTTCGTCGACGACCTGCGGCTGAGCGACCGCGAGGTGGCGCTGCTGGCCCGCTGGGCCGATCAGGGCGCGCCCGAGGGCGATCCGGCGACCGCGGCTCCGCTGCCGTCGATCCCGCTCGCCACCCTGGCCGGGGTCGACCAGACCCTGGCCAGCGCGGTGCCGTTCACCACCGTCGGCACCCGGGATCAGTTTCGCTGCTTCGTGCTCGACCCTCAGCTCGACGAGGACGTCTTCGTCGACGGGGTACACTTCGTGCCCGGCAACCCCCAGGTGGTGCACCACGCGCTGCTCTACGTCGATCAGAACGGGGACGACGCCGAGCGGCGAGCCGACGCCGACGGGGGCTACGACTGCTTCGGCGGCCCCGGCTTCTCCGACGCCGAGCTGCTGGGGGCCTGGGCCCCGGGCGGGGTGCCCACCGAGATGCCCGCCGGATCGGGCACGCGGCTGCGGGTCGGGGCCCGGCTCGTCTTGCAGATCCACTACCACCCGAAGGGGGCCGACGACCCCCAGGAAGACACCACCACCGTGCAGCTCCGCTACACCGATCACACCCCCGAGTACCTGGCGCTGACCACCCTCATCGGCAACTTCCAGGGCGGGTTCGGCGACGGCGACGGGCTGCTGCCCGAGCCGGGGGAGTCGTGGCCCGAGTTCCGCATCCCGGCCGGGGCCAGCGGGCACGTCGAGCGCATGCGGTACACCGTGCCCGACCAGCACGAGGGGCGGCCCTTCCCCGGGATGTTCGTGCACACCGTGGCGACCCACATGCACTACGTGGGCACCGGCATGCGCATGCGGCTGGTGCGGCCCGAGAAGACCCCCGCGTGCACCACCGGCGCCCTCGACCCGCTGCGGCGATGCGTCGAGACGAGCTGCGCCGGGGCGGGGGGCAACGCGCTGTACGACTGCGCGATCAGCCGCTGCGCGGGCGAGGTGGGGCAGCTCTCCAACATCTGCGGGGACTGCCTGCTGAGCCAGGGGACCGACGACGTCGACGCGATCTACGAGGGGTGCAGCACGGTGCGCCGCCCGGCCCAGTACGGATCGATCCCCCGACAGCCGGCCGAGGAGTGCCTGCTCGAGACCCCCGATTGGAACTTCGAGTGGCAGCGGTCCTATCGCTACGACGCGCCGATTCGTGAGCTGCCGTTGGTCGAGGCGGGCGACGTGCTCGAGTTCGAGTGCACGTTCGACAACTCGATGAACAACCCCTTCGTGCGCGAGGCGCTCGCCGAGCAGGGGCTCGACGCCCCCCAGGACGTCGAGCTGGGCGACGAGACGCTCGACGAGATGTGCCTCATGGCGGTGGGCGTGCTCTACAAGTGGCCCGCCGAGTAGCCCGCGGTACGTCGACGGCTCACGGCCCCGCGTCGGGGATGTCGCCCACCATGCACGGCACCGCCGGATCGAACGGCTCCTCGGGGCAGGGGTCGCACGCGTCGCCGATCTGATCGCCGTCGAGGTCGAACTGGTCCGGGTTGGCGACGTCGGGGCAGTTGTCGCGGAAGTTGAGCACCCCGTCGCCGTCCCGGTCGTCGCCCATCACCATCTCGCAGGCGTCGCCGATGCCGTTGCCGTCGCCGTCCTCCTGCTCGGGGTTGAACAGCAGCGGGCAGTTGTCCTGCGCGTCGTCGATCCCGTCCCCGTCCTGATCGATCGGCGGGCCCATGTCGGGGCCGGGCATGCCGCACTCGGGGTCGGGGTTGTCGGGGCACATGTCGCAGACGTCGCCGATGTCATCCTCGTCGGTGTCCCGCTGGATGGGGTTGCCCTGCTCGGGGCAGTTGTCGCACGCATCGCCGAGGCCGTCGTTGTCGACGTCGCCCTGCTGCGGGTTGGCCTCGGCGGGGCAGTTGTCGATCATGTCCGAGACGCCATCCCCGTCGAGGTCGCCGTCGGGCGGCGGCCCCATGTCGAGCGAGACGTCGCAGATGTCGCCCCGGCCGTCGCCGTCGCTGTCGGTCTGATCGGGGTTGAAGGCGTTGGGGCAGTTGTCCCGATCGTCGGGCACGTCGTCCTCGTCGGCGTCACCCACCGTGGGGCCCGCGTCGGGCTCAGGCGGGGCGCAGGCGTCGCCGACGCCGTCGCCGTCGGCGTCGGCCTGATCGGGGTTGAAAACCGCCGGGCAGTTGTCCATGCCGTCGGGCACGCCGTCCTCGTCGCCGTCGGGCGGGGGCGGGGGCATCATGTCGGGCCCGGGGGGCGGGGTGTCGCAGGCGTCGCCGAGGCCGTCGTCGTCGGCGTCGGCCTGATCGGGGTTGGGCTCGTCGGGGCAGTTGTCGATCTGATCGGCGACCCCGTCCCCGTCGCGATCCTCGGTCACGATCACGGCGTCCGGCCCGGCGTCGCCCATATCGGGCATGTCACCGCCGCCACCCATGCCGGCGCTCGCGCCGGCGCCACCCATGCCGCCGGCGCCACTCGTGCCGCCCGGCCCGCCGATCGCGCCCTCGCCGCCGGCCCCGCCGCCGTCGGCGTCGATCGTCATGTCGTCGTCACAGGCCACCCCCATCAGCGTCAGCGACGCGGCCAGGGTTGCGGTGTAGAGCCATCTCGGAGTCATGCGGATACCCATTCGATTCATGGCAGGTACTCGATGCGGTTCGAGTCGTGGTAGCTCACCCCGCCCCCGAGGTGGGTGTGCGAGCGGGAGACCACGCCCCCGTGCCCGGCGAAGTTCCACCCCGAGTCGGCCTTGACGATGTAGACGTTGCGCGGGCTGTTGTTGCTGCGGTCGACGAAGGTGTGGCCGAACTTGGCCCGGCCGTACTTGTGGCCGTAGAAGTTCACCAGATCCTCGGTGACCTCGTACCGGCTCTGGCTCAGCTCGACCACCGACATCTCGCCCACGTTGAACAGCGCCTGGCACGTCGACGAGGGGTAGAGCGCGCGGTTGTCCGCGATGCGCTCGCGCACCCGGATGCCGCGCATGCGGAACGTCGCGAAGTCGCCGGTCACCACCCGGTTGACGCAGCGATAGATGTTGCCGTCGCGGTTGACGGTGCGGGCGCCGTTCATCTCGATGACGCTGGTGATGTTGCCCGCGCCGTTGCTCCAGCCGGCGCCGTTGATCGTCAGATCCTTGCGCGCGCCGACCGAGATCGGGGTCTCCCAGCGATAGGTCGTATTGGCCGAGAGCTGCAAGTACACACAGCGATAGGCGCTGAGGTAGGGCGCGAGCACTGCCCCGATGTCATCGCCGCCGCTGATGCTCGGCCGATGGCAGTCGGTGTTCTCCCCGGTGAGCAGCCCGGCGTAGGGCGTCGTCGCCTCGGGGTGGATGAAGAACAGCTCCGAGAGGCCCACCCGACCGTTCTGGCCGGTGCCGGCGTAGAGGGTCCAGCGCAGCGCGTTGTAGCTGGCGTGGGGCACCTTGACCATGAAGTCGCTGCCGGTGAAGTCGGTGTTCTCGAAGTCGGCGAAGACATCCCACCGCTGGTTGCCGGTGTCATAGCCCTCCATCTTCCACCGGCGGGCGGGCCAGTAGCGGGTGGTCCAGCCGATCCAGGCGCCGGCCTGGGTGTGATGGGCCGGCAGGCCCTCGATCACGATGACCTGCGGGTTGTTCGCGGTGGGCGTGCCCCCCGGGTAGTACGGCTGGAGGTTGCCGTCGAACAACGCCGCCGGATCGAACGTGGCCGGGCCCTGCTGGCTGACCCTGAACCGGAGGTGGGCGTTGAACAGCAAGTTGTGCTCGAAGCCCTGGGGCGTGCGGTTCGATGTCATCGCCGGGCCCCGGATGACGCCCCGCACGTCCAGCCGGTGGTGGGGGGTGTCGGTGCCGACGCCGATGTTGCCGTCGGGGGTGATGCGCAGGCGCGAGGTGCCGCCGCCGTTGTCGTCCCGATCGGCGTAGGGCTGGGTGCCGATGAAGAACGAGTTGGAGTCGCTGTAGCGCAGCCCCGAGCCGCTGTTGCCCACCACCATCGTCAGGTGGTCGTCGCTGTCGGTGCGGTCGAGGATGGCGTTGATGTGGGCCGGGCGGGCGACGTGCAGCGCGTCGCGGGGATCCTCGGTGCCCAGGCCCACGTCCCCGTCGTGCTGGATGGTCATCGCCGGGTTGGGCGTGCCGTTGCCCCCGGTGCTCACCACGAGCTGCAAGCCGCCGTGGTTCGACCCCTCCGCGCCGCCGGCCCGCTCACCGGCCAGGGCCCGGATCATGCCCCAGACGCCCTGGTTGGCCGACGTCAGGGCCTCGAGCCGCACGAAGGGCCGGGTGTCACCGCCCGCGCGATGGTTGCGCACGACGACCCCGGTCTCGGCCGCCGAGTCGTCCTGCACCATGACTTTGGCCGTCGGCGCCGTCGTGCCGACGCCCAGGCGCCCGGAGACCGTCATGTCATCGGTGGCCCGCACCGGGCTCTCGAGGCTGATGCCTTCATCGTTCAGCAGCCGCAGCCAGCCGTCGCTGTTGGCCCCGTCGAGCGGCGCGACGAAGACCTGGGCTTGGGATCCACCCCACGAGATGCGGCCGTCGGGCCCCGGATCGGCGAAGGCGAAGTGCTCGACCCCGGTGACGTGCCGGTCGCGCAGGCTGATGCTCGCCCCGGCCTCCATCGTGAGGTTTCCGGTGATGCGCACGGTGTCTTCGAGGCTGATGCCTTCGTCGTTGCGCAGCCGCAGCAGGCCGTCGCCGTCGGTGTCGTCGAGCCTGGCGACATAGACCCGGGCGGCGGTGCCGGCCCAGGTGAGCACCCCGTCGGGGCCGGGATCGGCGAACGCCATGCCGTTGACCCCCACCACGTTGCGGTTGTTGAGGGCGATGCCCGCCGCGTTGGGATCAGGGGCCCCGCCGTCGGCCGGCCAGACGATGGTCGAGCCGGCGCCCGGCGCGGTCAGCCGGATGCGGGCCGCGCTGAGGGTCTGGGCGGTCTCGAGGTTGCCGATGGTGCCGGTGTGGCGGTCGATGCGCATGAAGCGGTCGGCGTGCAGGCCATCGACCAGATCGGCGTCGACGCCCGAGCCGGCGCCGTCGACCTGCACCAGCTTGTCCCGCACCTGAGCCGGGGTGTCGGGGCTGCCGTCGCCGCCGGACTGACCGGCCGGGCCCCGTGCCCCGCGCGGCCCGGCCGGTCCCGCTGGCCCGGCCGGGCCCTCGGGCCCCTGCAAGCCGGTGGGATCCCCCACCCAGCGCCCGTTCTCGTCGATGACCGGACCCACCCCGGCGATCGAGACGGTCCGGGGGGTGATGTCACCCACCGCGTCGAGCGCCACGTCGGCCAGCATCGCCGCCGGCACCTTCATCAGCGGGGTGCGGGGGCGCAGCTCGGCGCCGTTGTTCAGGCTCAACCCCAGGTAGAGCTGCGGCCGGGCGAAGAGCGCCGGATCGAGCGGCTCGATGCTGCCGATGAAGACCGCGTAGTAGCCTTCGAACAGCTCGACGGCCGGGTGCACCTCGTCGAAGAGGCGGGGGCCGCCGTCGGGCTCGGCGTACAGGCCCACCCGGACGCGGACCACGCCCTCGAGCGGGCGGCCGTCGTCGTCGAGCAGCAGGCCCTCCTGCACGATCTGGTCGGGCAGCGCATGGGCTGTGGGGGCGACGAGCAGGGCGGCGGCGATCACGGTCGCGACGCGGGCCGCCCGGCGCATGCGCCGCGGGGGCAGGGGATGGATCATGGCACTCCTCACCGATCGGGCGCGGCGCCGGATGCGGGTCGGCGCCGCGATTGCGTATTCCAATCATAGTCGAAAATTACATCTATATGGCGTTCGTGTGTCGAACTCGGCGGCGGCCCCCACTGGCCGGCCGCGGGGGGCATCGTGTAGCGTGACCGCGAGATACACGCCCGGCACGGGAGGAGCGTCAGCGGGATGGCATCCCCAGATCCCGATCAGCGGGCCCGGGCCGCGGTGGTGCTGGCGGTGGCGGTGGCGCTCGTCGCCTCGCCGGCCCGGGTGATCTGGGCCCGGCCCGAAGCCCCGTGGTGGCTGCCGTTCGCGCTGTGGGGCGGGCTGTGCGTGGGCGGGGCGTGGCTGGCCGCGCGGGAAGCCGGGCGCCGCCGGGGCCCGGTCCACGACGATGAGTGACATGCCCGGCGGCGTGCTGGCGGTGGCGGCCGCCGCCCTGTACCTGGGCCTGCTGTCTCTCATCGCGGTCGTCGTCGAGCGGTGTCCCCGGCTGCGGCGGCTGGCCCGCCACCCCATCAGCGTGGGCCTCGCGCTGGGGGTCTACGCCACCTCGTGGACGTTCTACGGCGGGGTCGGCTTCGCGGCGACCGAAGGCTACAACTTCCTGGCCATCAGCGTGGGGGTGGCCCTGTCGTGCCTCGCCATCCCGCTCGTGTGGCGCCCGCTGGCCCGGGTGGTGCGCGCCCGCCAGCTCCAGAGCGCGGCGGATCTGCTGGCCTATCGCTATCAGTCTCGGGCGGTGGGCGCGGCGGTGGCCGTCTTCATGGTCGCCGGGCTCCTGCCCTACCTGTCGCTGCAGATGCGGGCCATCGCCGACGCCGCCCGCTGGCTGGGCGACGCGTCCTACGGCTGGACCGGCCCCGCCTTCGCCATCCTGCTCAGCCTCTTCGCCATGGGCCTGGGATCGCGCTACGCCGAGCCGCGCCCCGACCGCCCGGGGCTGCTGGCGGCGCTTGCGGTGGAGTCGGGGGTCAAGGTGCTGGCCATCACCGTCGTCGGCGCGGTGACTTTGAGCGACGTCTTCGGCGGCCTCGACGGCCTCGACGCCTGGCTCGCGGCCCACCCGCAGGCGCTGGCCGATCTGTATCGACCGGTGGTCGACGGCCCGTGGGTGCCCCTGACCGTGCTGGCCTTCGTCGCCGCCTTCCTCCTGCCCCGGCAGTTTCACGTCGCCTTCGTCGAGCGGGGGGACGACCCCGGGCTGCGGCATGTGATGTGGGTGCTGCCCACGCTGCTGCTGCTGCTGCACCTGCCGCTGCCGATCATCTATTGGGCCGGCCAGATCCGGGCCCCGGTCGGCGCCCCGGCCGACGTCTTCGTGCTGCTGGCGTCCGAGCGGCCGGGGGTCCGGGCGATCGCCTTCCTCGGCGGCATCTCGGCGTCCAGCGCCATGATCCTGGTCTGCGCCGTGGCGCTGTCGGGCATGGTGGTCAACCACCTCGTGCTGCCGCTTCAGCCGGCTCGGGGCTGGATCTACCAGCGCCTGACCGCGCTGCGCCGGCTGGTGATGGCCGGCCTGGTCTTCGCCGGGCTGGCGGTGCACCTGCTCGCGCCCCGGGCCGGCACGCTGGCCGATCTGGGGCTCGTCTCGTTCACCGCCGTGCTCCAGCTCGTGCCGGGGATCATCGGGGTGCTCTTCTGGACCCGGGCCACTCGGCGGGGCTTCGTATGGGGGCTGTGCGGTGGGGGCCTGATCTGGTTGCTGGACGCCGCGCTGCCCCAGCTCGGCGGGCCGAGCCTGGGCGGGGCGCTGCGCGCGGCCGGCCTCGACGTCGACCACCGCAGCGTGACCGTCGGGCTCAGCCTGGGGCTCAACAGCCTGCTGTTCGCCATCGGCTCGCTCACGGCGCCGCCCCGCCGGGCCGAGGCCCGGGCGGCGACCTTCTGTCGCGATCCCGACGCCCCGCCGGGGGGCGCGGTGCAGGGGCCCGACGCGCTGCGTCGGCGGCTGGCGGTGGTGCTGGGGCCCGAGGGCGCCCGGCGCCAGATCGACCGCTTCCTCACCGAGCTGGGCATCGCCGCCGACGAGCGCCGCCCGGCCGAGCTGCAGCGCCTCTCGGCCCGGGTCGAGCGCGCGCTGTCGGGGCTCGTCGGCCCGCTCGCCGCCCGGGCCCTCGTCGGCCGGGGCGACGCGCCCGCCGCGCTGGCCGCCGAGCTGCGATTCGTCAGCGGGCAGGGCCGCGGGGCCACCCCGCCCCGGGGCATGCAGCGGGCGCTGGCCCGGGTGCAGCGCTACCTCGCCACCGTGCTCGACGAGATGCCGGTCGGGGTGTGCGCGCTCGACGACGACGGGCGGGTCGTGGTGTGGAACCGGGCCCTGACCGGCATCACCGGCCTCGACGGCGACGCGGTGGCCGACAGCGCGCTGGCCGATCTGCCCGATCCGTGGGGCCACATGCTGCGCGAGGTCCGGGACGGCTCGGGCTTCATCGAGCGCTCCCTCGGCGGCCGGCGCCCGCGCATCCTGCGGCTGCGCAGCGCGGATCTGCCCGAAGAGGCGGCGGCGGTGCTGGTGGTCGAAGACATCACCGCCCGCCGCCAGCTCCGGGCCCAGGCGGCCCACCAGGATCGGTTGGCGTCGATCGGCCGGCTCGCGGCCGGCGTGGCCCACGAGATCCGCAACCCGCTGACCGGCATCTTGATGGTCGCCCGCAACCTGCGCCTCGAGCCCGAGGCCGACGACGCCGCCGAGCGGTTGGATCTGGTCATCGGCGAGGCGAAGCGCATCGACGCCATCGTGCGCACGCTGCTCGGCTTCAGCCGGGAAGGGGACGGCCCGGCCCGCGGCGCGGTCGATCTGGCCGCGCTCGTCGAGGACGCGGTGAAGCTGGTGCGGCTCGGCAAGCGGGCTCGGGCGCTCGAGTGGCGGGTATCGATCGCCGATCCGCTCACCATCGAGGCCGACCGCCAGGCGCTGCGGCAGGTGCTGGTCAACCTGCTGGCCAACGCCCGCGACGCCGCCGGCTCGTGGGTCGAGATCGCGCTGGCCGCAGGCGCCGACGGGGCCTTCGCCGAGATCCGGATCACCGACGACGGCCCGGGCGTGTCGCCCGACGCGGTCGAGCGCATCTTCGAGCCCTTCTTCACCAGCAAGCCGCCCGGCGAGGGCACCGGCCTGGGGCTGGCCGTGTGCCACCGCATCGTCGACGAGCACCGGGGCCACCTCGAGCTGCTCGCCGACCTGCCGACGACCTTCCGGGTCCGGCTGCCGCGGGTGTCGTCCGGGCCGCCCCCGCCGTCCGATCCGCCCCTGCCATCCCAGCCACCCCCGCCACCCGAGGACGAGCCATGAGCCGCATCCTGGTCGTCGAGGACGAGCCCGTCATCCGGTTCGAGATCCAGCGCACGCTGCGCCGGGCCGGCCACACGGTCGAAGCGGTCGAGCAGGTCTCGGCCGCCGAAGCCATCGGCCTCGACGGCTTCGATCTCATCCTGACCGATCTGCGCCTGCCCGGTGAGAGCGGGGACGTGCTCATCGAGAGGGCCCCGGCCCCGGTGGTCGTGATGACCGCCCACGGCAGCGTGCAGTCGGCGGTGGACGCGATGCGGCGCGGCGCGGCGGACTACCTCACCAAGCCCTTCGAGCCCGACGCGCTGCTGGTGACCCTCGAACGGGCCCTGGAGCGCCGCGCGCTGGCCCGGCGCAGCGACGCGCTCCAGCAGGAGGTCGACCGGCAGTACACCGTCGAGGGCATGGTCGGCGACTGCCCGGCGATGCGGGTCGCCTTCGACCGGGTGGCCCGGGCGGCGCCGACCGCGGCCACGGTGCTCGTACTCGGCGAGTCGGGCACCGGCAAGGAGCTGATCGCGCGGGCGATCCACCGCCAGAGCCCCCGCTCGGCGGCGGCGTTCGTGCCGGTCAACTGCGCGTCGATCCCCGAGAGCCTCATCGAGAGCCAGCTCTTCGGGCACGAGCGGGGCGCGTTCACCGGGGCCCATACCCGGCAGGCGGGCCTGTTCGAGGCCGCCTCGGGGGGCACGCTGTTCCTCGACGAGATCGGCGAGCTGCCGGCCCCGGCCCAGGCCCGCCTGCTCCGGGTGCTGCAAGAGGGGGAGGTGCGCCCGGTGGGGGCGACCCGGGCCCGGCCCATCGACACCCGGGTGGTCTGCGCCACCCACCGCGACCTCGCGGCGATGAGCGAGGCGGGGCACTTCCGCCGCGACCTGTACTACCGGCTGCGGGTCATCGAGATCGAGCTGCCGCCGCTGCGGGCCCGGGGGGACGACGTCGAGCTGCTCGCCCGGACCCTGCTCGACAAGGCCGCCGCCAAGCTCGGCCGCCCCGGGCTCGAGTTCGCCGACGACACCCCGGGGGCCATCCGGCGCTACGATTGGCCGGGCAACGTGCGCGAGCTCGAGAACGCCATCGAGCGGGCGGTCATCCTGCACGCCGGGGGGCCGGTCGGCCCCGCCGATCTCGGCCTCGAGGCGGGCGCTCCCCCGTCGAGCCCGCCCCGGGCGGCGGTCGACCTGTCGCTCGACGACTACTTCCGGGCTTTTGTCCTGCGTCACCAGGCCGAGCTGAGCGAGACCGAGATCGCCCGCCGGCTGGGCATCAGCCGCAAGTCGCTGTGGGAGCGCCGCAAGAAGATGGGCATCCCCCGGCCGAAGTGAAGCCGCGTTACCGCCGGTAACACCCACCCCCACACCCCACCCGCTACCATCGGTAACACCCGGGGCGCCCCGACCGTCGGATCCCGTAAAGCCACCGCCCGCGCGCGGCTGGCACGGGGGTTGCGATACAGACCGATGCACGACACGGTGAGGAGAACCCCCGATGAGCGATCCGACCCCGCCGGACGGCGAGGGCGCGCACGCCCCCGATCCGTCCACGAACCGGCAAGCCTACTGGAAGGCGAACCTGCGCTACCTCGCGATCCTGCTCGGGATCTGGTTCACGGTGTCATACCTGTGTGGCATCGTGTTCGTCGAGCAGCTCAACGCGGTCACCATCCCCTGGACGGGCTTCCCGCTGGGGTTCTGGTTCGCGCAGCAAGGCAGCATCTATGTGTTCGTGGCGCTGATCTTCGTCTACGTGGTTCTCATGAACCGCCTCGACGCGCAGCACGGGGTGGATGAGAAATGAGTGTTCAGACCTGGACCTTCATCATCGTCGGGCTGACCTTCGCCCTGTACATCGGCATCGCCATCTGGTCCCGGGCGTCCTCGACCAAGGACTTCTACGTCGCCGGGGGCGGGGTCTCGCCCCTGGCCAACGGCATGGCCACCGGCGCCGACTGGATGTCGGCCGCCTCGTTCATCTCGATGGCCGGCCTCATCTCGTTCATGGGATACGACGGATCGGTCTATCTCATGGGCTGGACCGGGGGCTACGTGCTGCTCGCGCTGCTGCTCGCCCCCTACCTGCGCAAGTTCGGCAAGTTCACCGTGCCCGACTTCGTGGGTGACCGCTATTACTCCCAGACCGCCCGGCTGGTGGCCGTCGTGTGCGCCATCTTCGTCTCGTTCACCTACGTCGCGGGCCAGATGCGAGGCGTCGGGGTCGTCTTCAGCCGCTTCCTCGAGGTCGACATCACCATCGGCGTGCTCATCGGCATGGCGGTGGTGTTCTTCTATGCGGTGCTGGGTGGCATGAAAGGCATCACCTACACCCAGGTCGCCCAGTATGTCGTGCTCATCTTCGCCTACATGGTGCCGGCGATCTTCATCTCGCTGATGGTCACCGACAACCCCATCCCCCAGCTCGGGTTCGGGGGCGAGGTCGAGCCGGGGGTCTCGCTCCTGCAGAAGCTCAACGGGCTGCACGCCGAGCTGGGCTTCGCCGAGTACACCGACGGCTCCAAGTCGATGCTGGACGTCTTCTGCATCACCATGGCGCTGATGGTGGGCACCGCCGGCCTGCCCCACGTCATCATCCGGTTCTACACCGTGCCCAAGGTGCGCGACGCCCGCATCTCGGCCGGCTACGCGCTGCTGTGCATCGCCATCCTCTACACGACCGCCCCCGCGGTGGCCGCCTTCGCCCGGGCCAACCTGCTCGACACGGTGACCGACACCCCGTACGCCGCCGACGCCGGCACGGCCGATCGGGCGGCGATGCCCGAGTGGTTCCGAAAGTACGAAGACAGCGGGCTGCTGGCCTGGGTCGACAAGAACGCCGACGGCAAGGTGCAGTACGTCGCCGGGGCGGCCTTCGTCGGCAAGCCCGACTTCGGGGACGAGCGGGGGCCGGTGGGGCAGCGCATGGTGCTCAACCCGCCCACCGAGAACGAGAACGAGCTGTACGTCGACCGGGACATCATGGTCCTGGCCAACCCCGAGATCGCCGGGCTGCCCAACTGGATCATCGCGCTGGTCGCCGCCGGGGCCCTCGCCGCGGCGCTGTCCACCGCCGCCGGGCTGCTGCTGGTGGTCTCCACCGCGGTCAGCCACGACCTGCTCAAGCGCACCCTGATGCCCGACATCTCGGAGAAGAAGGAGCTGCTCGCCGCCCGCATCGCCGCCGCGTTCGCGGTGTGCATCGCCGGCTACTTCGGCATCAACCCGCCCGGCTTCGTGGCCCAGGTGGTCGCCTTCGCCTTCGGTCTGGCCGCCTCGACCTTCTTCCCGGCCATCATCCTTGGCATCTTCTCCAAGCGGGCCAACCGGGAGGGCGTCGTCGCCGGCATGCTCGCCGGGCTGCTCTTCACCGGGGGCTACATCGTCTACTTCAAGTTCCTCGGTGGCTCGGCCGAGCAGTGGTGGTTCGGCATCTCGCCGGAGGGCATCGGCACCTTCGGCATGCTGATCAACTTCGCCGTCGCGCTGGGGCTGGGCCGGTTCTTCCCGCCGCCGCCGGAGGAGGTGCAGGCGATGGTCGAAGAGATCCGGGTGCCCCGGGGCGCCGGGGAAGCCCACACCCACTGAGCCCCTGAGCCCACGCGCCGGCCGGGCACCGCCGCCCGGCCGGACCGAGACCGCCAGCAACTCGCCATGCCATCGGCCGGCAACGGCCGACACACCCGCGGTGCGCACGCCGCGAGGGAGGGACCGCCATGCCATCCGTCCGTTCGATCGCCGCCGCTCTGGCTCTCGCAGCCACCCTCGCTGGTCCAGCCGCCGCCGAGACGAGCTACCAGCCGGTCAAGTTCGACCTGAGCGAAGACGGCAAACAGTGGGTCCGGTTCATCACCTGGCACCAGCTCTGGGCCCGGTACACCGAGCTGAACCCCGACACGACCATCCGCGGCGAAGAGACCGACGATCACTTCGACATCGGCATGCGCCGCAGCCGCTTCCTCGTGCTGGGCAAGATCGCCCCCCGGCTGACGATCGTGACCCACTTCGGGTTCGACAACCAGACCTTCGCCGGCGGCAAGAAGCCCCAGCTCTTCATGCACGACGCCTGGGTCGAGTACGAGGCGGTGCCCGAGGTCCTCGCCCTCGGCGGGGGCCTCATCTATCACATGGGCCCCAGCCGGATGTCGGCGGCGAGCACGCTCAACTTCCTGGCCCTCGACGCGCCGATCCACAACTGGCCGACCATCGAGCGCACCGACCAGTTCGCCCGGCAGTACGGCTTCTACGCGAAGGGCAAGGTCGGCGGCCTCGACTACCGGCTGGCGGTCGTCGATCCCTTCGCGGTCGACGCCGAGGTCACCCCCCGGGGCGACTACAACCCCGCGGCGAGCGGGCTGGCCTTCGGGGGCTACCTCAAGTACGAGTTCTGGGACGCCGAGTCGAACCTGCTGCCCTATACGACCGGGACCTACCTCGGCAAGAAGCGGGTCTTCAACATCGGCGCCGGGGCCCACTTCCAGCCGGATGGCATCAGCCACCTCGAGATCGGCGACGACGGCGAGGGTGAGAAGGTGGACGCCGACCTGCTCGCCGCCGCGGTCGACGTCTTCCTCGACCTGCCGCTCGGCGACGACCAGGCGCTGACCGCCTACGCGGCGTTCTACCTGTACGACTTCGGCCCCGACAACCTGCGCAACATCGGCATCATGAACATCGGCGACAGCGGCTCGGGCAGCAGCGCCAACGGGGCGGGCAACGCCTACCCCACGCTGGGCACCGGCACGCTGCTCTACGCCCAGGCGGGCTACCTGCTGCCGTTCACCATCGGTCGGACGCAGCTCCAGCCGTACGCCGCCTTCACCATGGGGCAGTTCGAGGCGCTCGACGGGGCGGCCAACACCATCGACGTCGGCCTCAACGCCTACCTCTTCGGCCACAGCGCCAAGTGGACCCTGCACTACCGCCTGCGCCCGATCTTCCAGCTCGAGGACGGCGCCGAGAAGCCGTCCGCCGACGGATCGGCCAGCGAAGTCATCTTCCAGACCCAGTTCTTCCTGTGATGGTGCGCACCATCACCCCGACCCCGGAGCGCATGCCATGAAAGAGCAGATGCAAGACACCTGGGCGGTCCCCGAGCGGGTCCGCGAAGGCAGCCCCAACCCGATCGCCGACTTCGACGGCTTCCTGCGGGCCCGCCACGCGGCCGAGGTGGATCCCGACGGCTTCTGGCTGGGGCAGACCCACCGCCTGCTGAGCTGGCGCACGGCGCCCACGGTGGGCCTCGACGGCGGCTATCACACCGTCAAGGACGGCCCGTTCTCGTGGTTCGCCGACGGCACCCTCAACGTGACCGAGAGCTGCCTCGACGCCAACCTCGAGAGCCGGGGCGACAAGACCGCCATCCTGTGGGAAGGCGACGAGCCGGGCGACGTGCGGCGCATCAGCTACCGCGAGCTGCACGGCGAGGTGTGCAAGGCGGCCAACGCCCTGCGCGAGCTGGGGGTGCAGAAGGGCGAGCGGGTCATCATCTACATGGGCATGGTGCCCGAGGCGGCCATCGCCATGTTGGCCTGCGCCCGCATCGGCGCGATCCACTCGGTGGTCTTCGGCGGCTTCTCGGCCGAGGCGCTGCGCGACCGGGTCCGGGACTGCGGGGCCGAGCTGATCGTGACCCAGGACGAAGGGCTGCGGGCGGGGCGCACCGTCGGGCTCAAGTCGACCGTCGACGCCGCGCTCGAAGGCGAGCAGGGCGTGCGGCGGGTGCTGGTCTACCGCCGCACCGGCGGCGAGGTGGCGTGGAACCCCGACCGCGACGTGTGGTGGCACGAGTCGGTGGGCAAGCAGAGCCCCGAGTGCCCCGCCGAGATCGTCGAGGCCGAGCACCCGCTGTTCATCCTCTACACCAGCGGCTCGACCGGCCGACCCAAGGGCGTGCTGCACACCAGCGGCGGCTACCTGACCTGGGTCACCTACACCTTCCGCACGGTCTTCGACCTGCGGGACGACGACGTCTTCGCCTGCATGGCCGACATCGGCTGGATCACCGGGCACAGCTACATCGTCTACGGCCCGCTGGCCAACGGGGCGACCTCGCTGATGTTCGAGTCGACCCCGGTCTACCCCGACGCCGGCCGCTACTGGGACATGGTGCAGCGGCTGGGCATCACCATCATCTACACCGCGCCGACCGCCATCCGGGCGCTGGCGGCCCAGGGCGATGACTTCGTGCAGAAGTACGATCGCTCGTCGCTGCGCATCCTGGGCACGGTGGGCGAGCCCATCAACCCCGACGCCTGGAAGTGGTACTACGACGTGGTCGGCGAGGGCCGGTGCACCATCGTGGACACCTGGTGGCAGACCGAGACCGGGGGCATGCTCATCTCGCCCATCGCGCCGGCGACGCCGGTCCGGCCCGGCTCGGCGACCTTCGCCCTGCCGGGCGTCGCGCCGGCCCTGCTCGAGCCGGAGACCGGCCGGGTGCTGCACGGCCCCGCCGAGGGCCACCTGGTGATGACCCGCCCCTGGCCGGGGCAGGCCCGCACGGTCTACGGGGACCACGAGCGCTACGTCTCGACCTACTTCAGCACCTGGCCCGGGGTGTACTTCACCGGCGACGGCTGCCGGCGGGACGCCGAGGGCTACCACTGGATCACCGGGCGCATCGACGACGTCATCAACGTCTCGGGGCACCGCATGGGCACCGCCGAGTTCGAAGCGGCGCTCATCGCCCACGACGCGGTCGCCGAGGCGGCGGTGGTGGGCTACCCCCACGACCTGAAGGGGCAGGGGGTCTACGCCTACCTCGTGCTTCAGCCGGGCCACGAGGCGAGCGCCGGGCTCGAGAAGGCGCTCAACGGCGTCGTGCGCGAGATCATCGGCGCGGTGGCCAAGGTCGACATCTTCCAGTTCGTGCCGGGCCTGCCCAAGACCCGCTCGGGCAAGGTGATGCGGCGCATCCTGCGCAAGGTCGCCGAGGGCCGGGGCGACCAGCTCGGCGACACCTCGACCCTGGCCGACCCCAGCGTCGTGGATGCCATCCGCGAGGGTGCCAGGGTCTGATCGGCGCGCGGCGCCGTCCGGGAGACATGCCATGAGAGACATCGCGATCGTCGGGGCCGCCCGCACGCCCATCGGGGCGTTCATGGGCGGCCTGTCCACCGTGCCGGCCCACCGCCTGGGCGCCGTCGCCATCGGGGCCGCCCTCGAGCGGGCCGGCGTCGAGCCGGCCGAGGTCGACGAGGTGATCTTCGGCCAGGTGCTCACCGCCGGCGCGGGCCAGAACCCGGCCCGGCAGGCGGCGATGGCCGCCGGCGTCCCCGCCGGGCGGACCGCATTGACCATCAATCAGGTCTGCGGGTCGGGCCTGCGGGCCGTCGCGCTCGCCGCCCAGCAGATCGCGCTGGGTGACGCGGCCATCGTGGTCGCCGGGGGCCAGGAGAACATGAGCCTCGCCCCCCACGCGGCCTACCTGCGCGGCGGCGCCCGCATGGGGGACGTGGCCTTCGCCGACACGATGATCGTCGATGGCTTGTGGGATGCCTTCGATGACTGTCACATGGGCATCACCGCCGAGAACGTCGCCCGGGCGCACGGCGTCTCCCGGGCCGATCAGGACGCGGTCGCGCTGCGCAGCCAGCATCGGGCCGAGGCGGCGCAGGCGGCCGGGCGGTTGGCCGACGAGATCACGCCGGTGACCGTGAAGCAGCGCAAGCGCACGGCGGTGGTCGACACCGACGAGCACCCCCGCCACGGGGCCACCGCCGAGGGGCTGGCGAAGCTGCGCGCGGTCTTCGAGAAGGAGGGCACCGTCACCGCGGGCAACGCCTCGGGCATCAACGACGGCGCCGCGGCGCTGGTGCTGATGGCGGCCGACGAGGCCCGGCGGCGGGGCATCACCCCGCTGGCCGTGGTGCGGAGCTGGGCCACGGCGGGGGTCGAGCCGTCGGTGATGGGCACCGGCCCCATCCCGTCGAGCCGCAAGGCGCTGCAGAAGGCCGGCTGGACGGTCGACGACCTCGATCTGATCGAGGCCAACGAAGCGTTCGCCGCCCAGGCGTGCGCCGTCGACCGGGCGCTGGGCCTCGACCCGGAGAAGGTCAACGTCAACGGGGGCGCCATCGCGCTGGGGCACCCGATCGGCGCGTCGGGGGCCCGCATCCTGATCACGCTGCTCTACGAGATGGGGCGCCGGGGCGCGCGGAAGGGGCTGGCCACGCTGTGCATCGGCGGCGGCATGGGCATCGCGCTGTGCGTGGAGCGCGATGGGTGAACCCGGGCGCCGGTCCGCGCCCGCACATCAGATACGAGGGAGGATGACATGAGCCGAGTCGCCATCGTCACCGGCGGCACCCGTGGCATCGGGGCCGCCATCAGCACCGCGCTCGCCGAGGCGGGCTACATCGTCGCGGCGACCTATCGCAGCGACACCCGCCAGGCGGGCGCGTTCGAAGCCGAGACCGGCATCCCGACCTTCCGCTGGGACGTCGGGGACTTCGACGCCTGCGCGGCGGGGGTCGCCGAGGTCGCCGAGGCCCTCGGGCCGGTCGACGTGCTGGTCAACAACGCCGGCATCACCCGCGACGGCACGCTGCACAAGATGCCGCTCGAGGCGTGGCAGGCGGTCATTCAGACCAACCTGACCTCGTGCTTCAACATGTGCCGGGTGACCTACCCCGACATGCGGGGCCGCGGCTTCGGGCGCATCGTCAACGTGGGCTCGATCAACGGGCAGGCCGGGCAGTACGGACAGGTGAACTACGCCGCGGCCAAGTCGGGCATCCACGGCTTCACCAAGGCGCTGGCCCAGGAGGGGGCCCGGTTCGGGGTCACCGTCAACGCCATCGCGCCGGGCTATATCGACTCCGACATGGTGCGCCAGGTGCCGGAGAAGGTCCTGGACAAGATCATCGCCCGCATCCCGGTCCAGCGGCTGGGGCAGGCCAGCGAGATCGCGCGGGGGGTGCGGTTCCTGGTGGCCGACGACGCCGGCTTCATCACCGGGTCGACCCTGTCGATCAACGGCGGCCAGCACATGTACTGAGCGGCGCCGGCGGCGTATGCTGGGGCGCCTGCCACCGCGCCCGGAGCCGCCGTGTCCCGCCCGCTCAAGATCGTCCTCGCCGTCGCCCTCGTCCTCGTCGCGATCGTGCTCTTCGCGCTGACCCCGTTCGGCGGCAGCGCGCTGCGCCGGCTGGCGATCGATGTGCTCACCCCCGAGTACCACCCGCCGGCCGACGCCGGCGACAAGACCGCCATCTTCGACGGCCTCGACGCCGACCGCCCCCGCATCGAGATCGGGCTGGGCAAGCTGGCCGACGGCTTCGAGCAGCCGGTGGCGGTGGTGCCGGTGCCCGGCGAGCCGGGGCTGCTCGTCGTGCTCGAGAAGGCGGGCAAGGCGTGGTGGTTCGACCGGGCCGAGACGCAGACGCGGGGCGTGCTCGTCGACGTGCCGGTGCTCGTGGCCGGCGAGCAGGGCCTGCTGGGCATCGTCTTCCACCCCCGCTTCGCCGAGAACGGGCGCTTCTTCGTCAACGCCACCGTCGCTGCAGACAGGGGCGACGTCACCCGGGTCATGCGCTTCGCGATCCCCGCCGGCAGCGACCTGCGGCAGGCGAAGCCGACGCTCGAGCAGACCGTGATCGAGATCGAGCAGCCCTACCAGAACCACAACGCGGGCGACCTCGCCTTCGGCCCCGACGGCATGCTCTACGTGGGCCTGGGCGACGGCGGCTTCGCCGACGATCCCCACGGGCACGGCCAGGATCGCACGACCCTGCTGGGCGCCATGCTGCGGCTCGACGTGGACGGCGCCACCGCCGAGCGCGGCTACGCCATCCCGCCCGACAACCCGTTCGCCGGGGCGCCGTCCGACCCCGACGGCACCCCGCGGCCCGAGATCTGGGCCTGGGGCCTGCGCAACCCATGGCGCTACAGCTTCGCGCCCGACGGGCGGCTGGTCATCGGCGACGTCGGGCAGGACATGTACGAAGAGGTCACCCTCGTCGGCGCCGGGCAGAACGCCGGCTGGGCGATCCGGGAGGCGGCCCACTGCTTCCCGCCCGAGGTCGACGACTGCCCCACCGAGGGCTTGATCGATCCGATCTACGAGTACGGGCGGCAGGACGGCGGCTCGATCACCGGCGGCCACGTCTACACCGGCGATGGCATCCCGGAATTGAAGGGGCGCTACGTCTTCGGTGACTTCCTCTCGGGTCGCTTGTGGGCCCTGGACCTGCCGCCGACCTCGGCGACGCCCGGCGCGAAGCCGGATGGCATCGCGCAGGTGCACAGCCTGGGGCGCTGGGGGATCCTGGTGTCGGCCTTCGGGCGCACCGCCGACGGCGAGGTGCTCGCGGTGGACTTCGGCGGGGGTGCCATCTACCAGCTCGTCGCCGCCCGCTGAGCGATGGGGCGGAGCGCGATCGCCGACACCCTCGACGCGCGGGGGGCCGATCCGACCGCGCCGACGCTCGATCCCGACGAGGCCCCACCCGCGGCCCCGCTCGCGCCGGAGCGCATCGGGCGGTTCCACGTCCTCGACCTGCTCGGCGAGGGCGGCATGGGCCGGGTGTATGCGGCCTACGATCCCAACCTCGATCGGCGGGTCGCGCTCAAGCTGCTGCGCAGCGGCGTCGAGCGCCCCGAGCAGTCCCGCCGCATCCGCCGCGAGGCCCACGCGATGGCCCGGCTGTCGCACCCCAACGTGGCCCAGATCTACGACGTCGGCGCCCACCGGGGGCAGACCTGGATCGCGATGGAGTACGTCGACGGGGTCACCCTGGCCGAGTGGCAGGCCGACCCCCGGCCGTGGCCCGCGGTGCTGGCGATGTACGCCCGGGTCGGCGCCGGGCTGGCCGCGGCCCACGACGCGGGCATGATGCACCGCGACTTCAAGCCCCAGAACGTCCTGGTGGGCCACGACGGCCGGCCGCGCATCATCGACTTCGGCCTCGCCCGGGCCGAGCACGACGCCCCCGATCCGACGCCAGCCGCAGACCCACCGGGCCGCGACGATCTACTCGCCTCGCCGCTGACCCTCGCCGGCAGCGTGCTCGGCACGCCGGCCTACATGGCGCCGGAGCAGATCCGGGGCGAGGCGGTGGGCCCGGCCTGTGACCAGTTCGCCTTCGCGGTGGCGCTCTTCGAGGCGCTGAACGGGATCCCGCCCTTCGGCGGGGACGGGCTGACGGCGCGGCTGGCCCGGATCGAGGCCGGGGCGATCGAGGCCTCGCGCTGCGGCGCGCCGACAGCCATCCTCGGCGCGATCGACCGGGGGCTCTCGGCCGCGCCGGAGGACCGATGGCCCTCGATGCACGCCCTGCTCGACGCCATCGGGTGGGACGAGCGCGACGACCGCAGCGTGGGCGCCCGCAGCCGACTGACCTTCTTCACCGGGCTGGCGCTGGTGATGGCCGCGTCGCTGGCGGTGATCGTCTGGGCCACGCTGGACGGCATGCCCACCAGCGCCGAGCTGATCGTCACCGACGGGGCCGGGGTCGCCGTCGTCTTCGGGCTGGCGTGGGTCTTCCGGCGGCGCATCGGCGCGACCGCCCACACCCGGCGCCTCTCGACGTGGCTGCTGTTGACGCTGGCGTCGCCGATCATCACCCGGGTGGCGGCGATCCTGAATGGCATCGACGCGCGGGCCATGCTCAGCGTCGACCTGATGGCGATGAGCATCCTGGCGCTGCTGGCCGGGTTCCTCGTCGCCCGGTGGGCCTTCATGACCGCCCTCGCCTTCGCGCTGGGATCGATCGGCGTGGCCGTCTTCGAAGCGCCGCCGCCGATGGTGTTCTCGGTCGCGATCTTCGCCGGCGCCGCCAGCGCGGTCATCGGCACCTGGCGCGAGGTGCGCAGCCTGGGCCTCGACCCCGGCGGCCGCCCGGACGCCCCGCCCGCGGCCTGACCCGCTGGCGCTGCGCCGCGGGACGTGCTTGCATCGCCCCATGACGACCCGCCCCCGCGTACACCCGGTCCACCCGCTCGACGTCTTCGGCCTGCGCCCGCTCGGCGAGGGGCTGCGCCAATGCCGCAAGGCGATCGTCGGCGATCCGCTCGCCCCGCCGAGCAAGTGGGGCCCGTCGAGCCTGCGCATCCTGCGGCCGGGGCTGGCGCTGCCGCTGTGGCTCGGGCGCAGCCGGCGCGATCGCAAGGCGGTGATCATGAACCTGCCCAACCGGGTCGGCCCGCCCAGCGCCGATCACGAGACCACCGCCGGCTACAGCGTGCGCTGCACCTACGCCCGGGACTACCGCGGCCGGCGGCTGACCTACGACAGCCACATCGGCACCGACTTCGCCGTGCCCCCGGGCACCGCGGTCGTGGCCGCCGCCCCGGGCGTCGTGCGGCGGGTCGAGCGGCGCCTGGAGCGGGGCGGGCTCAAGGTGTGCATCGACCACGGCGACGGCCTCGCCACCACCAGCGGGCACCTCGCCGAGGCCACTGCACGGCCCGGTGATCGGGTAGAGCGGGGGGATGTCATCGGCCTGTCGGGCATGTCGGGGGTGGATGGCATCCTCTTCTGCCCGTGGCTGCCTCCGCATGTGCACTTCAACGTGCTGCTCGATGGCATCCCGGTCGATCCCTTCGCCGTCGACGACGAGGTCTGCCTGTGGCGCCGGGGCCCGCAGCCGACCCCTGACGACGGCAGCCCGGCCCTCGCCGCGAAGCCCACCGAGTGGGATCACGCCACCGTCGACGCGCTCATCGCCGGGTGCCGGAGCGACGCCGCTCGAAGCCATCTGGATGGCATCGCCGACCCCGACGAGCGGGCGTTCGAGGCGCTCGTTCAGCGCACGTTCGAGCCCTATCTCTTCACCGACCGGGTGTCCGATCCGTTGACCCGGCGGCGCAACCCCCGCCGGCCAGCGCTGGATCTGCCGTTCGCCGCGGCGGACTACGACGGGGTGATCTACGCCGACACCGGCGCCGCCCGATGAGCGGCGAGCGCAGCGAGCGGGAGCAGTCCAAGGACGCCGGATACGAGCAGCGCCCGGCGCCGACCCCGCCCGCCCGCAAGCCCAAGCCCGACGGGGGCCTGTTCAGCCAGTCGTCGATCCTCCAGTCGATGGAGCTGCTCGGCGACCTGCCCGACGACCCGCTGGTGTGGAACGCCGAGACCGCCCAGAGCGCGGACGTGAAGGCCAACGGCGGCTGGGCCTCGACCGCGCGCCGCGCGCCGAAGGCCCCGCGCCGGGCGCCCGCGGTGAAGCCCGACGCCGCCCGCGATGACTGGGCGCCGCCCCCGGACACGGGGGATGACGAGCCGGGGCAGGGGACCGAGAGCAGCCGGCGGCTGGCCGCCGACTTCCGCAGCGCGGCCGAGGTCCGGCTGCAACGCATCACCCGGGCTCGGGAAGGCATCGCCCGAGCGCTGGCGGCGGTCGAGGGCGAAGCCCGCAGCGCGTTGCAGGCGCTCGTCGCCCGGCGGCGGGCGCTGATCACCGAGGCGTTCGCCGAGGCCGCGGCGGCCATCGACGCCCCGGCCGACGGGGCGCGCTCCGCCATCCGCGGGGCGCACGACAGCGCGGGAGGCGCCATCCGGGGTGAGGCGCAGTCGGCGCACGACGCCGTGACGGCTCGCATCGAAGAAGACCCGGACGGCGGGGCCCGGGCCCTGGCCGAGCTGGATCGACAGGCCCGCCGGGCCCTCGACGGGGTGGGCGGCGTGCGCGACACCCAACACGCCGCGATCGACGACTCGGTGACCTGGGCCCGGGACGCGCTGGCGGCCGCCGAGGCCGACGGGCTGGCGGCCTTCGACGCGCTGGCCGCGCTGCACGGGGGCCGCATCGGGCGGGCCGTCGAGTCCCGTCGCCGGCAAGCCGAAGCCGCGCTGGGGGCCTTCCTCGGGCAGTGGTCGGGGCATGTCCGGGACGCGGTCGAGCGCATCGCTGGCGGCCGCGTCGATCGCCCGGCCGACGTGGCCGAGGGTCTGAGCGGGCTCGATGGGCTGGCCGAGGCGGCCGAGCATTACGCCGCGGGCACCGCCGCCGCCTGTCGGGCCGCGCTCGAGAGCGTGCTGAGCGACATCGAGGCGGCGCTCGACCGGGCCGTGACCGGCGCGCGGGACGCCGCCGGGCGGATCGTGGACGGCGCCCGAGCGGCGTTCGACAGCGCCGTGAGCCGGGCGCGGGAAGAGTCGGGGCGGCAGGTGGCCGGCCACCGGGCGATCGCCCGGCGGCTCGCCCGGGACGGGTAGCCGATCAGCCGGCCGGCGACCGCTCAGCCATCCAGCGGGCAGTGGAACTGCCAGCGGATGCCGAAGCGGTCGACCAGCATGCCGTAGCGGGCGTTCCAGAACGTATTCTCGACCGGCATCAGCACCTGACCGCCCTTGGCGAGCGCGTCGAACTTGCCGTCGATCTCGCCGGGCTCGGTGAACTGCAGCATCACCGACGTGGTCGAGCCGACCTCGACCTTCTGGTCGGGCGGCACGTCGCTGGCCATCACGACGCCCTCGCCGATCTTCAGCTCGACGTGCATCACCCGCTTGGCGACCTCCGGGGGGAAGTCGGCGTTCGGCATGTCGCCCCAGCGCATGATGCTGACCACCTCGGCCCCCAGGGCAGACGTGTACAGCTCGATGGCGTCGGCGGCGTCACCGTTGAAGTTCAGGTAGGGCTGGGTCGCGCGGATCATGGGCTCTTGCTCCCGGCTGTGGGTCCGCGATCGTCCGGATCATGGACGACCGCGCAGCAGTCTGCCCCGCCCCGTGGGCCGGCACCAGAGCCGAGTTCGGTAGGCGATTCAGAGGACCTTCAGCAGCTCGACCTCGAACGTCAGCAGCGCCCCGCCGGGGATGACGCCGGGGTAGCCCCGGTCGCCGTAGGCCAGATCCGACGGGATGAACAGGGTCCACTTGCCGCCTTCCTTCATCATCTGCAGCGCCTCGGTCCACCCGGCGATGACCCCGCCCACCGGGAACTGCGCCGGCTGGCCCCGCTTGTGGCTCGAGTCGAACTCGGTGCCGTCGAGCAGCCGCCCGGCGTAGTGCACCCGCACGGTGTCGCTGGCCTTCGGCGACCGCCCGGTGCCTTCGGTGACGACCGTGTACTGGAGCCCGGAGGCGGTGGTGACGACGTCGCTCTTCTTGCCGTTGGCAGCCAGGAACTCGGCGCCGGCGCGCTTCTGATCGGACATGGGACCTCGTGGTCGGGGGCGCCCCGGGGGGCGCGGGTGAGCCCGCTTCGTAGCCGCCCGCTCGGGCGCCGTCAAGGCCGGGATCTCAGGGCTCGGGATCGTCGCCGGTCGGATGTGCGGCGGGCCCGGCTTCTCGCCGGGCCGCGTGTGGTGTCCCGGCATTTCTGCCACAGGCTGTGGCAGAATCGGCCCTCGCCGGGCCGCACCGGGGGCGATGAGCATCGGAGCGCCCATCGAGTCACGGGCGGTCGACCGCCGTTGCGCCGCGGGTGTCGCCGGTGCACGATGCCGGGCCATGCGTCGACCGCTCGCCCTCATCGCCGTGACCCTCGCCCCGCTCGCCGCCGGAGCCGACCTCCCGCCCGGGGCGCTGTCGGCCGATACGCTGCGGGCCCTCGCCGAGCGGGACGGGCTCGTGGCCGAGGGCGACCCCGAGTTGCACCGCCTCGGCGCGCGCTGGCTGACCTCACAGCGCACCGCCGAGCTGGACGGGCAGCCCCCGCGGGAGCACATCGTCGAGGTCACCGAATACACCGGCGAAGGCACCTGGCAGACCGAGCTCCACCCCTATCGGGCGGCGGTCGGCGACGCGCTGCCCGAAGCCATGGGTGATCCCATCATCAGCGGCGGCTATCGCGACCCGGGCTACTTGCGGATCGGCGACCTGGACGACGACGGGCGGGACGAGCTGCTCGTCGTCGGCGACACCAGCGGGGACTCGGTGAGCGCGGTCTCGGTCTGGCGCTGGGACGGCGGCTGGCGCGAGCGGTGGTGGGGCCCCGACCCGGGCGTCGACTATGTGCCATTCGACCCCGCCGGCGTGGGATCATCGGCGCCGCTCATGCCATCGGCGCCCGCGGGCGTCGTCATCGCCGCCCTCCCGCCGGTGTACCTCGCGCCCCGGGGTGCCATCGAGCCATGGGTCCTGCTCGACAAGCGCTACCGCCCCTGGCCCACCGACCCCGGCCCGTGGCTGGGCGGGCTGATGGCGCACATCGCGGCCCATGAGCCGCCCCGCCGCCCGACCTACGTTCTGCCCCCGCTCGCCGACGCCCTGCGCCGCGGCGGGCTGCGTCCGCCGAACCCGCTCGCGACCCAGCACGGCTTGCAGGCGATGCACCGGCAGACCGCCGACAGCGAAGACCACGCCGCCTTGCTCGACGGCATGGCGTGGCCCGGCAACGCCGCCGCCCGGCCCCACCTGCGGGCGATGATGGCCCCGCCCCATACCACGAGCGTGCGGGCGGCGGCGGCGCGATCGCTGGTCCGGGTGGGCGGCGACGCCGATCTGCGGGCCATCCTCGACCGGTTGACTGTCGATGGCATGCCCGAGCTCACGGCCGGCTTCATGGGATATGCCGTCGTCGCCGCGATCGTGCAGGGCTTCGCCGAGCGCAACGACCCCCGCGCTCGGGCCCGGCTGACCGCGCTCGTCGCCGAGCCGGCGCTGTCCGAGGCGGCGCGGGTGGAGATCGTCCGCGGCCTGGGCGTCGACACCGCCGCGGTGCCCGGCCTGCTGCGCGCCTCGCCGACGCTGCCGCCCGCGCTGCACCGGGCGGTCGCCGGGGCCGCGTGGAGTCGGGCGCTCTCCGATCCGGACCACGCCGCGTGGCGGGTGCCGGGGGTGGCCGACGCGGCGCGCGCCCTGCTGAGAGACCCCGATCCGCTCATCGCCGGGCAGGCGGTCGAGCTGATCCGGCGGACCGAGCCCGCCGCCGCCGCCGCCGCGCTGCGCGACGCCATCCCCGCCGCGCCGCCCCGCCTGCGGATGTCCATGCTCGACGCGCTGGCCGAGGTCGACCCCGACGCCGCCGCCCGCCGCGCGGCCGCCCGGCAGGCGCTGGCGGCGCTGCCCGAGACCTCGCCCCACGACCCCACCGCCCGGGGCCTCGACCCCCGCTCGGCGCTGCACGACCTCATCGCCCGCCACGGCGACGGCCCGACCCGCGCCGCCGGGCTGGCCCGCGCCGAGACCCCGGGGCAGATCGACGCCTACGCCCGGGCCTTCGCCGATCGCCCGCCCGAGCGCGCGTCGCAGGGCGCGCTGGTCGAGGCCGCGCTGCCTCTGAGCGCGCCCGATCGGCCCGATCGCATCCGACAGGCGGCGACCCGGGTCCTCGGCGGGCTGGACGACGACCGGGCGCGGGCGGCGCTGATGCTGCTGATGCGCAGCGACCCCGTCTTCTACGTGCGATCGGGCGCGGCCGAGGCGCTGGGCCGGCGTCACCCCGAGGTCGAGGCGGCCCTCATCGTGGCGCTCGTGCGCGAGGGCGAGGCCCACGTCCGGGGCGACATCATCGAGGCGCTCGGCCGCCACGGCACGCCCCGGGCGCGGGCGGCGCTGATCGATCGGCTGAGCCATCCGACCGATGGCTGGCACGCGGCCCATGCGCTGGCCCGGGTGCCCGACGCCGCCGGCCTCGAGGTGGGCCTGATGCTCGCCCGGCACGCCGCGGCGACGGCCGAGTCACCCGGCGGCTGCGCGCGCGTCTCGACGCCGCTCGGCGCCCTGGCCCGCGCCGGCTTGGACGAGGCCGAAGGGGCGCTGCGTCGAGTGATCGCCGCGTGCCCCGACGCGCGGGCCCGGCTGGTGACTTATGCCATCGAGCAATGGCAGCGGGAGGGCTCCGATGACAGCCGGCGGCGCATCGCGACCTTCGCCGACGATCCCGATCGCGCCATCAGCCGGGCCGCGTGGAGCGCGCTGGCTCGAAGCCCCGACTGATCCGACCACCGCTGTCGGGCGCGCTGTCAGTTGAGGTCGAGGAAGGGCACGTAGTAGCCCACGAACAGGCCGAGCTGCATGTCGCGGGCGAAGCGGCCGCCGGGCAGGTAGCGCCCGTCGAGCCCGAAGATGAAGGCGTCGTCCGGCGAGGGGGCGACGATGGCGCCGACCTGGAAGCCGAGGGCGACGAAGTCGTTCCACTGGATGTCGGTCTCGTCGTCCGTGATCAGGAAGTAGCCCAGGTCGACCAGCGTGAGCTGGCTGTGGAAGCCCCACCAGCCGTCCTGGGGCACGAGCTTCTGCACCGCGAAGCCGCCGGCCAGCGCCAGCGCGAACCAGTGATCGGCCTCGTCGGGCCGGAGCTGCGGCGGCGAGATCAGCCCGCCCACGCCGGCGCCCAGCGACAGCACCCAGTCCTCGCCCCGCCAGCGGCGATCGGTGACCGCCTCGATGAGCGACTCCAGCGTCTGCTTGCGAGCCGCCCGCTGGCTCTCGGTCTGGGCCGGATCGTCGGCGGCGATCTTCAAGCTGCGGGCGTTGTCCACCAGCGCGCTGCCGACGCGCACCGCCCGGTTGAGGGCGTGCTCGCTGCGCCGCAGCCAGACGGCGATCATCTCGCTGCGATCCTGGAGCTCTTCGGTGCACGTCTTGCCCGTGGGCAGCTTCTCGCCGAGGGTGCACGCCGCCCGCGCTTCGAGGCGGGCCTGCGCCCGGCCGGTGAGCACCCGGATCAGATCGAGCACGCCGACCACCGCCCGCCCGCCGTCTTGATCGACCAGCCCCAGCGAGAGGGTGCGCAGCCCGGCGGCGATGTCGGCGGCGAAGCGGCGGCTCTCGAGGCGCCCGCCGCGGTCGCCGTCGGCCGGTCGGATCACCCGGTCGAGCAGTTCGAAGGTCACGTCGAGCGCCAGCCGGGCCTGATCCCGGGGCGTGGCGCCCGCGGGCGGCATCAGCACCTCGGTGAGCCGGGCGACCCAGCCCGGCATCCAGTCCAGGTCGGCGGCGGCCAGCGCCGGCTCGCAGAGCTCCAGATCGAACAGCTCGCCGGGCTCGCGGACCAGGTCGGCGATGGTGCGGGCGTCGCACCGGTCGCCGTCGCCGTGGCACTTGGCGGCCACCGCGAAGCCCAGGGCAGCCGAGCAGACCGCGACCCGGTCGGACAGGCCCGCCTTCGGCGTCGGCGCGTCGCCCCACTCGAGGCCGAAGGGGCGGAACAGCCAGCCGAACCGGTGGGCGATCAGCGCCACCGTCGCGTCGTGGCCGGCGAACCGCTCGACGCCGTCCGCCGCGTCGCCCGCCAGCCCCACCAGCACGAGTTGCACCTCGGTCGGCGTCGGCATGTCGCCGGTGGAGACCACCCGGGCCAGGGTGGCTTCGAGCCGGTCGATCGCGTGCCCGGCCAGGGTGGCGGTCCGGGGCATGTCGAGGTCGTTGAGGTGCCCCACGGCGTAGTGATGGGCGAGGCGGGTGGAGAGCCGCAGCAGGTCGCGGCCGATGGCGTCGGCCAGCTCGGGCCCGCTCTCGGCGAGCTGGGCCAGCGTCCGGCCGTCGATGGCGGCGCAGGTGGCGGGCAGCCGGGCCTTGTCCGCGGGCAGCAGAGCGTCGAGCAGCCGCTCGGCGGCGGTGGGATCAGCGCCGCGACGCAGGACGCTCAGGGCATGCACCAGCCGCGCACGCACCGCGCCGTCCTCGGCGCCGGGCCCCCGCCCGCACGCGAGCTTGACCAGCGGCTGGAGGATCAGCGCCTCGGCTCGACCCCGGGCGCGCTCCAGCGCGATCTCGGCCAGCAGGTGCAGCGTGTCGACCACCAGGGCCGGCACCGTGTCGTCCAGGCTGCGCCCGCCCGCCGCGCCGCCGGCGGTGGTCGCCAGTTGCCGGGCGGCCTCACCCAGCGTCGGGCGCGCGCTGTGAGCGAAGAGGCGGATGTAATCCGGGGCAGGCGACGTGCCAGGCGACGTGCCGGTCGTCTTCTTCCCATCGGTCGTCTTCTTCCCATCGTCTGCCATCCGGGTCTGTTTGACCTCGATAGAGGATGACTTCTTGGCAACGGAGGTGAGGCATTGCCACTTCGAGGGCTTGAACTGCCAGCTCAGATCAAAGCGCTTGCTGTCCTTCTCGTCGCCGATGACCACCGGGATCGACTCGGCGAAGCAGCGCATCTCCCAGATGCCGGGCGACAGGGTGATGGACTGGCTGAGGCTGTCGCTCACGCTGGGATCGAAGGTCACCGTGCGCGTCCCCGGGCGGTCGCTCTGGCGGAAGGCGCACCACACCCGCCGCTGGGGGCGGGCGGGGAGCTGGACCTCATACGTCCGGGTCTCACCTTGCCGTGACGTGCACTCGACCGGCTCCGCGTCGCTCTCGGGGCTGGCTTGATCGGCCGGGTCGTCCTCCGCGGCGACGGCCGGCGGCACGCCGAACGCGACGAACGCGAGCAGCGTGGCGAGAGTGAACGATGGGACGAGGTGGCTCATGGCATCTCCTTCGACGTGAGGGTGGTGTCGGCCGTCGGGGTGTCCTCGGTCGGGGACCAGCGGGCGCGCACGCCCTCGATCCAGGGGGCGAGGCGGTCGAGGCGCACGTAGATCCCGCCGTCGCCGCAGCGTCGGCGGGCGTCGTGCAACGGGCGGGCGGTCAGCGCGAGCAGGCGCCACCCGCCGTCGTGGAACTCGAAGACCGGGCCCCCGCTGTCGCCGTCGCAGGTGTCGGCCCCGCCGCCGCCGACGACGACGAGCTCGTCCCCCGGGCGGCAGCCGGTCGACGCCCGGCGCACCCGGTCGCAGCCCCAGCCGTCGAGCCACACCGTGCCGAAGCGGCGGATGCCGGCGCCCCGGCTGCCCCGCCCGTCGGTGGCGCCGAAGCCCACGACCCGGCCCTCTCCGGTGGGGGGGCGGCGATCCCGACCCGAGCGGTGGGGCCGAACGGGCAGATCCAGGGGGCGATCGAGGTGGAGCAGGGCCGCGTCGAGGCCATCGGGGGCCGCGACGGACGCGGTGACCCGCCGGGCGGCGGCGGGGCGGGTCGTGATGGGTCCGGCGGTGACGCGCTCGGCGGGCAGGCAGTGGGCTGCGGTCAGGGCCACGTCGGGCCCGATGAGCACGGCGGTGCAGTGCGAGCGGCCGCGCCGGTGGACCGCGAGCACGTCGGGGAAGCGCTCGACGGTCGAGCGACCGGGCGGTGTTACGCGGCCCGGCTCTGATGGGGGCTCGGGATGCACCACTCGGTCGGGAGGGAGATCCGGGACCGACCGCGTTGCTGCGGGAGGGTCCGGCAGGTCAGGGATCGAGTCTGTCGCGTGCGCGACCTCGGGCACCTCGTCCGGCTGGCTGACGCCGTCCATCTGCCCATCGAAGACCCGGGGTCGGGGCCCGAACGCCGACCAGCCGCCGCTGAAGGTCTTCTTCTGCTTTCGGGCCTCTCGCTCGGCCTGCCCATCGTCCTCATCACGCGGGGCCGGGTCGCTCGCCGGGCGCTCCGGCTCCGGCTCGGGCTCGGCGTGGCCCACCCCGACGGGCAGGGCGACCAGCAGACAGATCAGGACGATGCCGAAGCGATCGGCGACGCATGCCATGGCTCATTCCGGGGCAGTTCCAGTCGGGCTGCCTTAAGAGCAACGGCCGTGCCACCACGCGCCCGACCAGCGCCCGACCAGCGCCCGGCCAGCGAGCGGGATCTGCGTCACCGTGGGGGTGTGTCGGCGGGGGCGGGCGTCTGTATTCGGTAACGGGCGGGTCGGCTCAGCCCAGGCGCGCGGCGGCCAGCGTTTCCAGCCGACCCCGGATGGCGTCCCGGGTGACGCGGAAGTGCTTCAGCCGCTCGGCGTCGGACAGATCCTCGTGCTTGCGATCGGGATCGGGCAGCGGCCAGTGCAGGCGCTCGGCGCCGCCGAGGAAGACCGGGCAGACCTCCTCGGCGCACAGCGTGATCACCAGATCGACGCCTTTGGGATCGATGGTGTCGACCGACTTCGAACTGTGGGTCGACAGGTCGATGTCCAGCTCGGCCATCGCGGCGATGGCATACGGGTTCACCCGGGAAGGCTGCGAGCCCGCCGACTGCACGGTGACCCGATCCCCGAAGAGATCGCGGGCGAGGCCCTCGGCCATCTGGGAGCGGGCCGAGTTGGCCACGCACAGGAAGAGCACGCTGCGAAACGACTCGGCCATGGGATCGCCCTTCACTCTGCGGCGCCGGCCAGCGTCACCAGCCGGGCGAGGCGGTCGATGGCCTTGTCGAGCCCGGCCTCGGTCGCTTCGAGCGCGGCGGCGCCGGCCTCGGCCTCGCCGGCGAGGATCTTCTCCAGGCCGGCGGCGATGGCCGCGAGCGACAGCGTCTCGAGCCGGCGCAGATGGGCCGCGGCGTCGAGCATGGCCAGCGACAGGGCCTGGGCCCGGCCGGCCTCGGTCACGGCGTCGGGCACCCGGTCGTCGACCCGGGTCGACGCCTCGCCGACGCCCTGGCCGACGCTCTCCCCGGCGGCGCGGGCCGCGTCGATGGTCGTCGCGTCGGGCATGTCGGGCTTCGCGGGCTTGGGGGCGGCCATCAGCGCGCCTCCTGCGTGCCGAGCAGCCGATCGACCGACGCGGTCAGCACGGCCTGGGCGGCGACGTTCTCCTGCTGCTGGATCAAGGTCGCGTTCTCGGCGGCGAGCCCGGCCGCTTGAGCCAGGCTCTGTTCGAGGGTGTCCAGGGCGGCCCGAGGGCTGTCGGGCGGGTGGAGCCCGGCGCTGTTCGGGGGGCTGATGTCGGTCACGATCGTCTCCGCGGGGCAGTCGTCGACGGCGCCAGTCTGGCACCCCCGGGCGGTCGACGGAAGGGGCACGGCGCGCCGGCCCCGGTCAGCGGAGTTGGGCCGCGGGCCAGGGTGTGGTGAAATGGCGCCCGCCCGGCCGCTGGACAGCTCGCCGGTGATGGGGCGTATGCCCGCGGGGAGGCGCGTGGACGCACAGGGTCCGCTCGAACGTGTGCTCGCTCTCGAAGGCGCCGGCATCGACGAAGCCGCCGCCTACGCGACGGCTCTGCGCGCCCTCGCCGCCGCGCTGCGTGACCCCGACACCCGGGGGGAGGTCTCGAACCGGATGACCGCCTGGCTGCTGCCCGCCATCGGACTGCAACCCGGAGCCGTGCACGGGGACGCCCGCTGGGTCGAGGCCCTGTGGGACGCCGCGGTGGACGCGCTCGCCGACGCCGACGCCCTCGCCACCTACCTCGAGACCGCCGCCTCGCGCCTCGGCGCCCGCCGCCCGGCCCACCTCAACCTGCTGGCCATGCTGCGCACCCGCATCGGCTGGCGCGCCAAGGACAAGCTGCGCCGCCGCGACCGCTATCAGCGGCGCTTCGGCGGGGTCTATCTGCCCGAGGCCCGCCCCGGCTCGGCCGATGAGCGGGGGCGGCGGGTGGCGGCGCTGGTGGTGGACAAAGTGCGGGTGGCCTTCGCCGACGAGACCGAGGCGATGCCGGTGCTCGAGGGGCTGCTCGGGGGGGGCACCATCAGCGAGGTGTCCCGGGACACGGGCATGTCGCGGCAGCGCATCTACCGTCTGCTGGGGCGCATGCGCGCCTGGATCGAGGGTGAGCGATGAGCTGCGCCCGCACCCCCGAGACGCTCGCCGCGCTCGAAGCCGACCGCCTGGACGGGGCGGTGGCCGAGCACGCCGCCGACTGCGACGCCTGCGCCCGGGCGCTGGCCGCGGCCCAGCTCACCGACCGGGGGTTCATCGGAGACGCCGTCTCGGACGACGCGCCGCTGGCCGCGCTGGGGCTGGGCGAGATGCCGGCCGGGGTCGACGCCTCGGATCGGGACTTCCTCGCGGCGCTGGCCGAGACGCCCGACGGCGCGCTGCCCGCGCCCCCCGCGTTCGATCTGGCCGACATCCCCCAGGGCGCGCCGCTGGCCGACCGCCCGAGCGCGCTGTCCCGGCCGATGGCGATGATCCCGTTCGACGAGATGGTCGACCCGACCCCGGCTCCGCTCCCGCTGGCGCCGACCGCGGTGCCGACCCGCCGGTCGCGCTGGCCGGCGTTCGTGGCGGTCGGCGGGGCGCTGGCGGCGGCGCTGCTGGCGTTCGTGCTGTGGCGGCCGATGTGGTTGGAGGGCGAGGGGCTGCCCGCGGCGGGGGAGGTGGGCGCGAATCAGCCGACGGCGACCGCGCCGGCGAAGCAGGCGGTGGGCGGGCCGGCCGAAGAGAAGGCGGCGAAGGCCGCGGCAGAGACAGCGGCCGCAGAGAAGGCGGCGGCGGAGAAGGCGGCCGCCGAGGCCGAGGCGCGGGCCGCGGAGGAGAAGGCGGCCGCCGAGGCCGAGGACGGCGATGACGGGGAAGAGGTCGCGGACGGCGAGCAGGGCGACGGGGACGAGGTCGCCGCGGCGAAGCCCAAGCCGAGCCGCCGGGCGACCCGCCGCACCCGCCGGGCCCCGGCGCCGGCCGCCGCGCCGAAGCCCGCCGCCCGAAGGCCCAGCCCCCGCAAGCCGGCCCGGCAGAAGGAGGAGAGCGCCTCCGAGGTGGACGATCTGCTCGGCGCGCTCGACGGATCGGGCGGTGGCTCCAAGAGCCGGGCCGCGTCTCCGGCCGCCTCGCCCGCGCCCTCGCCTGCGGGCGATCCGATGCTGCCCGAGAAGCTCACCAAGCGGCAGATCCTCACCGTGGTGAAGCGCAACGCCCGGACCATCACCACCTGCAAAGAGGGCACCGACGCCAGCGGCACCGTGCCGGTCGAGATGACCATCGGCCGGGCGGGCCGGGTGACGTCGGCCAAGGTGAAGAGCGGGCCCCACAGGGGGACCCCGGTCGGATCGTGCGTCGAGCGCAAGGTGCGCGCCTTCCGCTTCCCGCAGTTCAGCGGCGACCCGATGCGCATCGTCATGCCGTTCGCCCTGTGACCGTCGCCGCGATCATCCCCGCCCGGCTGGCCTCGACCCGGCTGGCGAACAAGGTGCTGCTGCCCATCGGCGGGCGCCCGATGATCCGCTGGGTGTACGAGGCCGCCCGCGCGGCCGAGCGGATCGACGCGGTCTACGTGGCCACCGCCTCGGACGCGATCGAGCGCGCCTGCCGGGCCTTCGGGGCCGAGGTCCTGCGCACCGGCGCCGGGCACCCCACCGGGACCGACCGGGTCGCCTTCGCCGCCCGGGGGCTCGCCGCCGACGTCGTCGTCAACGTGCAGGCCGACGAGCCGACGCTGACCCCCGCGGTGCTCGACGCGCTGGTCGGCGCGTTCGATGATCCGGCGGTGCGCATCGCCAGCCTGATGACCGCCGGCGGCGACGACGACGCGGCCGACCCCCACACGGTCAAGGTGGTGTGCGCGGCCAACGGCGACGCGCTGTACTTCTCGCGGGCGGGCATCCCGTTCGGCCGCGACGGGGCCCACGCCGCGACCCGGATCCACCTCGGGGTGTATGGCTTCCGGGCCGAGGCCCTGCAACGGTTCACCGCCGCGCCGCCGTCTCCGCTGGAGCTGATCGAAGGGCTGGAGCAGCTCCGCGCCCTGCATCATGGGTGGCCCATCCGCATGGTCGAGGTCGACTGGCGGGGGGTCGGGGTCGATACGCCGGCTGACTTGAAGCGGGCCCGGGCGCTGCTGTCGGCCTGAACGCACCATCGAATGGGAGTCGAGATGCATGAGATGCCGGGTGCCATCCGCGTGGGTGATGGCATCACCCTGGCCAACGACCGGCCGCTGACGCTCATCGCCGGGCTGAACGTGCTCGAGTCGCTCGATCTGGCGCTGCGGGTGGCCGAGGCGCTGAAGCGCGAGGCCGATCGGCGGGGGGTGCCGCTCATCTTCAAGGCGTCGTTCGACAAGGCCAACCGGAGCAGCGTGCGCAGCTTCCGCGGCCCGGGGCTGGACGAGGGGCTGCGGTGGCTGGCGAAGGTCAAGGCGACCCATGGTCTGCCCATCGTGACCGACATCCACACCGCCGCCCAGGCCGCGCCGACCGCTGAGGTGGCGGATCTCATCCAGATCCCGGCCTTTCTCGTGAGGCAGACGGATCTGATCGCGGCGGCGGCGGCGACGGGGCGGCCGCTGCACCTCAAGAAGATGCAGATGATGGCGCCGGAGGAGATGGGGAACGTGGTGGCGAAGTGCGCCGCGTCGGGCGCCCGCGGGGTGGTGTTGTGTGAGCGGGGCACGCTGTTCGGGTACGGGCGGCTGGTGGTGGATATGTTGGGGTTCGGCGCGCTCAAGGGGTTCGGGGTGCCGGTGACGTTCGACGTGACCCACAGCTTGCAGTTGCCTGGGGGTCTGGGGGACGCGACGGGCGGCCGGGGCGCGCAGGTCGAGCCGCTGGCGATGGCCGGGGTGTCGCAGGGGATCGCGGGGTTGTTCCTGGAGGTGCACCCCGATCCGGCGCAGGCGAAGTGCGATGGGCCGTGCGCGCTGCCGTTGGAGAGGGTGGGGGCGTTGCTGGATCGGTTGGTGGCGCTGGACGCGCTGGTGAAGGGGTCGGCGAGCGCCTGAGGCCGCCCCGCCGCCGCCCCGTCGTGGTCGTGGTCGTGGTCGTTGTCGTGGTCGAGACGTCCGGAGATGGCTGCGGTGGGTCGGCCTCGTGGGCTTCGGTGTGGGGGTGCGGGTGTCACGGTGGGGTGGGTGATGTGATGGTCGGCCGGCGGTCCCGGGGTGTCCCGGGCTCATCGGCTGCGCCGAGTGTCGCCCGGGATCCCCCGGGGCCGGCCTTCGGGCTTCGGTGTGGGGGTCGGGTGTGTGTGATGGGGGTGGTGGGTATCGCATCGGCGGCCGGCGAACCCGGGGTGTCCCGGGCTCATCGGCTGCGCCGAGTGTCGCCCGGGATCCCCCGGGGCCGGCCTCGTGGGCTTCGGTGTGGGGG
>JAUHYW010000092.1 GCA_030426085.1 bacterium | reverse complement strand
CCGAGCCCGGCGAGCCCGAGCCCATCCCCGATCCCGAGCCCGGCGAGCCCGAGCCGACGCCCGATCCCGAGCCCGGCGAGCCCGAGCCGACGCCCGATCCCGAGCCGGCCCCCGAGCCCGAGCCGGACCCCGAGCCGGCCCCCGAGCCCGAGCCGGATCCCGAGCCCGAGCCGGATCCCGAGCCGTTCAGCTTCTTCGTGACCAGCCTGGAGGCCATGCAGCGCCTCTCGGACAGCCCGGACGGCTTCGGCGGCGACTTCGGCGGCATCCTCGGCGCGGATCGCATCTGCCAGGCCATCGCTCAGGACATCGGCCAGGATCACAAGGAGTGGCGGGCCTTCCTCTCGGCGGTCGAGGGGCCCGACGGGGTGGCGGTGCACGCCATCGAGCGCATCGGCGAGGGGCCGTGGTACGACGCCAACGGCCGGCTCGTCGCCGAAGACATCGCCGGCCTGCTCGGCGAGCGCCCCGACGGTGACCCGGCCACGATCAACGATCTGCCCGACGAGTACGGGGTGCCGCTGTCGGTCATCGGCGACTCCCACGACGTGGTCACCGGCTCGAACCAGCAGGGCCGGCTGGCGAGCGACAACCCCCGGGACACCTGCTACGACTGGACCAGCGCCGCCGAAGACGTCAACCCCCGCAACCTGATGTGCGGCCACTCCTTCCCCCGCCAGGGGCCCGGCGGCCGGCCAGCGCGCAACGGCGGCAACTGGATGAGCGATCACCAGCTCCGCGGCTGCGCGCCGGGGGTGAACCTGATCCAGAACGGCCCCGGCGAGGGGGTCTGCATCGGGTGCAGCGGAGGCTACGGCGCGCTGTACTGCTTCGCCCTCGAGCCCTGACGCCGGGGGGCTCCCCCGGACTGTGAGACAGTCATGATCACGCATCACATGCCATGGGCCCTGGGCCTGCTCCTGCTGGCCGGCTGCACGCCCGAGAGCGGCGGTGGGTCGGGCGCGCCGGCCGACGGCGCGACCCTCGACGGCGCGCTCGACGCGGCCCCGACCGCCGACGCCGCCCCCGAGCCGGACGCTGCGCCCATGGACGACGCGGCCCTCGATGCCGAGCCGGACGCGGCCCCCGAGCCGGATCTCGACGCGGCCCCCGAGCCCGAGCCGGACGCCGCCCTCGAACCGGACGCGGCGCCGATGGAGGACGAGCCGTTCAGCTTCTTCGTGACCAGCCTCGACGCGATGCAGCGCCTCTCGGGCAGCCCGGACGGCTTCGGCGGCGACCTGGGGGGCATCGAGGGCGCCGACGGCATCTGCCAGACCATCGCCGTGGAGGTCGGCGCGGGGCACAAGGAGTGGCGGGCGTTCCTGTCGGTCACCGAGGGGCCGGACGGCGAGCCGATCCACGCGATCGAGCGCATCGGCGAGGGCCCGTGGTACGACGCCAACGGGCGGCTGGTGGCCGAGGACATCGACGGTCTGCTCGCCGACGATCGTCCGGCGGGTGATCCGCAGTCGGTCAACGATCTGCCCGACGAGTACGGGGTGCCGCTGTCGGTGCTGGGGGACTCCCACGACATCCCCACCGGCTCGAACCAGGCGGGGCGGCTGGCGACGAACGACCCCCGCGACACCTGCCACAACTGGACCAGCGCCGCGGACGACGTCTTCCCCAACCGGCTCATGTGCGGGCACTCGTGGCCCCGGATGGGCGGCGGCGGGCGCCCCGGGCGGCCGGGCGGCGGCGGCATGGGCGGCGCGCACTGGATCTCGGATCACACCGTGCGCGGCTGCTCCCCGGGGGTGAACCTGGTGCAGGACGGCCCCGGATCGGGCACCTGCATCGGCTGCGGCGGGGGCTACGGCGGCATCTACTGCTTCGCGCTCACCCCCTGAGCCCCCGAGGCGCCGCGCCCCGCAGGCGGCGCGTTCTGCCCCAGATCGCCCGCCGCACGCCCCCCGAGCCCACCGCCCGGGCGCCCGGCCGCGGCCCGGCGTGATCCATGCACCCTCCGCGGGCATCACCCCAGCCCACGGAGCCCGCATGTTCATCGAGACCGTCAAGACCCCCGGCGTCGCCAGCCTCTCCTACATCGTCGGCGACGGCGACGACGCGGCGGTGATCGATCCCCGGCGCGACGGGCGCGCCTACCTCGAGATCGCCCGCCGCCGGGGGGTGCAGATCCGGTTCGTGCTCGAGACCCACCGCAATGAGGACTTCGTCGTCGGCTCGTGCGCGCTCGCGGCCCACACCCGGGCGACGATCCTGCACGGCAAGGGGCTCGACTTCCGGTATGGAGAGTCCATCGGCCACGGGCAGCGCGTCGTGCTCGGGCGGCTGTCGCTGACGGCGCTCGAGACCCCGGGGCACACCGACGAGAGCCTGTCGTTCGTCGCTCGGCACCACGAGACCGGCGACAGCCCGCTGGCGGTCTTCAGCGGCGACGCGCTGTTCGTCGGCGACGTCGGCCGGACCGACTTCCACCCCGAGCGCATGGCCGAGGACGCCGGGGCGCTCTACGACAGCATCCACGAGCACATCCTGCCCCTGGGCGATCACACGATCCTGCACCCGGCCCACGGGGCGGGCTCGGTCTGCGGCGACGGCATGGCCGACCGCGACATATCGACCCTGGGCTACGAGCGGCGGCACAACCCGGCGCTTCAGCTCGACCGGGCGGCGTTCGTGGCCCGCAAGCTCGACGAGCACCATGAGAAGCCGCCGTACTTCCGCAAGATGGAGCAGTACAACCTGGAGGGCCCCCCGCTGGGTCTGCCCCGCCGGGAGCCGGCGCCGGTGCACATCGGTCACCTGCGGCGGGCCATCGACGGTGAGGGTCCGATCATCGACGTGCGCGAGCCGCAGGCGTTCGCCGCGTCCCATGTGCCGCGCACGGTCAACATCCCGGCGGGCATGCTGCCGGCCTACGCCGGGTGGTTCCTGGATCACGAGCGCCCGGTGACGGTCATCGCCGAGGATCGGAGCCAGCTCGAGGCGGCCCGGACCCACCTGTGGCGGCTGGGCTACGACGACCTGCGCTGGTTCCAGCCGGGCATCACCGGGTGGGAGACGGGCGGCAACCCGCTGGGCAGCACCCGCCCGATCTCGGTGCACGCGCTGCACGACACGCTCGACCGGGTGCGGGTGCTCGACGTGCGCAAGCAGCCCGAGTGGCTGCGGGGGCATGTGCCCGGCGCCCGCCACGCCTTCCTCGGGCGCTTGCCGGCGCTGCTCGACGATCTGCCCCGGGATCGCCCCATCGTGACGTTCTGCGGGTCGGGCCGGCGGGCGATGATCGCCGCGTCGCTGCTGGAGCGGGCGGGGTATGAGGACGTGCGCAACTGCTTCGGCTCGCTGGCCGCGTGGCGGGCGATCGACGGCCCGGTCGAGACGCCGAAGGCCGACTGACCGGATCCGGGGGTCAGTCCAGCCGCACGAAGGCGAAGCCCCGGGGCGCCATCGGGGGGATCTGCAGAGTCTGGCCGGCCCGGGTGAGCGGCTGGTCGAGGCCCTCGCTCATCAGCACCGTCGGCGCGCCGGGCACCTTCACCGTGGCCGGCTCGGAGGCCGCGGTGTGCACGTTGTAGATCGCCAGCACCCGCTCGCCGCCGCCCTCGCGCAGCAGCGCGGTGAAGCCCCGCCCGCCGCCGGCCCGCTCGGGCTGGGAGGCCGCGCCGTCGCTCAGCGCGGGGTGGGCGTGGCGCAGCCTGATGAGATCGCGGTAGAGCGTCCACAGCGTGCCGGCCTTGCCCCGCTGGTCGGCCACGCTGATCCCCATGGCCTCGGGCGCGTCGTGCCACGGCTTCGCGGCGGTGGTGAAGCCGGGCCCGGTGCCGTGCCCGCCCTCGAACCGCCACCGCATCGGGGTCCGCTTGTCTTCGTCCTTCTTGGTGGGGCCGCCCTGCATCCCGATCTCTTCGCCGTAGTAGACGAACGGCGTGCCCGGCTGCCCGAAGAGCATCGCCGCCGCGACCCGCATCGCCCCGGCGTCGCCCCCGAGCTGGCGCATGGCGCGGGGCATGTCGTGGTTGGCGAGGAAGGGCGCCTCGAAGTTGCGGTCGGCGAACGCCTTCGCCGCCCGCTGCGCCTGGTCGTAGGCCGCGCGGACCCCGTCCCGAGCGGCCTCGAGCATCGCGCCGGCGGTCTGGAAGCCGAAGGCGAGGTGCAGCTCGTTGCCGTTGCCGTGGTAGGTGGCGACCGTCTCGGTGTCGGTCCACGCCTCGCCGATCAGCAACACATGGGGGTGGGTCCGGGTCAGCTCGGCCCGCAGGTCGCGCAGCAGGCCGTGGCTCTCGGGCAGGTCGACCAGCGTGCCTTCGGGGCTCTCGAAGAGGTGGCGGATGGCGTCCAGCCGGAAGCCGGCCACGCCCCGGTCGAGCCAGAAGCGCATGGCGGCGAGCAGCTCGGCCTTCACCGCCGGCTCGCCCAGGTTCAGGTCGGGCATGCCGCCCCAGAAGAGGCCGTAGTAGTAGCTGTCGCCGGCTTTGTGCCACACGGCGTTGTCGCCCCACGGCTGGGTCCAGCCGGGGTCGGTCTCCCGCCAGTTGTAATAGGAGCGATGCTTCGCCGCGGGGCCGGTCATGGCGTCCCGGAACCAGGGGTGGTCCTTGGCCGAGTGGTTCAGCACGAAGTCGATGATGACCCGGATGCCCCGCTTCTGCGCCTCTTTGGTGAAGCGGTCGAAGTCATCGAGGGTGCCATAGTCGGGGTTGATCGAGGTGTAGTCGAGCACGTCGTAGCCGTGGTAGCTCGGCGAGGCGTGGATCGGCATGAGCCAGACCGCGTCGACCCCCAGATCGGTGTCGGTCTTCGGGTCGCCGTCATTGAGGTAGTCCAGCCGGGCGGTGAGCCCGGGGAAGTCCCCCACCCCGTCGCCGTCGCTGTCGGCGAAGCTGCGCACGAAGATCTGGTAGACGACGGCACCCCGCCACCAGCCGGCCTTCTCGGCCTCGGGGGCCGGGCCGGGCGCCGAGCCCCCGGTCGGGTTCAGCGACAGCGCGGGCACGCCCAGCGCGGCGAGCGGCGCCGCGGTGACGACGACCGGCGGCGCGACGACGAGCAGCGGCGCCAGGAAGAACACCGTGGACAGGAAGAACATGGGGCGGGCTCCTGACGGGCGGTGGATCGGGCCGCCCCGGGCCCACTCAATCAGTAGATGTCGACGAAGTCCACCGCCACCGCCCGCAGCGTGCGGCCGCCGACGGTCAGCGTCTCGCCCGGCCGGCGGGCGGTCTCGGTGCCGGCGTAGAGGTAGGGCCGGGCCGCGAAGTCGTCGACCGCGGCCGGGTCGACGGCGAAGTGCAGCGTGGCCGGCAGCCCCTCGCGGTCGCGGCCGTGCAGGTAGAGCACCACCGCGTGCTCGGTGGCGTGGTAGCCGCTCTTCCACTGGTTGCACTTGGCGGTGTCGCTGCGCCGCCAGCCGAACGCCGGCTGGCCCCCGCGGCCGATGCCGGGGATGACACCCCCCGGGCCGGCGTCGTCGACGAAGTCTTCGATCCAGTGGCCGGCGGTCGCCGCCAGATCGACCCCGTCGACCCCGCCCAGCCCGACCATCGACAGGCTCGCGGCGAACTGGTCGGCCTCGGCGTAGATCCACCAGTCGGAGCCGTACTCGATCGCCGCGGGCCCGGTGGGGCGCTTCGCCCAGCGGCCGTTCTCGGCGTCGTAGGCCTTCACCAGCCACTCGGCGCCGTGGGTCTCGATCAGCTCGACCCAGTCGGGGCGCGGAGCCCGGCGGCTGAGCATGTACAGCATCCAGTAGCTCTTGAGCGTGTGCCCGAAGTCGACGTGCCGGGTGCCATACTGCCCCTGCTTGTCGTGCACACCCCAGAAGATGCCATCGGCCCAGAAGTGTTCGACCATGACATCGCCCAGGCCGAGCATGTCGTCGAGGAGCTGCGCCCGGCGGTCGGCGTCGCTCAAGATGGGCTGGACCAGCAGCATGAAGGCGTTGATGGGGTCGAGCTGGGCGACCAGCTCCCAGCCGCCGTCGCCCTCGACGTCGAACGGGCTCTGGAGGTCGCCGCTCAGGCCGTCGACGAGGCGCCCGGTCTCGGCGTCGCGGAAGGCGCCGAACAAGAGATCGCGGGTGGCCAGCAGCTCGGCCTCGGCCCGGGGGTCGCGGGTGACGAAGTAGTACGCGGCGAGGCCCATGACCGCGTAGGCGGTGTCCTGGGTGGTCTTCGCCCCGCCGATGCCGTCGCCGTCGACGGTCAGGAGCGGGGACCAGCCGCCGTTTTCGGTGTCCCGGGCGTGGGTCAGCATCCACTCGACCCCGGCGTCGGCCCACGCGAGCAGCCGGGGGTCGCCGGTGAGCGCGTAGCCCATGCTGTAGGTGTAGATCTGGCGGCCGAGCATGCGCGGCCGGCGCTCGGTGGGCGGGCGGGGGCCGCCGTCCATGTCGCGGTGGGTGGGGTAGTTGCCGACCGGCTCGCCGAGCGCCTCGGGCATCGACCAGTAGGGCAGGATGTCGTCGACGAAGTGGGCCTTCCAGGTGTCGCCCTGGAGAGCGGCGGGGGTCGCGGCCGGCGGCGCGGGCTGCCAGTGGGCGGCGGCCGCGTCGACCGCCATGTCGGGGCCGGCGTCGACGGCGAGGTCAGGCGCCTCGGCCGGCGCGGGGTCGTCGTCGCAGGCGAAGAGCCCGAGGGTGAGGAGCAGCGAGACGAGGAGGCGGGCAGGCATCGGGGACTCCTGGCGGTCGCGGGTGGCGATCGGATGCCTCACCCGAGCCCGCCGCTTCAGTCGAGGGGGATGTGGCGCACCCCGCTGCCGCCGAAGTCGACGACGGTGATGTAGCCCTTGCGGGCCCAGTGGTTGTGGGTCTGGTGGGGGGTGTCGGGCTGGTCGATGTCGGGCTCCCACTCGACCCGGTCGCCTTCGCGCAGGAAGGCCTTGAACTCGAACCAGTCGCCGGCCCGGCCGGGCATCTCGACGTCGAACTTCCAGTAGTGACGGCCGAAGGTGTTCTCCGGGTCGGTGCCATAGCCATCGATGGCATAGCGGGGCTCGGCGCCCCACTCGGGGGGCCAGGCGTCGGTGGTCCAGTCGAGCGCCGAGTCGCCGAACCAGTCGAGCGCCGGGTCGCCGGCCTTGAGGGCCCGGGTGGTGGCGTTGCGGGTGTTGAGCCAGTCGATGGGCTCGTCGGCGGCCGGGTAGTGGCCGGCGGCGACGAGGTCGAGGTCGTGGCCCCCGCGGATGTAGATGTCCTGGCCGGGCGCGGTCGCCTTGTGGATGTAGATGACCGTGCGCTGGGGGCCGGCAGGCTCGGGCTCGGGCTCGGGCTCGGGCTCGGCGCCGGCGCGCTGCCACACCGCGAAGCCCTGCCCCGAGGCGGCGAGCCGCCAGCCGTCGCCCGGGTGCCAGTCGCCGGGGCCGATCTTCATCGCCAGCCGCTCGTCGACGATCGCCGCGTAGCGCCCGCCGTCGGCGGCGACGATGCGCACCGCGCTCTCGGCGTGGATCCCGGCCGCCTTGCGGAGCTGGACCAGCTCGCCGATGGGCCCGCCGAGGCCCCAGTCGACGAAGTGCACCCAGTAGACGGTGGGGATGCCGGGGTGGGTCAGGATGTAGGCGTAGCCCTGCATCACGCCGTCGGCGGGGAACGGCCAGTGGTCCTGGCTCTCGGCGGGGCTGGGGCCGGTGTCGTGGTTGTCGATGAAGGTCACCGCGCGCGCGGGCCACCAGCCGATGGCGCCGGGCGGGGCTCCGTCCGCGTCGCGCAGGCGCCAGTACTCGCCGTAGCGCACCGCGCGCTGGAGGATGCCCTTGGTGGTGAAGTCGAACGCCGCGGCGTTGCCCCCGGTGCCGTCGATCCAGTTCATGAGCTGCTGGCGGTGGGCGTCGGGGTCGCCCAGGTCGAGGTCGGTCCACCACTCACCGACGGCGAACACCGGCCGGGTGGCCTGCACGTACTCGCCGACGAACTGCGCGCCGTAGCCCTTGACGTAGTCGAAGCGCCAGCCGTCGTAGCCGATCTCGTCCCGCAGCCAGCGCATCCAGTCGGTGAGGCTGCGCCGGACCCAGGCCTGGGTGTGGTCGATGTCCCGGGCGGCGTGGTAGCCGGCCCCGGTGTCGGCCGCGCCCCGGCTCAGGGCCCACTCGTCGTCGCCGCACACCGCCTCGGGGCCCCACTCGGGCAGCCGGAAGTCGCCCCAGTCGAAGGTGCCCACCCGGTGGTTGATCACGATGTCGGCCAGCACGGCGAGCCCCTGCCCGTGCAGCGCGTCGATGGCCCGGCGCAGGTCGGCCTCGTCGCCGTAGGCCCCGCTCTGGGTGTACAGCTCGTTGGGCAGGTAGCCCTGGGGCGCGGCCTCGGCGCTGCGCGACGAGGGGGGCAGCCAGACCATGTCGAAGCCGGCGGCGGCGATGATCGGGGCGGTCTCGGCGACGACCCGCCACCAGTCCTGCCGGTGCGATCCCCAGTGGAAGCCCTGGAGGATGACCGCCCGCTCGGTGCCCGGGGCGAAGTCGAGCGCCTTGGCCCGGACGTCGGCCGCGGGCCCCGGGGGCTCGACGGGCGGCGGGCTGTCGGCGCAGGCGGCGAGCGCGAGGGCCGCGATCGGGGCCAGGATGCCGAGGGGCGGGGACCGAAGCATGGAGCACCTCCGAGGGCGTGACCCGATCGTGAGCGACGGGCGCGGTCGAGCAGCAGGAGAGCAGGAGCCGTGCCGCCGGAGGCGAGCGTCGCTCAGCGGCGAGTGACGGTCGGCGAGGCGATGGATCGGGGCCTGGGTGGGCTGGGGCGGCCCCACCCGGTGGGACTTCGATGTCTCAGGGCGCCCGGCGGCCGCTCAGCCGAAGGTCTCGACGTACTCCCGCTCGCGGAACCCGACGAGCACCTTGTCGCCCACGTCGACGATGGGCCGCTTGATCAGCTTGCCGTCGGCGGCGAGCGCGGCGAGCTTCTCGTCGTCGCTCATCTCGGGCAGGCGGTCTTTGAAGCCGCCTTCGCGGTAGCTCTTGCCCGAGGTGTTGAAGAAGGCCTTGAGCGGGCGCCCCGAGCGCTGCCACAGGTCGCGCAGGGTCTCGCTGTCGGGGGGCTCGCCGACGAGGTCGTGGGCGGCGTAGGTCACCCCGCGGCCGTCGAGCCACTTGAGCGCCTTCCGACACGTCCCACAGCGGGTGTACTGATAGATGGTGGTCATCATGGGGCGGAACTTCGCAGACCGGACCGGCCAGCGCAAGAGCATTTCGGCGGCCGCCACCCGTGACCCGGGAGTGAGCTCCTGACGGCCTGCGCCGGGCGATGACCGCCGGTGGCGGGCCCTCGGCGGTGGCCTCTCGGCGGCGGTTTTGCGTTCGACAGCCCGGTTTGCAGCCCCGGCACCCGCGCCGCGCGGTTGTGGTGATCGCGGGCCCCGCGCTATTGTCCCTGCCACTCTCGCCCCGCCACGGGGGGTGGGATCCCCGACCCGGACGGAGCCATCATGCGCCCCTCGTGTTCGCCCCGATCGCCTGCCTTCGATGCCTGGTCCGCGCGCCTGCCGATCATCCTCGGCGCGGCGCTCTGCGCCGCCCCCGCGCTGGCCGCCGCCCCCGACGGCGACGTCGAGTGGGACGGGGTCTTCGCCGACACCACCGCCCGCTTCGTCGAGCCGGTCGCGCCGGTGGCCGGCGGCCCGCTGACCCTGCGCCTGCGGGCCTGGGCCGACGACCTCACCGGGGCGACGTGCAAGCTGTTCTACGCGGGCGTCGATCAGCAGGTCGAGGTGCCGATGCAGCGGGCCGGCACCGAGGGCCCGTTCGACATCTGGCGCTGCGCGGTCGACGCGCTGCCGGCCGGCGCGACCGAGGTCTACTACCGGTTCGCGGTGACCGACGGGGCCGACACCGACTACTACGACGCCGGCCACCCCGACGACGACTGGACCGTGCGGGGCATGAGCGACGAGGACCGGGGCTTCTTCGACTTCCGGTTGTACCTGGGGCTGACGACGCCCGGGTGGTCCCAGGGGGCGACGTTCTACCAGATCTTCCCCGACCGCTTCTTCGACGGGGCCCCGCGCAACAACCGGCAGTACCCCGAGGACTGCTTCTGGTACCTCGACTTCGCCCCCGCCGACCGCGACGCCCCGGAGTGCGAGGCGTACACGGTCGTCGAGCCGCCCCCGGGCCAGAAGACCTGCGCGGTGGTCGAGGACTGGGAGACGCTGCCCAACGGCGGCCCGTGCGACTACTTCGGCGGCGATCTGCCGGGTGTCGAGCAGAAGCTGACCTACCTCGACGATCTGGGCATCGACGCGGTGTACCTCAACCCGGTCTTCCGCTCGCCGAGCAACCACAAGTACGACACGATGACCTACGACGTCGTCGACCCCCGCTTCGGCGGCACCGGCGCGCTGGCCTCGCTGACCGAGGCGGTGCACGCCCGGGGGCTGCGCATCATCGTCGACGGGGTCTTCAACCACGTCTCCGACCTCGGCGAGCACTTCAACCTCTGGCAGAACTACGCCCGCGACGCCGAGACCGGGCGGGTCACCGGGGTCGACGCCTTCCCCCGGAGCTGCGGCGCGTGGGAGATGCTGTTCGCGGCGTCGGAGTCGGGCTGCGAGGCCTCGCCCTACAGCGACTGGTTCACCTTGTGGATCGGGCGCGACGAGTGGGACGTCGACCGGGACGGCGACCGGGCCGAGGAGGCGACCCACACCTGCGGCTGGGCCGGGCTGGAGTTCATGCCCGACATCGACTATCGCCCGCCGGCCGAGGCCGACAGCGGGCCCCGGATGTGGCTGTACGGCGGCTCGCGGGCGGACGATCCCACGGTGGCCCGGGCCACCGTGGCCGGCAAGTGGCTGGCCGACGGGGTGATGATGCCCGAGGGGCTCGACGGCTGGCGGCTGGACGTGCCGGACAACGCCGGCTGGTTCGAGGGGCTGCGCTGCGACAAGGTCGCCACCGATCCCACGATCTGGCAGGGCTTCCGCACCGCGGTGAAGACGGTCGGGGCCGACAAGTACATCTCGGGCGAGATCTGGACCGACGCCAGCGAATCGGGCGGGCTGGCCGGCGACTGGTTCCGCCAGCGGACCTACGACGGGGTCATGAACTACCACTACTTCGCCACGCCGGTCTCGTGCCTGCTCACCGGCCTGGGGGTGCACGCCCGAATGGAGGAGTGTCTCGACGGCCCCTTCGGGGCGATGATCCGCGGCGAGCCGACGGCCATCGACGCCTTCGACCGGCACATGGCCCGGCAGCGGCGGGTGTACCCCTCGGCGGTGTACTTCGCCAACCAGAACCTGCTGTCGAGCCACGACTCGGCCCGCTTCGCCTCGCGGGTGGAGGGCGATCACCGCAAGCAGCGGCTCGGTATGTTCCTCCAGGCGACGCTGCCCGGGGCGCCGATGATCTACTACGGCGACGAGGTGGCCCACGGCGAGGACGCCCCGCCGGGGGACGCCTCCAACGAGCGGGGCCGGGCGACGATGCCCTGGCGGGTCTTCGACGACGCCGCCGCGCCTCCGGCGCAGACCCGGGAGTATCAGCGCAGCCTGCTGTGCCTGCGGCGCGGGCTGACGGCGCTGCGCACCGGCTCCTTCCTGACGCTGCACACCCACAACAGCGACGAGACCTACGCCTTCGCCCGCTTCGACGAGGCCGGGCCGGCCATCGCGGTGATGAGCAACGGCGACGGGGCCCGGCGGGTGAGCTTCGACGCCCGCCGGACGGGGCTGCCGGCCGACGCGGCGCTGGTCGACGCGCTCGGTGGGGGCGAGGTGTCGCTGGTGGGGCATCAGCTCAGCGTCGATCTGGAGGCCTTCGGGGCGATGCTGCTGGTGCCGGCCGCCGACGCCGAGGCGCTGGCCGGGTGCCGGGCGCCCAACCGCGCGCCGGTGGCCGACGCCGGGCCGGGGGGCATGGTCGCGAGCGGGGCGGTGGTCACGCTGGACGGCAGCGGATCGGCCGATCCCGACGGCGGGGCGCTGGACTACGCGTGGTACGACGAGAGCGGCGCGGTGCTGAGCCGGGACGTGGCGCTGAACCTGTCCGAGCTGGCCGACGGGCGCTACACCTTCACCCTGGTGGTGGACGACGGCGTCTATCGTTCCCGGGCCGAGGCGACGTGGGTCGTCGGCACGCCCCCGCCGGAGCCGGACATGGGCCCCGATCGGGGCCTCGATCCCGAGCCGGACATGGGCCTCGATCCGGGTATGGATCCCGAGCCGGGCATGGAGCCCGAGCCGAGCATGGAGCCCGAGCCGCTGGCCGACGGGGGCCTGGAGGACGACGGGGGCGCCTCTGGCAGCGGCGGGGGCGCGGGCTGCGCGTGCGCCGCGGGGCCGTCGGAGGAGGCGCCGCTGAGCGCGCTGCTGATGCTGGGCTTGCTGCTGGGGCTGCGCCGACCCCGCTGAGCGGCCATCCGGCGCGGGCCGCGGTATCCTGATCGCCGAGTTGGCGCAGGAGACCACGATGCCCACCCACCCGAGTCGACCGCTCCTCCGGCTCACGCCGCTGGCGTGGGCCCTGCTCTCGGTCGCCTGCCAGCCCGACCCGCCACCCACGAGCGAGCCGGCCGGAGAGGCGCCGACCGCGACCGCATCCGAAGCCGATCCACAGCGGCTCGTGCTCACCGGAGCCGCGGGCGGGAGCCGGGCGTGGACCGTGCCTGAGCTGGAGGCGGCGCTGCCCGGCAAGCGCGCGGTCATCGAGGTCGACAGCCCGGTCTACCATCGGCACATGCGCTACGAGGGCTTCTGGCTGTCCGACGTGCTCGCCGCCGCCGGCCCGCCCGAGCGATGGCGAGGTATCCTCGCGTTTCAATGCGCCGACGGCTTCACCCCCACCCTGCCCGCGGCCGAGGTCGGGCCGCTGAAGCTCTTCCTGGCCGTAGGCGAGCCCGACCTGCCCGGCGGCGCCCGCTGGACGCGGCTGAAGGGGCTCTCACCGGCCCCATTCTACGTCGTCAGCCCGCTGCCGGGCTCGTATCGCCGCCTGCCGTGGCCGTTCCAGCTCGAGGCCATCCGGATCGTCGACTTCGCCGAGGCCCACCCCGGCGCGTGGCCCCGGGGCGCGGCGGCCGACTCGGCGGTGATGCGGGGCTTCGAGCGCTTCCGCACGACCTGCTTCGGCTGCCACTCGATCAACCTCGAAGGCGGGATCATCGGCCCCGAGCTGAACACCCCCCGCAGCGTCACCGAGTACTGGCAGCGGCCGATGCTGACGCAGTTCCTGCTCGACCCGGCGTCGGTGCGGGCCCGCACGAAGATGCCCAACCTGGGGCTGTCGCCGACCGATATCGCCGAGCTGCTGGCCTATCTGGATCACATGCGGGGTCTGCGGCAGGCGAGCGACGCCGGGCAGGGCGACGGGGCGCCGTGAGCGGGGTCAGAAGCGCCCCGTGAGCCCCACCCCGCCCGGGCCGACGACGACCGCGTCGACCCCCGCTTCGGCGGGCGCGTCGGCGGGCGTCACGAGCAGGTAGCTGCCCGCCGCCACGGCGCCCAGGCCCACGGCGCCGGCCAGGATGCCGCTCCAGCCGTAGAGGTTGGCCCGGTTCTGGGCGTCGAGGAAGGCGGTGGACGACGCGGCCGCGTCCCGCTCGGCGAGCGCGTCGGCGGTGAGCCAGCCCAGGCCGCCGCCCACCAGCAGCGCCGCCGCCCCGCCGCCCACGAGCAGGTAGCCCGCCAGCCGCCGATCGCCGCCGGCGTCGACCGGCTCGGGGGACAGCGCCCGCTCGAGCTGGAACCCCTGCCCCGCCTCGACCGCCAGCGCCGCGTCGGCCGGCAGGTGGCCATCGAGCGCCAGCCGCACCGTGTGGGGGCCGGCCAGCAGGCGGGTGCGCAGGGGCGTGCGCCCGGCGGGCTCGGGCGCGCCGTCGATGAAGACCGCGGCCCCCGACGGGCGGGAGACGATCAGCCCCTCGGGGCGCAGCCGGGCCAGCGCCGACTCGGCCGCCGCCCGCTTGCTGGGCTCGGGGTCGCTGGCCAGGTAGCGCTCGAAGGCGTCGGCCGCCTCGGCGTACTGCCCGCTGCGCTCGTAGACCACCCCCAGGTTGGCGATGTAGCGCGGGTCGGGGTCGGCGGCGTAGGCCTGCTCGAGGAAGAGCACCGCCCGGGTCGAGTCGCCCTCGCGGATGGCGGCCTCGGCCTTCATCAGCAGCGCCTCGCCCTCGGCGGGCGTGGCCCCGGCGGGCGCCAGCGGGGCCGCGATGAGGGCCGCCGCGAGCAGGCCATGGAACGGGAAGCTGCGCATCGGCTCGTTCTACCACCGCGCGGCGATCGAGTGAACTGCGGCGGGCCCGTCGGCCAGAGGCCGGGCCGCGCGCGCTCAGAACGGGAGGATGTTGCCCCCGCCCGCGTCGGGGGCGGGCTTCGGGGGCGCCTTCACCGGCGGGGGCGCCGGATCGGGCGGGGGCGGCCGGCGGACGCGGGAGCGGCGCCGGCCCCGGGATCGGGGCCGGGCGTCGGGCGGGCCCGCGTCGGGGGCGGCGTCGAACGGCGACATGTCGGGCGCGGCCGCGTCGGGCGCATCGGCCGCGTCCGGTGACTCGACCGCCGGGGTGACGACCGCAGCCAGCGGGTTGAGGACCGCCTCGACCCGGGCCGCGCTGCCCGGCGCGAGCAGGACCCGCCGGCTGTCGTGCCCCGCCAGCCGCAGCTCCACCGCCCGGGTCTCGCCGCACAGCCGCTGCACGGCGTAGGGCGTCGCGCCGACCCGGGCTCCGTCGATCCAGACGGCCGCGCCGGGCGGCACCGACTCGATCCGGTGGGCGCACGCGTCGGGCCACGCCAGCCAGACCCCGAGGCCGGCCGCGACGGCGACGAGCGCGTAGACCCAGGCCAGCGAGAAGCGGCGGGGGCTGCTCGGCGGGATGAGCGAGGCGGTGGCCCGGGACGGCCCCGACGAGGCGTCGTCGGGCGGCACCGCGCCGTAGCCCCCGGTGAGCTGGGGCAGCCGCGGCCCGTCGGCCGCCTCGGGCAATCGCCGCAGCCGCTCGATGACCGCCCGGGCCGCCGGCGGGCGGTCGGCGGCCTTCTTGGCCATCAGCTCGGCCACCAGCCCGGCGAGCTGGGGGCTCACCCCGTCGACCGGCGGCGGCGGGCGGTGCAGATGCAGCCACGCGAGCCGGGCCGACAGGGGCAGCTCGCGGATGGCCTCAGGCACCTCCTCATCGCCGGAGAAGGGCGGCTCTCCGGTCAGCATGATGTAGAGCAGCACCCCGACCCCGTACAGATCGGTGCGGGCCGACAGCGGGCCGCCCACGAACTGCTCGGGGGCCATGTAGCGCGGCGTGCCGACCGAGGCCCGGGTCTTGGTGATGTCGGCGTCGTCGCCCCGGAGCTGCTTGGCGACCCCGAAGTCGAGCACCTTGGCCTGGATGCGATCGTCGTGGGTCGGGCAGAGGAAGATGTTGGCCGGCTTCAGATCGCGGTGCACGATGCCGTAGACGTGGGCCTCGGCGAGCCCTTGCAGCACGTCGATCGCGACCCCGATCGCCTCGGCGGGGTCGATGGCCCCCTTGCGCCGCACGACGTGGTGCAGCGAGTTGCCGACGAGCAGTTCCATGACGATGTACGGCCGCCCGTCCGCCATCACCCCCGAGTCGAGCACCTGCACGATGTTGGGGCCTTTGAGCAGCGACACGATGCGCAGCTCGCGCTCGAAGCGGCCCCGCTCTTCCTCGTCTTCGTGGGCCTGGAGGATCTTGACCGCGCACTCGCGACCGTGCAGTCGCTGGTCGGTCGCCAGATAGACCCGCCCCATGGCGCCCTTGCCCACCAGCCGGTGCAGCGTATAGCGATCGCTGATGGTCTTGCCGACGAGCGGATGCATCTCCCACCGGGGCGTCACTCACACGTGGGGCAACATAGCAACCGGTCGGGGGCGCCGCCACAACGACGCCGTGACGCCGGGCCGACCGGCGGCCGTTGCCCGGCCCGCGATCAGTGGGGCACACTGCCGCCATGCGCATGCTCCCCCTCGCCTCGGCGATCACCCTCCTCATGACCGGCTGCCTGTTCGACGAGGCGCCCCCCTGCCGCATCGGCGGCGACGCCTGCGGGGCGGGCCTGGTCTGCATCGACCGGGCGTGCGTGCTGCCCGGCGCCGCGCCCGACCGGGGATCAGACCCCGACGGCGCGCGACCCGACGCCGCCGGTGACGCTGCCCGACCCGACGCCGACCTCGATGGAGACCCGCCCGACGCCTCGGACGCGGCGGGCGCCGACCGGGGCCCCGAGACCGACGGCGCTCCACCGGACACCGGCCCGCTCGACCGCGGCCCCGCGCCCGATCTGGGCCCGCAGTGTCCCGACGAGCGATGCAACGGGCTGGACGACGACTGTGACGGCGAGGTCGACGAAGACACCCTGCGCTGTGCCATCCCCGGGCACTGCCGCTGGCGCCACCGGGGGCATCAGTCGTACCTCTTCTGTGATCGCCCGGTCTCCGAGGCCGAGGCGCTCGTGACCTGCACCCAGACGCTCGCCCTGACCGTGGCGGTGACCGACACCTGCGAGGAGAGCGCGTGGATCTGGGCCACCGGCAACCTCGTGCCCGAGCCGGTGATCTGGGAGAACAACGCCCGCGGCCGGGGGTGGTGGCTGGGCATGCGGCTGGGGCTGCCCGACGACGGCGAGAGCATCGCCCGCACCGATCGGGCCGAGACGCCGCCCCTGCCCGCCGGGGGCTGCTGGGGCGCCGGCGAGCCGGACGACGTCATCCTCGGCGAGACCTGCGTCAGCCTGCTCTACAACCCGATGACCGATGACTTCGGGTGGAACGACGACCACTGCGGCGACAACGCGGCCAACCCGATCAACGCGCTGTGCGAGACGCCGTGTGATCCCGAGGTCGACGCCGACGGCGACGGCGAGGACGCCTGCGTCGACTGCGACGACCGCGACCCCGAGGCGAACCACGGGGAGGGCATCGACCGCTGCGCGCTGGCCCCCGAAGAGGGCTTCCCGCCCTGAGAGCCCGCCCGGCTCAGAACGTCCAGCGCAGCAGGCTCTCTCCGGGCAGCCCCCCGCCCGGCGGCGGCAGCGTCGTCTCGCGCAGCGGCACCTCGTCGCGGAACGTCGCCCAGGCGTGGATGACACCGCCCACCATCAGCACCAGCGCCGCGCCGCCGCTCCAGAGCTGCACCTGCTGCAGCGTGCGGGCGTTGTCGACGTCGCTGCGATCGAAGAAGCCGTCGCTCTGGCGCAGGTTCTCGACGGCGATGAAGCAGCCCAGCGAGGTGCCCCCGGCGACGAGCTGGCTGGCGAGCAGGGTGTAGCCCAGGCCATCCTGCCCGTTCTGGAACTGCCCCACGCCGAACGGCACGCTGGCGACGAGCCGGGAGTTGACCTGGGTCTCGATGCGCACCCGGGTCAGCCGGGCCAGCCGGCGGCGCTCCTCCTCTTCTTCGCGCTGCTTGCGCAGGGCCTCCTGCATGCGGGCGATCTCGTCGGCGAGGCTCTCGCGCACCTCGTCGAACAGGCTCACCGCGGGGGGCGGCACCAGCACCGGGTTCAGCCGGGCGTCGGGGCGGAAGCGGATGAGGCGCTCGAACCACATCCGGGCGTCTTTCTGGCGGTCGAGGAAGAAGGTCGACAGCCCGAGCAGCTCGTAGGCCCGGGCCAGCTCGTCGGGGGCGGCGAGCAGGATGTCGGGCTCGACGAGCGGCTCGAGCTTGGCGATGACCCGGGGGTAGTCCCCATACAGGTAGGAGTTCTCCGCGTCGCGCAGATCGTCCTCGGGGGTGGCCGCGGCCGGCGAGACCACGCCCACGGCGCCGATCAGGCCGGCGAAGGCCGCGCCTCTCACCCCCACCCTCACGCGACCGGGCGGTGGGGGCGCTCAGCGGGAGGAGGGGCGGGCGTCATCGGGCGGGCTCTCAGGGGTCGGGCCGGCGCGCGAGCCGGATGACCTGGCGCTCGCCGGCGGTGAGGGTCACCGTATGCCGCTCGACGCTATCGCCGGGGGTGCCGATGGTCAAGCTGATGCGGGTCTTGAGCTGGTCGACCGGCACCCGGATGTCCTGATTGGTGCGGCCGAGCTGCACCCCGTCGTCGGTGCGGCGCACCTCGAGCTGATCGGGCCCCTCGACCCGCAGCGTCGCCGGGCGGTGCACGCAGGTGAAGACCACCGGCGGGGCCCGGGTCTGGCCGGGCGCGATCTCGACGGTGTGGGTCTGGTCGGCACAGCCCGGGTTCTGGAACCGGATCTCGTGGCGCCCGGGGGGCAGCGTGATGCCGCCCGCCCGCTCGATGACGTAGAGGTAGCCCCTCGACGCGCCGTCGACGAAGACCCGGGCGCCCTTGTACTGACCGTGGATCGTCACCCGGGCGGCGGCGGTCGGGGGCGGCTCGGGCTCGGGCGCCGGGGGGCGGATGCGGGGGCGCAGGCGGCGCCCCGGAGTGCGGATGGGGCGGGCGGCGACCCGGGCGGCGTCGGGCGTCGCGTCGGCTTCGAGCCCGGCGTCCGATCCGCCGTCGGGCGCGGACTCGAGGCGGGCGTCCATCGCCTGGTCGGGCGCGCCGTCGGCCGCCGCGTCGGGCGGGCGCACCGACCCCATGTCCGGCCCGACCGTCGCCAGCGCGCCGCCGTCGGCCGCCGGCACGTCGGGCCCGACCATGCCCGCCGCGATCCACCACCCGCCCCCGCCGAGGGCCAGCACCACCAGCACGACCGCCGCGATGCGCAGCCGGTGCCCCAGCCTCTGCCCCCGCTCGATGCGCTCGAGCAGCGCCTGGGCCTCGGGGTGGTTCTCGTCGAGCCCCAGCGCCCGGTCGAGCAGATCCAGCGCCCGGGCCGTGCGCCGCTGGGCCAGCGCCTCCCGGGCCCGGGTCACCAGCCGGGGCAGCAGGCGCCGACCGAGCTCGTCCTGATACACCGCCGGATCGGCCACGAAGGCCACCCGCTCGGCGCGCAGGTCGGAGAGGCCGGCGTCGGTGAGCCGGGCGGTCAGATCCTCGGCCAGCGCCGCCGCGCTGGGGCGCCCGTCGGCCTCGGTCACCAGGCACGCCTCGATCAGCCGGGCCATGGCCCGCCCAGCGTGTGGCCGCCGCTGGAGGACCGGGTCGAAGCGGCCCTCGAGGATGCGCCGGAACAGCGCCGAGGGGTTGGGCCCGGCGAAGGGCAGCGCGCCGCAGACGAGCCAGTAGAGCACCGTGCCCACCGCGAAGACGTCCGCCGGCGCGCCCACGTCGTGGCCGTCGATCACCTCCGGCGCCATGTGGGCCGGCGAGCCGAGCACGGTGCCGGTGGCGGTGAGGGTCTCGGTGTCGACCATCTGGGCGATGCCGAAGTCCATCAGCACCGGCGAGCCATCGGGCCGGATCATGATGTTCTCCGGCTTGACGTCCCGGTGCACGATGCCCGCCGAGTGAGCCGAGGCGAGCGCCTCGACGATGGGCAGCATCAGCAGCGCCGCCGCCTCGGGGTGGCGCAGGGGGTGCTCTTCGGCGAAGGCCCGCAGGGTCGGCCCCTCGATCAGCTCGCTGACGATGTAGGCCTGCTCGCTCTCGGCGGGGGCGAAGTCGTAGACCTCGACGATGTGCGGGTGGCGCAGCCGGGCGACCGCCCGGGCCTCGCGGGCGAAGCGGGCCCGGGACTCGGGCCGATCGGCGAGGTGGGGGTGCATGACCTTGAGGGCGACGGCGCGATCGAGCGACGGATCGATGGCTCGATAGACCACCGACATCCCGCCCTGGCCGATCTTGTCGGCGACGGTGTAGCGACCGTAACGCGGCTCGTTCATCGGGCTCCGATGATACGCGGCCCGGCGCGGATCGACAGGTGAAAGTGATTGCACCCGCCGAGATTGCCCACCAGCCCGGTTGCATGTATGAGTTGGGACTCGCCCCGACGAGAGGCCGCCGATGTCCGACGAGAAGAAGAACATCCTGATCATCGAAGACGAGGCCCACGTGCGGCAGATGGTCGCCCGGCTGCTCGTCAAGCACGACTACGATGTGCGGGAGGCCGTCGACGGGCTCGACGGGCTGCGGGCGCTCGAGGACTACCGCCCCGATCTGATCATCGTCGACGTGATGATGCCGATCCTCGACGGGCTGACCTTCACCAAGGCGCTCAAGAACCGCCGAGAGACCCGGGGCATCCCGGTCATCTTCCTGACCGCCAAGAGCGACCCCCACACCATGATCGAAGGCATCAACGTGGGGGCCAAGTTCTACGTGACCAAGCCGTTCCAGATCGAAGACGTGCTGGGCAAGGTGCGGCGGGTGCTCGAAGAGCGCGGCGGGCACCGGATGCGCTGAGCCGGCCCCCGGGTCGCCCGGCCCCTCCCCGACAGCCCCTCCCCTACTGCGCCATCTCGGCCTTCGTCGGCTTGAGGAAGACCACGTCCACCCGCCGGTTGCGGGCCCGCCCCTCGCGGCTGGCGTTGTCGTCGATCGGCTCGTCGTCCCCCCGCCCGATGGCGGTGATGCGATCACCGTCGACCCCGTTGCCCTGGATCTGACCGGCCACCGACCGGGCCCGCTCCTCGCTGAGCTTCAGGTTCGTGCGCTTGCGCCCCCGGTTGTCGGTGTGCCCCTCGACGATCAGCCGGAACTCGGAGAAGTCCCGGGCGATCTTCGCGGTCTGCTGCACCGCGCTCAGCCGGTCGGTCTCGATCGCCGTCTTGCCCGACGCGAACAGCTCGCGCAGCGTGATGACCGCCCCCCGGGCTTCGAGCCGGCTCTCGGCGCCGGGCACCGTGGCCGCCGCGTCGAGGATGCCCCGCAGGCGGGCCTCCATATTGCGCATCTTCTGATCGAGGGCCCACTTCGGCTTCGCCACCGCGATCGCCGCCTGGGCGTCGGCGACCACGAAGCCGGCGGTGGCCTCGGCCTGCTTGTAGTCCCCCGCGGTGAGCTGCTCGAGCGCCATCTTGAGCCCGGCCCGGGCCTTGTTCAGCTCGCCCGGCGCGTGGCGGGCGGCGTCGACCGCCTCGGCCTCGGCGATGCCCGCCGCCGCCGCGTCGACCTTCGCCTTGGCGTCGGCCGCCCGCTTGACCTGCCGGCTGCGGACCTCGGCCGCGGCGATCTCCGCCTGCATCTCGATCAGCCGCATCTGGCGGGCGATGCCCTCCTCGGCGAGCACCTTGCGCTGCTGCGCGTCGTCGTGGGCCTGCTGCGCCGCCTCGAGGTCGCGGGTGGCCGCCTTGAGGGCGTCCCGTCGATCCTCGAGCTGGCTGCGGGCGACCGCGGTGCGCCAGGTGATATCGGCCAGGCGGGTGTAGTGCAGCGTCTCCTCGGCCTCGCCGTCCTCGTGGGCCTCGAGCGCCTTCTTGTAGGCCGCCTCGGCCTCGGCGTACAGCTCGGGCTGGCGGTCCTGCACGGTCAGCGCCGTCTCGCCGAGGCGGAGCTGCTCGAAGGTCAACAGCTCGGCCGGCTTGGGCTGGGTGCCGCAGGCGGCGAGGGCCACGGCCAGCGCGGGGGCGGCGAGCGCGCGCCGCAGCATCCACGGGCGGATCACGGGGCACCTCCCGGGGGCGCCAGGACCGGCGCGGGCTGATCCTCCGACGGCGCCGGCGTCGCGCCGGCCCCCGCCTCACGGGCCTTCGCCTCGAGCTCGGTCAGCCGCTGCTCGAGCCGGAACGCCTCGTTGCGCAGCTCGGTGGCCGACGTCGACAGGGCCGCCGCCCGATCCCGGGCCGCCCGCACATCGGCCTCGACCGTCGCCCGGTCGATGTTGGCCCGGATCAACCGGATCTGGGCCCGGGCCAGCGCGAGCTGCTGCCGCAGCCGCTCGGGCTCATCGGCGAGCAGGTGGGCCCGGGCCTCGCCGAGCCACGCCCGCAGCGTCCCGATCTGCTCAGCCACCCGAGGCCCGCTGCCGGCCTCGCTCAGCGCCTGGGCCTCGGCCTCGTAGGACTTGATCAGCTCCCGGGGCGAGCGCGCCCCCTCCTCGGCCATCGCCGGCCCCGCGCCGACGAGAACCGCCGCGACCAGCATCGCCGCTCGTCTCACCACGTCTCCGTCTCCCCTGCCCGCCCCCTCAGGCGGTCTCTGCCCGCTGCCGGAACAGGAACCCGATCACCTCGACCGCGCACGCGCGGTCGTAGCCGAAGTCCTGCTCGAGCGCAGCCACCGTCTTCTCCACCCGCGTGAGCACCTCGGCCTCGAGCCGGGCCCCGTCGTCGACGAGGTACGACAGCAGGTCGCGCCGGATGCGGGTGGACTGCTTGCGCTTCTCCTCGTAGAAGCTCTCGTTGAGCCGGTTGATGTGCTCCCGGAAGATCACGCCGTAATCCAGCGCGCCCTCGGGGTGCTCCATGCGCCAGGCGGCGATGCGGTGCACCACCCCCTCACGGAAGTCGCGGCCGCCGTCCACCGGCACCCGCAGCCGCTTCTCGACGTCCTGCATCAGCCGCACGTCGGGCTCCTCGGCCCGCCCGGTGACCGGGTTGAGCCGCTTCTCGCCCCGCACGAAGTGCACCGCGTGGTCGATGTAGCGCCGCATCAGCGCGGTAGTCGCCGTCTCGTCGACGAGCCCCATCGCCTGGTGCAGCTCCTCCTCGACCCGGTCGAGGTACCACCCCCGCAGCAGGTCGATCGCCTTGCGCGGGTGATGCCACATGCCCTCGGGCTCGATGGCCAGCCAGGGGTAGACCGCCGTCTCTTCGACCAGCCCGGCCAGCGCGTCGAGCAGGCCGACCGTCGTCAGGCAGCCGTTGGCCCGGCGAGCGGCCGAGAGCAGCAGCCCCTTGAGCGCGCGCGGGCTCGGCCCCCGGCGGCCCTCGTACATCTCGGCGTTCGCCCGCTCGCGGTACAGCGCCGGGATGAGCCCCACCAGGCTGTTGGCCACGTCCCGAGGCACCCCCGCGGGCACCCGGGCCTCGGCGTACAGCCGGGCCTTGTCCAGCGGGTTCATGCCCTCCAGCGCCTTGCGGATGCCCTCCGACCGGCTCTCGTCCTCGGCCAGCGGCGGCTCGAGCCGGCACATCACCGCCCACAGGGCCAGCGCCTCGGCGACGTGCGGCCCCACCGGCAGATCGCGCCCCAGGCCGCGCAGCACTCCGTCGTAGATGCGGGCCTCGAGCCGATAGTCGAGCAGGTAGGGCATCGTCACCAGCTCGATGCGGGCCTTGAAGCTGGCGAAGTCGGGGCTGCCCTTGAAGTGGGTCAGCCGCCCGGCGTTGCACGTGCCGAGCAGCACCGCGTCGAGGTGCAGCACCATCGTGTCGAGCCGCACCGCGCCTGTCTCACAGGTCGACAGCAGGTACTTGAACGCCTCGATGTTGCGCTTGAGCAGATCGTTGTACTCGACCACCCCCCGGTTGGCGTCGACCAGATCACCCAGCGGCTCGAAGAGCGTCAGGTTGTGCAGGCTCGGGGGCAGCGCGCCCAGGCTGCGATCGGCGGTGAGCTGGCGCACCCCGGCGTCGACCCGCATCTGGGGATCGACCGTCACCGCCGCCTCGCGATAGCGGCGGCTGATATAGAACCGCTCGACCTGAACGTGCTTGAGCACCTCGCCCAGATCGCCCTGATACGCCTTGAGCAGCGCGTCGCGGATCTGGCGGGCCTTGGGCGACAGCTCGCCTTCGGTCAGGCTCGACGGCAGCGGCGCGTCCGCGCCGACGACCGCCCGCATGAACGCCCGCCGCTCGGCCCGGGGCAGCAGCAGCAGCGGATGATCGCGGGTCTCGCAGCGGATGCGGGCGTCGACATCGCCCTCCTTGAGGTGGGCGAACGTCTCCAGCTCGTCCACCCCCCGGGGGCTGCCGAAGCCGATGCCGCTCTTCTCGAAGCGGGCGCTGGGGAAGACCCAGTTGAAGGTGTACAGCGCGCCCTCGGGCTGACCCGAGTAGTGCTCGAGCCCCCGCATCACGCAGGCGACGAAGCTGCTCTTGGCGCTGCCGTTGGGCCCGTTGAGCAGCACCAGCCGGTTGACCCGCCCCGCGCGCACGAAGTCGGTCAGCAGGCCCACCACCGCCTGCTGCACCGGCTCGTGACCCATGACCGGATCGCGGCCGTCGTCGAAGGCCGCGTCGAAGATGCGGTGGCGGGTGAACTGCCCGTAGGGGCGGTCGACCCGCTCGGTGCCGAAGGAGCGGATCGCGTCGCGGGTGTACATCGCCGCGTCGCGCAGGTGCGCCGCCGGCTCGGCGGCCACCCGATCGAGGTACTCGGCGAAGCCGAGCAGGGTCGCCCGGGACTCGAAGTCGCGGCGGGTCGCCTCGACGGTGCGGGTGAGGAACTCGGCGGGGTCGGGCCGCTCGGTGGGCGAGGTCAAGAGCGCTCCCTTCGGTGGGCGAGGAGGCGAGCGGTGGAGGGCCGGCCGGCCTCAGCGGACCGCCACCTGCCAGGCCACCTTCTCATCGCGGATGAGCTTGCAGGCGTTCTCGTTGCACACGCTGAAGTCGGCCATGCCGCTGAGGTCGAGCTTGCCCGCCGCCGCCGCGGTGAACGGGATCTCGAAGCGCAGCATCTCCTCGGACAGCTCGGCGTCGCCCTTCTCGAAGGCGGTCTTGGTCAGGGTCGCCCCCTCGGCCGGGTCGAGCGCCAGCCGCGAGGGGAAGTCCTTGTTCATCTTGTAGCCCGGCATCGGGGTGACCTCGATCACGCTCGTCGCCTGCTGGCCGGCGGCGGCCTCGCCGGGGGTGATGCGGATCTTGTAGGTCTGGGCGACCGGAGCCGGCGCGGCCCCCTTCTTCGCCGCCGGAGGCGGGGTCGCGGTGCTCGGGGCCGCCTCGGCGGCCTTCGCCTCGGGCGGGGCCTCGTCGGCCGGCTTCTCGCAACCGGCGAGGGCGAGCCCCCCGACGAGCAGGGCCCAGGCGACGGAGAGGAACGGGTTCGACCGGAACATCATGGCTCACTCCCACCGGCCATCGCCGGTCAGGCAATCGCTCCGGGGGGTCATCCGCCCCCCGGGAGGCTTCGTCAGGACTAGCACCGGCACCGGGCGATTGCAACCGCGCCCGCGCCGTCCGCGGGGCCCCGTGGCGCGCCGCGTCGCCGCCTGCAACCCGCCGCCCCCGGGCTCGACTTCCGCCGCGTCACCGCCTATCGTCCGAGCGTGCGACGCCCTCGCCCCTTCGGTCCCTATCTGCTGCTCTACCGGGTCGCGTCCGGCGGCATGGCCGAGCTGTACCGCGCCCGGCAATACGTCGGCGGCGAGGCCCGCGAGGTGGCCCTCAAGCGACCGCTGCCGGTCTACAACGACGACGAAGAGTTCATCGTGATGCTGACCGACGAGGCCCGCATCACCGCGCTCTTCGACCACCCCAACATCACCCGGACCCTCGAGTTCGGGGTCGTCGACGGGCAGTACTTCCTGGCGATGGAGTACGTCCCGGGGGTCGACCTGCGGGCGATCATCCGCCGGGCCGGCGAGCGGCGGGAGGCCCTGCCGGCCACCACCGCCGCCTGGATCGTCGAGCGGGCCCTGCGCGGGCTGCACCACGCCCACGAGGCCCGGGACGACGACGGCCGCCCGCTCAAGCTGGTGCACCGCGACTTCAGCCCGTCGAACATCCTCGTCGGCGAGGACGGATCGGTGAAGCTGACCGACTTCGGCATCGCCAAGGCCCGGTTCAACAAGGCCCGCACCCGAGCCGGCTTCATCAAGGGCAAGGTGCGCTACATGAGCCCCGAGCAGACCCGCTCGGCGGCCCTCGACCGCCGGTCCGACGTCTTCGCGGCAGGGGTGGTGCTCTACTTCGCGGTGACCGGGCGGCTGCCGTTTCGGGGAGACGACGACAACCGGGTGATGGACGCCGTGCGCCGGGCGGCGGCCCACCCGCCGAGCGCGGTGCGCCCCGAGGGGCTCGACGGGGCGTTCGACGCGGTGGTCGCCCGGGCGCTGGCCAAGGACCCCGACGACCGCTTCCCCACCGCGGCGGCGTTCGCCGACGCCCTCGCCGACTGGCGCCGGGCGCAGGGGGCCGGCGACGGGCGGGCGGCGGCCGCGGCCCGGGTGCGGCAGATGTTCGCCCAGGAGCTCGCCGAGGCCGAGGCGCTGTACCGCTCGTTCGACGATCGGGCCCTCTCCGACCGCACCCCGACCGGCTCGGGCGCCACGTACACCCGGCTGGTGGGCCAGGACGGCGACGACACCCCGGTCGACGGGGGCGCCGACGCCAGCGAGAGCGAGCTGCTCGACGAGATCGACGCCTGGCTCGCCGCCCGCCGCGGCGGGGACGAGCCCCGGGGCCCCTCGGGGGCGGGCGACGCGTGGACCGGCGACCACCACCCGCCGACCTGGGTCGCCGCGAGCGGTGAGCCGCGCAGCGAACCCGCCCGCGACACCGCGCCGGGGGTGCCCGCCGCGCTCGGCGACCGCCCCATCACCGACAGCGTGCCGAGCGCCGACGGCCTCGCCCGGGGCGAAGCCCTGGCCGACCCGATGGAGATCACCGGCTCGACGGTCGACGAGTCATTCGGATCGGGGCAGCTCGACAGCGTCGAGGAGTGACCGCCCGGCCGCGGCCGCCTCATGCGCGCTCGGGCCACGGCCCGCACGAGGCGCCGAGGGCCCGGGGGCGCTGACAGAGGCTCCAGTCCGCCGGCCGCATGCCCGCGCTCGAGCGGGGGCGGAAGGCGACCGGCTCGGTGCCCATGCGATCGAGCGTGCCCGGGGTGACCTCGATCCAGTGCAAGCCGGCGCCGCACACCGCGAGGACCGCCACCACCGCCTCCTCGACGATCACGTCGTACAGCCGGCGGGCGGCCCGGGCCACGCTGCGCATCCGGCGGGCGGTGGGCGGCGGCACGCCGTAGATGTCGCTCCAGGCGGCCACCGCGGCCCGCCCGCCCGTATCGGGCTCGAGGGTGAAGCCGTCGATCGGCCAGGGATCACCGCTCCACTCCCATCGGTGGCTCTCCGACGGGCGGTCGGACGTGAACCGCCCGATGCGGCCGTCGGCCCCGCGCAAGACGGCGTTCGGCGCCGCGCAGGCCGACCCGCGGCTCGGGGAGCCGGGTCTGTCGCAGTTCATGAGTGTTGCCTCATCCTCTCTCTCCTCCCCTGGGTGTCTCCGGCGGATCGCCCCGATCCCATGCCGGGTCCATCGATCATGCCACTCTTCGGCGCCCCGGGACATTTCACAGCCATTCGCGGACAGTCATCGCCCGCATGACTCGAGCCATGCCGGTGCGGCTCGGCTTCGACGTCGACTCGGATCGCATGCAGGGTGTCGGCGGGGCCCGATCGGGCTCACGGCGGGGGGATGAAAGGCGGCCGGGTGCTCAGCCCCAGGCGCCGAAGTCGTCGATGCGCAGGCGCTCCGAGCCGATGCGCAGCACGCCGGTGCGCGCCGAGGATCGCTCCACGAGGCTCTTGTAGTCCGCCGGCGCGTGGGGCTCGAGCTGCTGCCGGGCCCGGAAGACGAGGACGTTGAGGTGCGACACCGGATCGGCCGCCCCCGAGCGCATGTCCCGGATGACCTCCTCCTGGGTGACCCAGCCCTGCTGCGCCCGGGGCTTGCCGGCCTCGATGTCGGTCAGCCGCCGGCGGGCGAGCATCCACAGCACCTCGTGATGCGCCCGCCCGGGCAGGGCGATGCAGCCCTCCTCGTGCTCGAGCATCAGGCTGATGCGATCCCCGCCCTCGCGCACCTCGACGACCAGGGTGAAGTCCCGCAGCGACCGCTGACTGCGCACCGTCTGCCGGGTGTGGGACGGCACCCGCACCTGCCACGTACGCTGCCCGGCCGTCACCTCGACGAGCCCCTCGACCGCCTCGGCCGCGGCGTCGTCCCCGTCGGCGAGCAGCGCCGGCGGACCGAGCTGCCAGCCGTGATCGGTGCGCAGGATCACCACCTCGGGCGCGCCCTCGTCGGGCAGCAGCAGCGCGCCGTTGCGCCCCACCCGCACATCGCCGGTGAGGCGGCAGATCGCATGCGCCGGGGGCGGCGCGGCGTCGATCACGTCGAGGCCGAGGCGGCCGAAGACCACCCGCGACCCCTCGAGCAGCGGCGCCCGCTGCCCGGGCACGACCCGATCCCCGTCGACGAAGGTGCCGTTGTGGCTGCCGAGATCGCGCAGCTCCCACCGGCGGACCTTGGGGTTCCAGGTCACCGAGGCGTGCAGCGAAGAGACCTCGAGATCGAGCCCGTCGGGCTCGTCGAACGAGATGCCTTCCAGCAGCCCCCGACCCACCATGATGTTCTTGTCGCACTCGAACGTGCGCCCGTCATCGGCTTGCAGCAATGCCATCGGTCTCATCCTCCCGAATCACGTCGTCCGCCATGCGTCCTCATGGCACCCCATCTCACCCCACCGGCCGCCCGGTCGCCGGATCCCACCCCCGGGGGCACGAATACACCAGCCGCAGGCCGCAGGTGACCAGCCGGCAGACCGGCGGATCGGCGAAGCGGCTGGCGGCCGAGGTGCTGCGGGGCGGCGAGGCCCAGTAGGCGCCCCGCATCACCCGCAGCGGCTGGGGCCCGGTGGGGTCGGGCCGGGGCACCCGCACCCGGCTGCCGGCGGCCGGCCCCTCGCCGGCCCAGGCGTCGAGGCACCAGGTGCGCATATTGCCGGCCAGCCAGCGGACGCCATACGGGCTGACGTCGTCGGTGCAGCGATCGACCGGCGCCGGGCAAGCCGCCTCGGGCACCGCGTTGGCCAGCCGGCTGCGGAACGCCTCCATGTGATCGCCCCATGGCAGCCGCCGCCCGTCGGTCCCCCGGGCCGCCTTCTCGTACTCCCACTCGCTCGGCAGGCGCCACGGCCGCTGCTCGCGGGCGGCGTACCACGCGGCGTAGGCCCGGGCGCTGAACCACGAGACCAGGCACACCGGCGCGTCGGGGTGCACATCCCCCACCGAGTAGCGGCCGTCACAGCCCCGGGCGTAGGAGAAGCCGCTCGACCGATCATCCACCTCGAGGTGCCGCGGGGCGTGACGCTCGGCCGCGTCGGGCAGCCCGCTCTCGACCAGCGCGTTGAGGAAGGCGATGTAATCCCGATGGGTCACCGGATCGCGGCGCATGACGAAGCCATCGACCCAGAGGGTGCGGCCGCTGATGGCGTCGGTGGCGACCGGATCGCCCCCCACCCGCGCCGGACCCGGCGGCACGTAGACATCGCCCGGGCCCAGCGCCCGCTCCGGAGGCATCGGGACAGGCAGGGGCCCGCTCTCGCCGGGCGGCACCCCGTCCCAGTGGGCCGCCCGGGTGACGTGGATCGGATACGACACCGGCGCGCACCCCGGCGCGGTCAACCGCAACAGGGCCCGCCCCCGCTTCATCGGCAGCCGCCGCAGCGGGGTGCACCCCAGCGACCGCCACTCACCGGGCAGCCACCGCCGCTCGACCGACTCGATGGGCGCGCAGTCCACCTGCACCCCCGCCCGATCGGTCACCAGGGTCAGGGTCGCCTGACCCGAGACGAGCAGCCGCAGCGCCGCGAGGCGGTCGGGCACCCCCGGATCGGCGCTGGCGTCGACCGGGGCCCGCTCGCCGGGGGCCGTGCTCAGCTCGAGCCCCAGCGCGACCTTGTCGCACGCCTGCTCCAGCGCGCCGAGGGCCTCCCGCTCCGCCCGCGCATCACCGGCGGCCTCCGCCGCCCGCAGGGCCGCCGCGTGGCCCTCGGCCAGCAGGACGTGGGCCTCGGGCAGGAACGGCCGGGCGTGCAGGATGCCCTCGACCTCCTTGCGCCAGCGGGCCATCAGCCGGGACGCGTCGGCGTCGAGCTCGTCGGCCTCGTCCTGAAGCGTCCAGGCCCCCCGGCGGCTCTCGACCCCCTCCCAGGGGCGCACCGTGGCCAGCCGGCGCAGCGCGTCGGCCCGCTGGGCCTCGGCCTCGGCCCGCAGGGCCATCGCCCGATCGTAGTGGCTGCGATAGCGCGCCAGCCGGTTGCGCCACAGCGCCGTCTCGAGCGCCTCGGCGAACGCCCGCCCGTGGGGCGGCCGCCGCGCCGGATCGGGGTCCAGCGCCTGAGCGCACACCGCCAGCCACTCCGGCGCCCGGGCGTGGATCAGCGGGGCGTGGGGCGGCGGCACCCGGGGATCACGGGCCACCTGACGGCGCACGTCGCGCATCGAGCGCCCGGCGCGGGGCAGCCGCCCCGACAGCATGCGGTAGAGGATGGCGCCCAGCGCGTAGACATCGGCCGGCGGCCCGTCGGCCCCGGCCGCGCCCAGCAGCCGCTCCGGGGCCAGGAAGTCGGGCACCCCCACCGAGCCCGCGTCGGGGTGCAGCGCGTCGATGTCGACCCGGTCGCTGTCCGCCTCGCGGGCGCTCGGCAGCACCCGGGCCAGCCCCCAGTCGATCACCCGGGCCACCCGGCCCTCGGGGCGCGACTCGAACATGATGTTGTTGGGCTTGAGGTCGCGGTGCACGATGTGGCGATCGTGGGCCACCCCCACCGCGTTCGCCGCCTGCACCAGCAGGCGCAGCGCGTCGACCATGTGGGTCAGCCACGCCTCGCCCAGATCGCCCACCCCCTCGGGGAAGCGGGGCCGGGCGGCCCCCTCGACGACCACCGCCGCCGGATCGACCGTCGACCGGGCCCCGGGATCAGCCCGATCGTGCAGCTCGGCGACGAGCTGCTCGAAGGTGTGCCCCTCGACCTTCTCCATCACCATCCACAGCGTATCGCCGTCGATGTCGCGATCGAGCACCGGCACGATGCCCGGGTGGCGGAGCTGCACCTCGATCGGGGCCACCTCGAGCAGCCGCCGGCCGGCCTCGGGATCGGCCAGCCGGGTGATCTTCACCACCACCGTCTCGTGGATCTTCTCGTCGTGGGCCTCCCACACCTCGGCGAAGCCGCCCGCGCCGATGCGCCGACGCAGGGCGTAGCGATCACGCAGGCGGCGGCCCGTCATCTCGGGCGGGCGCCGGGCCGAGGTGACCGTGTCGGCCGGCGCGGGCGGCGGGGCCCCGGTCGGCCGCGGAGGCATCGGCGGCTCGACCGGCCCGGCGTCGGCCGGCGGCGGGCAGCCCGTCGGCGGCCGGGTCTCGGGCGGAGGCCGGAGGGCGCCCGGGGGCCGGGTGTCGGGCGGGTTCACTTGGGCGCGGGCAGCGCCCCGGCGGGCGGCGTCATGTCGTGACCGGCGATGAACCACGGCCCCGGGCGGGTGAGCTTGTCCGGCCGCTCCAGGCGGATGCGCTCGCCCGGGCGGGCCCCGTGCAGGATGTCCTCCGGCGCCCGGTGCAGCCACTGCACCCGCAGCGCGTCGCCCACCGGCCGGTGCAGCACGACCCCGATCGCGTCGCCCACGAAGACCGCGCCCGGCACCTCGTTGAGGTCCACCTCGACCCACGTCGCCTCCCGGGGCCCGGTCAGCAGCCGGGGCTCGTGGGGCAAGGCCTTGGCCCGGGCCCGCCCGTCGTGGCGCAGCCGGCGCAGATCGAGCACCTCGACCACCACCGCCGACACCGCCGGCAGCCCGGCCGACAGCTCGTCGAGCACCCCCGAGCGGATCATCAGCAGCTCCCGCTGCGGCTCCACCCGACGGGTCGGGCCCACGTCCAGCTCGATGGGCGCGTCGCCCGCCGCGAGCAGGAGCATGTCGGTCGTCTCGGCCGGCGCCTCGTCGAAGCGGGCCACCTCGGCGCGGCCCGGCTCGGGGCCGCGTCGTCCGCCGCCGACGCCCGGCCGCTCGCGCCGGTCACCGCTCATGCGTCGGCGCTCGAAGAGCACCCGCAGCCCCTGCCCGCCCGACACCTCCAGCTTGCGGTTGGGGTCCAGCCCCCCGAGAATGCCCTGCTGACTCATCCGAAGTCCTTGCGTCCCATGGCCGCAGCATCGCAGCGATCGGATGCTGACATTTCCAGATATCGATGCCCATTGCACGGGCATTTCACCTGCATCACCGACATATCGCCGGCATCCGCGGGCGGCGCGATCGGGCACACGGGGCGCTGGCGGGGGGCGGCGATTCGGGTTAGGGTCCGCCGACGGTCCAGCCCACTCGGAGCGAGTGAATGCCCAGCCTGGTGGTCCAGCCCACGGGACGCGCCCATCCCATCCTGCGCAAGCTCACCTCGATCGGCAGCGATCGGGACAACGACCTGGTCATCGACGACGACGAGGTCGGCCCGACCCACGCCCACATCCGCCTCGAGAGCGGCCGCTTCGTCCTGCACGCCCAGAGCCGGGCCTGGCCGCTGCGGGTCAACGGCAAGAAGGTGCGCAAGCACGCGCTCGACCACGGCGACGAGCTCACGCTCGGCGACACCACGCTCAAGTTCAACCTGTGGGACGACCCCTCGACCACCGCCGGGGCGATCCCCGCCATCCAGAGCGACGACGCCGTCGACGAGCTGACCGCCTATCGCCGGCTCGCCGAGTTCACCGAGCGGCTCGCCGTCCAGGACGACCTCGACCGCCTGCTCGCGCTGCTGATGGACGAGGTGGTCTCGCTCGTCGGCGCTGACAAAGGCTTCCTGCTCAAGGTGAACGGGGCCGAGATCCAGGTGGCCGCCGCCCGCGACGTGAGCCGGGCCGACATCGACCGCGACGGCGAGCAGATCAGCGACAGCATCGTGCGCCGGGTGCTCGACAGCCGCCAGCCGCTGATCATCAGCGATGCGCTCAACGACGCCGTCTTCAAGAGCAGCGAATCGGTGATGCAGCTCAAGCTGTGCAGCGTCATGTGCGTGCCGCTGCTCTTCGGGGGGCAGCTCCTCGGGCTCATCTACGTCGGCAACGACAACATCGTGAACCTGTTCGACGACCGCTCGCTCGAGGTGCTGACCGTCTTCGCCGGGCAGGCGGCGCTGCTCATCCAGAACGCGATCCAGAAGGCCGCGCTGCGCTCGGACAACGCCCGGCTGCGGGCCGAGATCGAAGAGCAGAAGTTCGGCCAGCTCATCGGAGCTTGCGACCCGATGAAGGCCGTCTTCCGCCGGGTCGAGAAGGTCGCCGGCACCGACATCAACGTGCTCATCCTCGGGGAGACCGGCACCGGCAAGGAGCTCATCGCCCACGAGATCCACCGCCGCTCGCGGCGGGCCGACGGGCCGTTCGTGGCCGTCAACTGCGGGGCCATCCCCGAGAACCTCATGGAGAGCGAGCTGTTCGGCCACCGCCGGGGCGCGTTCACCGGGGCCGTCGAGAACAAGACCGGCTCGTTCCAGCAGGCGCACGGGGGCACGCTCTTCCTCGACGAGATCGGCGAGATGCCGGTGCACCTCCAGGTCAAGCTGCTGCGGGCCATCCAGGAGCGCACCATCACCCGGGTCGGCGACAGCAAGACCACCCCGGTCGACATCCGGCTCGTCTGCGCGACCCACGTCGACCTCGAGGCGGCCATCAAAGAGCACCGCTTCCGGGAGGACCTCTACTACCGGATCAACGTCGTCTCCATCCCGCTGCCGCCGCTGCGCGAGCGGGACGAAGACGTCGTGCTCATCGCCCGCTACCTGCTCGACCGGCTCACCCGGGAGTACGAGCGCCCGGTGACCGGCTTCTCCCAGGAGGCCATCATCGCCCTGCGCAAGCACACCTGGCCGGGCAACATCCGCGAGCTCGAGAACCGGCTGAAGAAGGCCATCGTGCTCGCCGACGGGGCCCAGCTCACCCCCGACGACCTCGACCTCGACGAGGCGATGCTCACCGACCAGATACTGCCGCTCGCCGAGGCCAAGGAGCGCTTCCAGATGCGGTACATCGACCAGGTGCTCGCGCTCAACGACGGCAACCGGACCAAGACCGCCCGCGACCTCGGGGTCGACCCCCGCACCGTCTTCCGCCACCTCGAGAAGAAGCGCAACGAAGAGGACGGCTGAGGACCCGCCGGGTCGCCGCCGCCCCCGATTCCTCTCAAAACCCCGCCCCGCAGCGCCCAGAGGCCGCTGAGAGCGCGGCTTTCCGCCGATTTTGCCCTTTGCGACGGCTTCGACCCTTCTGCTAAAAAGCGTCCGCCGTCGCCGAGACCCGGACATGACGAGCGGCGTCACCGGGGGCGACCGGTACCATTCACTGGGGAGAGAAGACGAGATGATGCGTTTGCGCGACCTGCTCGTGATTGCCATGGCCTGTGGCTCACTGATGTTCACCACCGCTTGTGACGACAGCGACAGCGGCAGCGACCCCGAGCCCGACATGATGATGGGCGGCGAGGGCGAAGGTGAGGGCGAAGGCGAGGGCGAAGGCGAAGGCGAAGGCGAGGGTGAAGGCGAGGGCGAGGGTGAAGGCGAGGGCGAAGGTGAGGGCGAGGGCGAAGGCGAAGGCGAGGGCGAAGGTGAGCCCGCGACCTGCATGAACCCCGACGCCGACACCGACCCGCTGCCCGCCGGCGCCGCCAGCGGCGACTGGGGCCCCATCGCCCGGGTGAACAGCCTCGCGATCCCGACCACCGTCGACCAGTCGGCCATGGTCGGCTGCGGCGA
>JAUHYW010000155.1 GCA_030426085.1 bacterium | reverse complement strand
TCTTGCCGTAGAGCGCCGGGGATTGAACGAACGTGACGTCCACGTTGGCGAAAACGGAGCCGGCATTGTTCAGGTCTCGACTGGCGAAGAATACCCGGTGACCGCGCCGCACGAGTGCGTCGGCGACGTCGAGATAGGGCATGATGTGCCCGAAGCCCGTGCCGAGCTCCCAGGCGAACAATATGCGGGACACGCGCATTTCCGGTGAATATCGAGCCCGAACGATACCGGATAACCGCCCGCCGGTGCACGCGGTGATCGTCGCCCCGTGCGCATCCAGCCACGCCCGCAGCGGCCCGCCGTCGGCCTGGGGCTGCGCCGCCGGCGCCTGCGCCCGCGCCTCGGCCTTCGGCGCCGCCTCCGCCGGCGCCGGGGCCGCCGCCTCAGCCGCCTTCGCCGCCGCGCCCACCGGCCGCTCGATCGGCTTCACCGAGGCCAGCCCCACGATGTGGGTGTACGGCTTCTTGCGCGTCTGATAATGCGGCGCGAGCCGCTCGGCCACCGCCGCGTCGCAGTCCTTGATCGGCGAGATCCACACCCGCCGCTCGCCGCCGCTGCCCCGCACCCTGAACTGGACCTTCGCCCACCGCCCATGGCACTTCACCAGCGCCACGTCGTCCGCCGGATCCAGCTTCGGCGGCAGCGCATCGATCGCCTCGAGCAGCTCGTCCGCGTCGTGCCGACCCACCGGCACCGCCTTCAACACCGCCACCTTCCGGGCGAAGACCGGCCAGTCGTCGGCCATCAGCGGCTGGGTCGCGAACGCCGCCCGGTGCTCGGTCGGCACCTGCAACAGCGCCCCGGCCCGCAGCGCCAGCTCGGGATCCAGCGTCTCGGCCGCCTGCGGATGACACGCCAGCCCGGCCACGTCGACGCACTGATAGAAGCGCTCATTGCACAGCGCGCCCCACGTGCGGGTCTTGCTCACGTAGCCGAAGACCGCCACGTCCGCCGCCGGGCACCCGGTGCGCCCCACCGACGCCGCCATCAGCTTCGTACCCCGCGACGCGCCGCAGCCCGCCGCCATCGCCGCCAGCAGCCCGGCGCCCACCAGAACCCATCGAGACCCGCGCATCATGACCGACCCCTTCGCATCCGCCGCACGGTAGACGCCCCCGGCCCGAATGCCAACCCGTTCGCGCCGCCCGACCAGGGTCTCTTCAGTGGGGGCGGTCAGGGGGCCACCCGGGTCTTGCCGGTGAGGAGGTCTTGCAGGAGGCCGCCTTTGGTCTGGCATCCAGTCCATCGAAGCTCAACGCACCGAGCCCGAGAATCCAACATCCGGTTGGCTGGTCGGGGCAGGTCGGGGAGTAGCCATTTCCATACCCCTCGAACATCGAGCTGCCCAGCGGCTCCAACCGCCAGTGAGATGGGATCCTGCCGCGCCTCGTGGTCGGAGCGCTGGTCCCTGGCCTGCCATCCGGCGAACTCGGAGGTTGCCCGGGTCTCGGTGAGCGCATAGATTCGGCGAGCCATCGCATCGAGGATGCACCGTGCCTGCTCGCCTGCGCGCCCTGCGCGACATTCTGGGGCTGACGATCGACACGGTCGCCGCCCGCGCCGGCATCCCACCCGAGCGGGTGCGCCGGGTCGAGGCGCAGGACGACGCGTCGGGCGAGGACGCCGCGCGCGTGCTGACCGCGTACGGGCTGGATCCGGCGGTGGCGGCCGACGACGCCATCGCGCCCGACGAGGACCACGCGCCGGGTGGGCTCTTCTTCTTCAAGGGCGAGAGCACGGTCGTCGAGGCCGACGATCTGGCGCCGCTGTCCGAGGGGCTGCGCTGGGCCCGCGTCTGGGCCGCCTCGGCTGCGGGCGCCGACAGTCAGGCCCGACGGCGCGCGGTGCACCCGGTCGGTGTTCGGGGCGAGCGCCCGGCGCCCGCCGCCCGTCAGGGGCACGCGCTGGCGCAGTGGGTGCGGCGCCGGCTCGGCCGCCCCGCCGAGCCGATCGCGAGCGCCCGCGAGGTCGCCGAAGACGTGTTCGGGGTCCCGGTGACCGCCGCCGACCTCCGCAGCCCCGGCCTGCGGGCGGCGGCGCTGGTCGCCCGCGCCCGATCGGCCGCGGCCATCGTCATCCGCGCCCCGCGACCCGACGAGGGGTCCCGGGTCCGCGTCGACATCGCCCACGAGCTGTGCCATGTGCTCTTCGACGCGCTGGACCCCGGCCGGGCGAACCTCGCCCTGGACCACGACGAGCACCGCGCCGGCGGCGATCTGACCGAGCCCCGGGCCCGCGGCTTCGCGGCCGAGCTGCTCGTCCCCCTCGCGGGCCTGTCGGCGCTGTTCGGGGCGCCCGACCGGCTCGGCGATCGGGCGGGCGGCATCGAGCGGGTGCGGCGCTGCTGCGAGCACTTCGCCGCGCCGCCCAAGCTGGTGACCCACCACCTGTACAACCACGGCTACCTGTCCAAGGTGACCCACGACCGGCTCGTGCCCCGCCACGCCGAGATCTTCGCCGCCCTGCCGACGGTCGACATCGAGACCCCCGACGCCGGGGCGCCGCCGATCTGCGTCGCCCGCGCCGCCGACGAGACGTGGCGGGTCGAGCACGACGCCGTCGCGCTGTCCGACGCGGCCGAAGAGGCGTGGCGCCATGCCCGACGAGCGGCCGTCGCGGCGACCATCGACGAGGCGTCGGCGCTCGACGCCGCGGGCGACGGCGCCCGGGCGGGCCTCGTCCTCAGCCGCCTCGGCGACGCCGCCTTGCGCGCGGGCGATCAGCCCCTGCTCGTCGAATTGTTCGGCGCGGTCGACGCAGCGACGCTGAGCGAGCGCCCGATCCGGGCGCTCTTGACCAACACCCGCGCCGCCGATCTGACCATCCCCGCCCGGCAGCGGCTCGTCGAGCAGGTGTGCGAGGCCCGCCGCGCCCGGGGCCGAGACGAGGGCTCCGTCGAAGCGCTGCGCGCCCGGCTGGCATGATCCTGGCGCCGCCCGACAGCCCGCTGACCGTGCCTCTCGCGGTGGCCGCGACCCGCAGCGGCGATCACGCCGGCGTCGTCTACCTCTGGCCCCAGACGGGCGCGGCGTTCTTCTTTCATCACATCGGCGAAGACGATCTGCGCCACGAGTCGGCGGACATGACCCGCTTGCGGTGGGCGCGCCCCGCCCTGGCGACCGATGAGTTGGAGGACGTCGCCGCTCGGGCGTCTCTGCTCGATGACATGTACACTGCGCAGGGGATCGGGCTGCCTTATGGCTTCGACCGCGATCTGGGCTTCGACGAGGACGGCCGCCTGGTCTCGGTCGACCCCGACGCGGGGCTGACCTGCGCCACCTTCGTCTCGCCCGGGGCACTTCCTCGACGTCGAGCCGCTGGGCCGACAGGTGCTCGTCGAGCTGGAGGCCGCGTCGGTCTCCGCAGAGATCACCCGGCCGTAGCCCGGGCCGGCGGCGGCGGACGCGCGCGATCCCGGTCGGCCCCGCCGCTCGAAGCGCCGCCCTTCGGCTGATCCCCCCGCAATTGTACGGCTATCGGGCGCCGTGTCCCCGAGAGTATCGTCGGTGTCACGTTGTCTCGATCCGGGGGGGTCATGCTGGAGCTCAACGGCGTGTTCGGGCGGCCGTACATCGACCTCGAAGGCGCGGTCGACACCGGTGACTTCGAAGCCATCGACGACGAGATCGCGCTGGGCCTGTGCCTGACCGACCCCGGCTTCTGCGGCGCGGGGCTGCGCTCGCTGGGGTGGGCCACCTCGTCCCACCCCGAGCCGGCCTACGTCGACGCCGAAGAGGTCATCGCCGGCTTCGGGCCGGACGAGCTCGACCGCTTCATCGCCCTGGCCGATGACCCCGACGCCTTCCTCGCCGCGCGCCGGGTGGGCCATCGGCCGGGCGACGCGTCGGAGCACTGCTTCGGCCGGCGGCAGATGCTCTACCTCAAGCACCGCCACGGGGTGCACTTCCCGTGGAGCGTCGCCTATCCCATGCTGGCCCCCGAGGGCGGGCCGCCGGGGGCCGGGCGCGACTTCTCCGACGAGGCCCGCCGGCTCTTCCCCCACACGGTGCGCTTCGTGCGCCGGCTGCCGTTCGTCACGATCACCCGCTGCGTCGTCTACGGGCTCGACCCGGACCACCGGGGCCCGACCCATCGGGACTGCGCGGGGGACGAACCCGGGCTGCGGGAGCACATCATCTTCGTGCCCGGCCGGCCGAAGCACTACTTCCTGTGGAGCGAGCGGGCGCGGCGCAAGCTGCCTGTCGAGAGCCGGGTATTCTGGTTCAACGACCGGGACTACCACGGGGTCGAGCCGGCGCCGTGGTTCCGCTACTCGATCGAGGTGGACGGCGCGCTCGACCCCGACTTCGTGCGCCGGATCACCGCCGCGGCATGATCCTGCACCTGCTCGCCGCCGGCGCGCTCGTGGCGGCCGCCGGGCGCGTCGACGACTGGCGCGCCCGCCGCCGGGGGCGACGCCCCACACCCCCCGATCCGCCCGCTGTGCCGCCCGCCCCGCCGGAGCCCGCCGCGCCGCCCCGCGCCGACGACGCCGAGCGGGCCCGCCTCGACCGGGCGCTGGCGGTGTCGGCCAGCGGGGCCGCGCTGGCCATGGGCGGGGCCCTGGGAGCGGCGGCGCTGACCCCGATCGCGGTGCCGGTGCTGGTCGTCGCCTCGGCGCCGGTCCTCGGGCGGGCGTGGCACGATCTGGTCGTCGCCCGCACCGTCAGCTTCCAGATCCTGCTCGGCGCCTCGACCCTGATGGTGCTGGCCAGCGGCAGCTTCGTCGCGCTCGGCCTGGGGGTGACCGTCGCCGCGGCCGGCCAGCGGGCGCGGCACCTGACCCGGCGCTCGGCGCGGGCCAACCTCGAGTCGGCGTTCGCCGCGTGGTCCGAGACGGCGGTGGTGTGCCGCGGCGGCGAGCCGGTCGAGGTGCCGCTGGCCGAGGTCGCCGCGGGGGAGGTGATCATCGTCTCCGCCGGCCGCCCGGTGCCCGTCGACGGGGTGGTGACCCAGGGCGTGATCGCGGTCGACGCCCGGGCCTTCACCGGCGAGAGCCGGCTGCTCGACCGGGTGGCGGGCGACGCGGTGCGGGCCTCGACCCAGGTGGTCGTCGGGCGGGCCCGGGTGCGCGTCGAGCGGGCCGGCGCCGAGACCGAGGCCGCCCGGTTGCAGGCGCTGGTGCAGGCGACCGACTCCTACGAGCAGGCGGTCACCCAGCGCAGCGAGGCGGTCGTCGACGCCACCGTGCGCCCCACGCTGGCCCTCGCGGCCGGGGCGTGGCTCGTCCGGGGGCCGCTGGCGGCGGTCGGCTGCGTGTGGGGCAACTGCGCCGATCTGCTGTGGGTCGCCGCGCCCACCAGCGTCCTGCACACGATGGACGCCGCCGCCCGGGCCGGCCTGCTCGTCAAGGACGGCCGCACCCTCGACCTGCTCGAAGAGATCGACACCGTGGTCTTCGACAAGACCGGCACCCTGACCCTCGACCGCTTCGAGGTCGTCGCGATCGACGCCCCCGGCCCGCTGGACGCCGACGCGATCCTGCGGCTGGCGGCGGCCGCCGAGCGCGATCAGAGCCACCCCATCGGCAAGGCGATCACCGCCGAGGCCGACCGGCGCGGCCTCGATCACCGGCGGCTGACGGTGCGGCGCCCCGAGGTCCGGGCGGGGCTGGGGCTGGCGTCGACCGTCGACGGGCGCGCGGTCCTGCTGGGCAGCGCCCGCCTGCTCGACGCGGCGGGCGTCGCCCCGCCGACGGCCGACGGGGCCCGGGGCGAGCGGGGGCAGACGGTGGTGCCCACGCGATACGGATCCGTCTGCGCATGAGCTCACACAGCGATCGACCTCACAGGACCAGGCTGAACGAGGCGTTGGAGTGGGAGCGCTGCGTCGACATCCACACGCACATGCGCGGAGTCGGG